>CAMBGA010000026.1 GCA_945866095.1 Spirosoma fluviale
TTTTAATTGGTCCAACAAAGCTCTTTTTTCTTCACCGACCGCATATAAAATACCTTGGGTGACTAATTGTTGGAATCCTTCCGTGTCCCAAGTTCTTTCATCGTGACCGTAGGCCGTATAAAAAACATTTCCTTTTCCATAGGTACGAATCCAAGTATATGGCTCTGTGCTTGCGCCTGGCTTATCTTTTGCTTGTTCTGGGCCAAGAATTCTAGACTGCAAAACGATATTGTCCGGCTGTAATTTACTGTGCAAATAGGTTTCGTCCACGGTCTTGATCCCAGGAAAATCTTTTAGCACAAGATGTCCGGGTATTTCATTTTTGATGCGGATGGAATCCATTTTATGGCGCCAAAATTGGCCTCCCACCATTTTGACAAATTCAGGAGAATTTCTAAAACACCAAGAAGCACAGTGTAAAGCGACTAATCCATGTCCTGAAGCCACATATTTTAAAAGGGCTTTTTCTTGAGGTGCGGCGATGGAATCCTGATTGGCAAATATGATTAAGGCATCAAATTTATTTAAATACTCATCATTTAAGTCCTTTAAGTTATCGGTATAAGTGATGTTCATCCCTTTAACCCCTACGGCAGATTGCAAAGAAGGATATCTGTCAAAAGGCTTATGATGCCCTTTATCCCCCAAAAATAGGAGTTGGAGTCTTCTGCCTTTTGGCGCATTTTGTGCCAAAGTGGTCACAATCGAACAAACTGAAAACAATACAAGTAATAATTTTTTCATTTCAAATAGGTTTTGTTGGCCGTAAATTTTTCGGCTATTAGAATTTTGGTATTTCAATAATCTTTCCCCCTTGTAAAGCCGATTCGTGGGCTAATATACCCACGGAGGTCCAATTGGCCGACTGCTGAGCGTTAGGGAATGGATCGCGATCTGCAGCTAATGCCTGCAAAAATTCATTGACTAGATGTGGATGTGATCCCCCATGGCCTCCTCCTTGAGTAAAGGAAAGGTGTTGGTTTTCATCTTCATCGTATACACCTTTAGTGGTAAATCGCTGAATTTCTTCTGGCAAATAATGAGCAAAATCGGGTGTTGGTACCTTTTCTGGAATTTCCGGCTCAGGTTTTTTAGCCGTGTGAATAACTAATTCTTCCCCTTCTATTAAAGGCCATTCCACGGATTTTTTTGATCCATACACTTCGAAACTTTCACGGTATTGTCTTGCTACGTCAAACAACGAGCGGTAAACCATCGCGCTTAAATCAGAATCTCTAAATTTGATATGTGCGGACTCAACGGCAAAAGGTGAATTATAATGGGCGATCAATTCTTCACGAATGGTTCCTGATCCAAAACAAGACACATATTCAGCTTCCAAACGCAACAATCCCGCCACTGGCCCCACGCAATGGGTGGCATAGTGCATCGGCGGAAGTCCAGGCCAGTAATCAGGCCAACCATCCATTTCTTGTTGGTGCGAAGCTTTCAAAAACTGTATTTTTCCTAATTCCCCTTTGTCATAAAGCTCTTTGATATATAAAAACTCTCTGGAATAAACCACGGTTTCCATCATCATGTACTTTTTCCCCATTTTACGGGAAGCCTCCACGATTGCCTTGCATTCTTCTACGCTCGTAGCCATAGGAACGGTACAGGCTACATGTTTTCCTGCAAGCAAAGCTTTGAGGGTTTGTTCGGCATGTAAATGAATGGGAGAGTTAATGTGAACGACGTCAACAGCCGGATCTTTAATTAATTCTTCAAAATCAGTATAGTGTTTTTCGATTCCATATGCATCACCAATCGCCTGCAGCTTTTCAGCGTTTCGCTGGCAAATTGCATACATATTTGCCAAAGGATGTTTTAAATAAATAGGGATAAATTCAGCCCCAAAACCAAGGCCCACAATGGCAACGTTGTACTTTTTCATTTAATTAATAGGTTTAAATTCAACAGGTAACTTATAATTTTGTTACTCTCGTTTTTATTTTTGTGATTAGCTTTTCCAGCTTTACTAACTTTTTAAAAGTTAGTAAAGCTAAAAAAGCTTTTTGATAAAGGGGAAGAGAAAATAGATTTTTTAGACCAATTTTTTGGATTTTTTTAAAAAAGGTTGGGCCATGACGGTTAATACCAGCAAAATGGTGCCCCAATAAAAGCCTGGTTGCATAATTTCTTTGCTACCAAAAATATAAATCGCTAAAATAATTCCATAAACGGGCTCCAGCGTGATGACTAAGTTGATGGAGAACACAGAGAAAACTTTATATAAATGGATGGTTTCGGTGTACGCATACACGGTACAAACCAGCGCTAAAATTCCAATCCAGAGCCAGTCGAGTCCCAACGGGAAATATCCAGCAAGCCCATCAAATGCCCCAAAACTCCAAACCATTCCGGTCATGATTCCCGCGGCAATCATTTCATAAAAGGTAATTAATTTCGGGTCATGTGTATCCGTGAATTGGCCATTGACTACCGAAAATAGCGCACCAAAAAACCCAGAAGCGATGCCCATAAGCAATCCGAGCCACTGTGCCTGTTGGACCGAAAAAATGATGACTAAAGCCACGATGACGAGTAGCCCTAAAAAAACTTCAATCATCGAAATGCGTACTTTCTTGGCAATTGGCTCAATTAATGAGGTCCAAAATGTTTGTGTAGATAAGCCTGCCAGGCACATGGCCACGGTAGAAACTTTTACCGCGCCAAAAAACAACAGCCAATGCATCGCGACAAATCCCCCATTTAAAATCCACACCCATAAAACAGAGGTACTTACTCGAAAACTTTTTTTACTGTAACGAATAATCAAAGCCAAGCTGATCGACGCGATCACACATCTGACAAATACGATCGTGAGCGTATTTGCCTGAGTTGCATTGCCTAAAATGGCCGTGAAAGCGTAAATGATGACAATAAAATGAATTTTGAAATAGTCCAATAAGCGAGGAGCGGTCTTCATCTTATCGAGGTAAGGTATAATAAAGCCCGACACCCACGGCGCCAAAAACAATGTTTGGGAGCCATACGGCCAACAATGGAGGCATTCCACCCCCTTCAGCAATTCCCTTGCTCATCATGAAAAACAAGATGTAAATAAAAGCCAAACTAAAGCCAAGCGCGATTTGAAATCCTACGCCACCACGGGATTTACGCGCCGAAACTAAGAAGCCAATGATTGTTAAAATGATCACAGAAATGGGATTGGCATAGCGCAAATACTTTTCGATTAAAAATACTTCTATGCCATCAGCGCCACGAGAACGGACTAAATCGATGTGCCGATTGAGCTCAGGCAGCGTAAAAGTTTCGTGCAACAAATGTTTATTTTGAAAGTCTTTTGGAAATAAATTTAAGGTCGTGTCAATTTTTACACCTGATATAATTCCCGTTTTCCCCGGCATTAAATTCCTAATTCGAAAATCATGAATCGTCCATTTTTTGCGAAGGGTATCCCAGGTAATCCGGTCGGACATCAATTTCTCTTTGATCTCATTATTGGAAATACGTTCCAAACTGAAGCGATAACCGGTATTTGTGTTGTTGTCGTAGCTTTCAATATAGGCATATACATCAGGGGCGATTTTGATATGCACATCTCGCTTGTCGAAAAAGTAGGTACCGTTGATGTATTGATGTTCGAAAGGAACACGAATTTTATTGGCGTTTGGGACAACCCAACCAATCATAATAAAAGTCCCGATGGCAATGATGGTTGACCCAATTAAATAGGGCCTCATTAATCGAGTAAAGCTAACCCCAGAACTCAAAATGGCGATTATTTCTGTTTTCGCGGCTAGGTTGGCCGTAAAAAACACGGTCGCAATAAACACCATCAACGGCGAAATATAGTTGGCCCAGTAGGGAATAAAATTCAAATAATAATCAAAAAGAATGGCATCCATGGGCGCCTGCTTGCGAATGAAATCATCAATTTTTTCTGTATAATCGATGACCATGACAATTAATACAATTAAAAAAACCGCGAAAACGTATGTCTTCAGAAACTTTTTTAAAATGTAGTAATCGAGTATTTTCATTAGCTATTGATCGATTCTTGTTCGTAGGAAATACCAGAAAACAAATGAATAAAGATTACGCGGGCCGTCCTAAAATTGAACGGGACCATGACCAAAGAAAATAGGGTAATAGGCACCACATAACCCATCGCTGGGGGGTCATTGAAAAAATTGAAAACGATAATTCCGCCTACCAACATAATCCCTACCGTAAATGCGTATGAAATGTACATGGCACCAAAAAAAAATCCGGGCTCAACTTCATACCTCAAATCACAGTGGGGACAATTTTCATGCATTTGAGTGAAATTTAAAAGATCCCACCATTTGTATTTAAAAAGTCGGCCTTCGTGACAACGAGGACAACGCGCATTCACTACCGCGGTTAACTTACTCGGGTCTGACATAATTAAAGAAAATTAAGCCATAAAGGTAAAGAAAATTGGAGGATTAAACGTAATTAAGGTCGCGTTCCACTCCCTTTTTGTATCTTTGCACAAATCAAACTTACACGATATGTATTCTATTGTAACAAATGTTCACATAGTGCTTTTTGTACTTGTGTTTATTTTAGGTTTAAATCTATTGATTCGCGCTATTCGCGGATTATCCAGCGGAGGCGCTTTTGTTGACGCAGATCGCAAAGCCGGATTGTTTTTCATGATCTCTTTACACACTCAATTGTTAATAGGCCTAGTACTTTATTTTTTCTTAAGCCCCGTGACTGCTGCAGCTTTTGCTGATTTTGGCGCGGCGATGAAAGATCCAGCGACTCGTTTAATTGCCGTTGAGCATATTTCAGTGAACGTGATTGCGGTTGTTTTAGCTACTATTGTAAATGCCAAAAACAAGAAAAATATAGCAAATTCAGCTAAGCATAAAAATGCGTTGATCTTTAATGGAATCGGTCTTTTATTAATTTTAAGCCGCATCCCTTGGTCACGCTTGTTTGCCTAAGTTTTATATGAAAAAAAGTGCATTTTTTTGGATCGTGACGGTGTTCTAAATGTAGACCGTGTGGATTATGTGTACCGCATGGAAGATTTTATCATTCCAAAAGGGGTCCCTGAGGCTTTAATCGCCTTAAAAGAAGCTGGATATTTATTGGTCGTTATTACGAATCAAAGCGGTATCGCCAAAGGACTTTATGAACGCAAGCACGTATATGCGATTCATGAAGCGATTCAAAAAGCTTGCGGTGGCGTTTTAGATGATTTATATTTTTGTCCTTATCATGAAAATTTTGATAGCCGATCTTTAACGAGAAAACCGGGGTCTTTATTGATTGAGAAGGCGGCGGCTAAATACCAGGTCGACTTTGATCTTTCATTTATGGTGGGGGATCATGAGCGAGACATCATCGCGGGAACGAGAGCTGGACTTAGAACGATACGTTTGGCCCCTGAAGGTGAAGAAACGAATGCCACTTTTGTGGTACGTGATTTGCGGGAGGCTTCCCAATTAATTTTAAAAAGTTAGCATATGGAAAAAGTATATTTAAGTGATGCCGGCCCCAAAGTTTCTCCGGCCATTTATGGTTTTTGGCGTTGGGAAAATGATGTGGCTTCCATGGAGAAAATAGTCCAATTATGTCTTGAATTAGGGATTAATACCTTTGATCATGCGGATCGCTATGGCGATTATTCTTGTGAAAAGACTTTTGGTGAGCTTATTTCATCGGGATCTGTGCGCCGCTCAGATATTATTTTATTTTCTAAATGTGGCGTTTGTTTACCCCATGCGGCCCGACCAGAAATACGGGTTAAGCATGTCAATACATCGGCTGATCATATTTCAAAATCCGTTGAGAACTCGTTACGAAATTTAAAAACCGATTATTTAGATGTGTTTTTGTTGGACCAATTGGACCCTTTGTCGGATTTGGAATCAACGGCCTTGGCGCTAGAAAAATTGAAAAGTTCGGGGAAAGTGAAAAATATTGGTGTATCTAATTTTACGGTATATCAGCATCAATTGCTCGTTTCGTATTTAAATATCCCGGTGGTTTCCAATCACATCGATTTAAATTTATTGCAAACCACTGCTTTGGATAATGGAGCGCTGGATTACATCAAGCAAAAATACATGCGGCCATTGGCTGTGTCACCTTTGGCTGGCGGACGTATCGAACAAGGAACGGATGAAATCGCACTGCGAGTTCGTAAAAAATTAAATGAGATGGCGGCTAAATACGAGAGTAATATTGAGTCTATCGCAGTCGCTTGGGTGGTTAAATTAGGTGCCTTGCCTTTGATTGGCACGCTAGAAGAATCGCGCATTCGCAATATTGTGAATTCATTTAATATAGATTTGGAACATCAAGACTGGTACGATTTATACCAAACTTCTAGACCTGGACCACTGGTGCAAGACTAAGACTTTGATTAGGATAATGAATAAGAAAAGCCCGACAAACATGTCAGGCTTTTTGCTTTTTCGGACCCAAGCCCTATTACCTATTACTCCTTACTATTACTTATATCCCTCTCTAACAAACTCCTCCAAATTTCCAGGATTAACAACATGAGTCAAGGCTTGGGGATAATTCGTACGAAAGGTCAATGGGAATTTGGCTTTTGAATGTGAATTCCATTTAATTTCGAATGCTTGAATGGTGTCCCCACTTTCTTCGATGAGGTCTATTTCTTGTTGCTGGCTAGTTCGCCAGAAATAAGCATCTACGCCCATATTGTTGTATGCAAGATACTTTCGGCGCTCAGCGATTACATAATTTTCCCATAAAGCGCCTATATCGGTACGTTGACCGGCTGAACTGAAGTTATTAATAATGGCATTTCGGATGCCACAATCATAGAAATAAATCTTTTTTCCTTTTTTTATTTCATTGCGGACATTTCGATTTAGGGCTGGTAGTCGGAAGATTACAAATGATTTTTCCAATAGATCGATATACTTCTCGACCGTTTTATTATCGGCTCCTACTATTTGCGCTAATTCATGATAATTTACTTCGCTGCCTATTTGCAGGGCAAGTGCTTTAAGTAGCTTTTCTAAGAGTACTGGTTTTTTGACTTGTTCAAGCATTAAAATATCTTGATACAAATAACTTCTGGCTAATAATTTTAGTCGCTCTATCTCTGCTCCTGGGTGTGTGACGATTTCAGGATAAGAGCCGTAAATAAGTCTTTGCTCAAGGAGTCTTTTTTCAGCTAATAAACCATGATGTTGCACCATTTCGGCAAAGCTTATGGGGTATAGGTGGAAGGCATATTTACGGCCGGTCAATGGCTCATTGACTTTATTGGATAAGTCAAAGGAAGATGATCCTGTCGCAATTACCTGAATTTCTGGAATCTGATCGGTGAATAATTTAAGGGTTAGACCAATACCAGGGATGCGTTGAGCTTCATCAATGAAGACTAAGGGGTGGGGTCCAACTAAATTACGAAGTTTCGTGGATGTGGTTTCTGATAGTATGTCTCGTACATCTGCCTCATCACCGTTTAGATAAAGAAACGATTTTTCTTGCGCTGATAAGATGGCATGAATTAAGGTGGATTTACCCGTTTGTCTTGGGCCAAAAAGCAAGATGGCTTTTCCTTTAAATAAGCGGGACTCTATCTCGTTTTGTAAGGTTCGAAATATCATATATTAGGATTGAATTCCTAAAATTACATAATATTTTTGGAATTGAATCCCAAATAAGCATATAATTTTTTTATTATCTCTTACCTAAATCACCTTCTCCCCGTATTTCTCCTTCGCTCGCTTCCTTTTGGAATGACCCGATTTCCTCTTGGCGCTTCTCTTTTTCTAGAACGATTATTGTTAAATCCTGTTCCAGAGCGCATCCCCACCATTTCTAAATCGATCGTCCTTTTGGCCAAATTCGTATCACGTACTTTCACTTTGACCGCATCGCCAAAAGTGAATACGCGTCCATTGGACTTGCCCACAATCCGGTAATTTTCTTTATCTAAATCGTAAAAATCGTCGTTTAGGTCGACCATCCGCACAAGTCCCTCACAAGAAGTATCTCCTATTTCCACAAAAATCCCGAACTCCGTTACGCCTGTAATGATTCCGTCAAATACCTGTGGCTCATGTAAACTCATGTATTCCACTTGCTTGTATTTAATGGAAGCACGTTCTGCTTCGGAGGCCAACTTCTCCCGATCCGAAGAATGCTTGCATTGAATCTCGATCGGCGAGCGATCTTTGGTCTCACCCCCATCTAAATAATGTTGCAATAATCGATGCGTCATGACATCCGGATAGCGACGAATAGGACTTGTAAAGTGTGAATAAAATGGAAAGGCAAGGCCAAAATGCCCAATCGCATCAGTGCTATATTTAGCCTTCGACATAGTCCGAACCGCCAAACTTTGTAATACATTCTCCTCCGCTTTCCCCTGAATATTTTCCATCAACGCATTGAATGACTGGCTCACTTGCTTGGGTTCCGTGGTTACTTGGTACCCAAATTTTTTCGCAAAGGAAGAAAACACGCGTAGTTTTTCTGGATCAGGCGCATCGTGTATCCGATATACCATTGTATTTCGCGGATCCGTTTGCTTTAATTCATGTACATATTCAGCCACTTTTTTGTTGGCCAACAACATAAATTCCTCAATTAATTTATGCGCATCTTTGCGCTCGCGAGGATATACGGCAATGGGTTTTCCGTCTTCGTCCAACAAAAACCGCAGTTCCGTCGAATCGAAATTGACCGATCCATGTTTAAATCGGGCATCTCTAAATGTTTTTGCAATCCGATTTAAATCTTTGATGACGGGCTCATAAGGATCTTCAGAAGGCCCCTCATGTTCGATTAAAACTTGTGCATCTTCGTAGGCAAACCTGCGATCCGAATGGATTAACGTTCTTCCAAACCACTCTTTGACAATCTTCCCCTTTTTGTCTAATTCGAAAACGGCCGAAAACGTACATTTGTCTTCGTTGGGCCTCAAAGAACAAAGGCCATTGGAAAGTTTTTCGGGCAACATCGGAACGACACGATCCACCAAATAAACGGAGGTCGCACGTCGATAAGCCTCTTGGTCTAATACACTTCCGGGCTTTACATAATGCGAAACATCGGCTATGTGAACGCCAATTTCCGTATGTCCATTGGCCAAAATTTGATAGCTAATCGCATCGTCAAAATCCTTTGCGTCTACGGGATCTATGGTAAAGGTCAAGACCTTTCTAAAATCTTTTCGCTTTTTAATTTCGTCTTTTGAAATGGTGGTTGGGATATCCTCAGCGGCCAATTCCACCTCTTCTGGGAAATCATAAGGAAGCCCAAATTCCGCCAAAATGGAGTGCATTTCAGTGTCATTTTCACCGGCTTTACCTAATACTTTGACGACTCGGCCTTCTGCTTTTTTACCGGCGGAGGCCCAACGAGTCACCTCGACGATCACTTTGTCTAGGTGGTTGGCCGCCATCGTTTCCGTGCGCGGCACATAAATATCTTCGTATATTTTTTTTGAATCGGGGATTAAAAACGCATAGTGTGGGGTGACTTGAATGACGCCCACTAACTCGGGGGAACGTCTCTCTAAAATCTCAACCACCTCCCCTTCCGGGCGGTCGTTTTTCTTTTTTTCAGAAGGTCTACGTGCTTGAACGAGGACTGTATCTCCATCTTTGGCAAACATTAAATCTGCCGTCGCGACCCAAATATCTTTTCCCTCTCCTTCGGTTACGATGAAGGCAAAACGTGAATTTACGTGGTCTACGCGTCCTTTGACTTGGAATGATTCACTGTCAAATCTATAGTTTCCATCCGACTGGCGAATGATCCTGTTTTCTTGTGCTAATTTATCTACGGCGTCGGAATAAATTTCCTTGGTCTTTCGGTCGCGAATCGCAAATGCTTTGTGAATTTGGTTGACCGAGTACGATCGATAATCGTTGAGTTCAAAAAATTCGAGGATTTCTGCTTGAATTTCTTTTAAGAATTTTTCCTGTTTTGGGTTAATGCCCATGATTTATTTGTAATTAGGCTGCAAGGTACGAATATCAAATAGGAATTCTTAATTCCAAGCCCTTATCTTTGTAAAATGAATCGTTCTCGCATCGCCTTATTTTTGTTGGTTCTTTTTATTCTCAGTGGAGTTTTCATTTGGTATAAGAGCACGAAAAGCCAAGAAACGAACGTAGCATCTACGGCAGTCATCGTTGAAACTCCTGTATTTAATTCCGATTCGGCCTATGCGCACATCGCGAAGCAAGTAAGTTTTGGCCCTCGAATTCCTAATTCTCCAGCACAAATCAAATGCAAGGATTGGATTGTTGAAAAATTAAAGGGCTACGGTTGGCAAGTCAAAATCCAAGAATTTACTTCCTTCCGTTATGACGGATATAAAATGAAGGGATATAATATTATGGCGCAATACCAACCGCAAATTCAAAAACGGATTTTATTGGGGGCGCATTGGGATGCAAGAAGTATCGCCGACAAAGATTCGGTGGATAAAAATAAGCCGATTGACGCGGCAAATGATGGTGGGAGTGGCGTAGGGGTTATGTTGGAAATCGCGAGGCTCCTATCCCAAACAACCAAAAAACCGACGGTCGGCGTGGACCTAATTTTCTTTGATTTAGAAGATCATGGCGAACCCCATGATTTTACTGGAAACCCGTCGACGACCAGTTGGGCCCTAGGATCTCAACATTGGGCCACGAACATCATCCCAGAAAACTACCGTCCTTATTATGGAATTTTATTGGACATGGTGGGTGCCAGAGGAGCTAAATTTCCACATGAAGGCTCTTCTATGCAATATGCACCCGGAATCGTGCGCTCTATTTGGGCGACGGCTGCTGATTTAGGATACGGAAATATGTTCATCGACGAAGACGCTTTTGGGATAACGGACGACCATACGGCGGTGAATGAAGTAGGGAAAATTCAGATGATTGACATCATCGATATAAGGCCGGTGAACGGCGGATTTGATTTTGGGCCCTTTCACCATACACATCAAGACAATTTGAATACCATCGACAAGTCTACGTTAAAAGCGGTGGGACAGACACTATTACAAGTTTTATATAGAGAATAATATGGAAGAAAGCGCTTTGCAATTTGTGCATTTAAATGACACGCATGTAGGTTTGGGAGCTAAAATGGTCCCTTTTGCAGGTTTTAACATGCCTGTTTTATACACGAATTTAATTGAGGAGCATGTGTGTGTGCGCAATAATGTGGGGGTATTTGACGTGAGTCACATGGGTGAATTTTTATTGAAGGGAGAAAAAGCCTTGGATTTAATTCAATATGTCTGTTCGAATGATGCGTCTAAATTAACAGATGGCAAAGTGCAATACAGCTGTTTGCCTAATGCCACGGGGGGTATTGTGGATGATTTATTGGTGTATCGTGTGAACGCCCATGAATATTATTTGGTGGTTAATGCGTCTAATATTGAGAAAGATTGGAATTGGATTTCGTCTCATAACACCTTTGGGGTTGAAATGACAAATCGATCCGACGACTACAGTTTATTTGCGGTTCAGGGGCCCAATGCACTTCCTGTTTTACAAAAGTTGACCGATGTAAATTTATCTGAGATGCCTTATTATACCTTTAAAATAGGTAATATGGCTGGGTTTTCAGAGGTTATTATTTCAAATACAGGGTACACGGGAGCGGGAGGTTTTGAGATATATGTGGAGAATAAAAATGCCCTAGCGATGTGGAATGCTATTTTTAAGGCGGGTGAATCGGTTGGAATTCAGCCGGTTGGTTTGGGTGCGAGGGATACCTTGAGAACGGAAATGGGTTATTGTTTATATGGCCATGACATTGATGATTCGACTTCGCCGATTGAAGCAGGCTTGGGTTGGATTACTTCATTTAATAAGGATTTTATCATGAAGGATTTCCATGCGGCGATTAAGTCGGCTGGACCTAAGAAAAAGTTAGTGGGTTTCGAGATGATTGACCGTGGAATTCCGCGCCAACATTATCCCATTTTAAACGCGGCGGGAGAGGTGATTGGCGAAGTGACTTCAGGAACACAATCCCCCAATTTGTCTAAGGGCATCGGGATGGGATATGTAGAAACATCCCAAAGCGCGGTTGGCTCAGAGATTTTTATTTCCATCCGTGACAAATCATTAAAAGCTCAAATCGTTAAAATGCCTTTCATTTAAGATGCGTAAAATAGATGTATGCTTCTCGCCGGATTTAATTCATTTATATGATTTATCGGATAAATGTGTCGTGGTGGTGGACATTTTTAGGGCAACTTCTTGCATGGTGACGGCTTTTGCGCATGGGGCGGCAGAAATTGTTCCGGTCGAGCAGATTGAATTATGCCAATCGTTTCGTGAAAAAGGATATTTGATTTCGGCGGAGCGCAATGGCATCACGCCGGAGGGTTTTGACTTTGACAATTCTCCCTTTTCATACCAAGACCCGAAGGTTAAAGGAGCAAAAATTTGTGTAACGACGACCAATGGTACCGTGGCGATTCGTCGGTCTGCCGAAGCTCCCCAATTATATGTGGGGGCATTTTTAAATTTATCCAGCATTACGGAGGCTTTGAATAAATGGGAGGGAGACGCTTTGGTGGTTTGTGCGGGTTGGAAGGGCAAACCAAATTTGGAGGATACTTTGTTTGCTGGAGCCTTGATAGACCAATTGACCGGCGTATATGAGGTAGCCGATGACGCGGCATTAATGGCCTGGAAAAACTTCAATGTCGCCTCAAAAGATATGTTGACCGCCGTAAAAAACTCCTCACACGTCAAAAGACTATTAGGTTTAGGCATCGAAAAAGACATCGCTTTTTGTTTAGAAATGGACCGATATGATGTCTTACCTGTATTAGAAGGAGAACGATTAATAAACGCAAAAGGTTAATAAATAGCTCCTTAAGGTGCATTTTTAAAAATATGATTCTTTATAGTACGCAAAAATCCAGCCCAAATGTTTCTTTCGAGGAAGCAATTTTCAGAGGTTTACCTCCGGATAATGGGCTATATATGCCGACTGAAATTAAGCGTTTGCCGGATTCCTTTTTTGATACGATTCAGGATTTATCCTTGGTTGAAATTGCGGAGGTTGTATGTAATAATTTATTGGGAGACGATTTAAGCGAAGCGGAAATAAAGTCTATTATTGCGAGTTCGATGAATTTTGAGGCGCCTTTGTTTTCATTGGAGCCGGGAGTTGAAATTTTGGAATTATTTCATGGGCCATCGATGGCCTTTAAGGATTTTGGTGCCCGATTTATGGCAGCGGTTATGTCGCATTATTTGGTCAAACATCAGAGGGAAATACGAATTTTAGTGGCGACTTCTGGGGATACAGGAGGGGCGGTGGCCCAAGGATTTTTTAATACGCCAGGAATTTCGGTGACTATTTTGTACCCATCTGGAAAAGTTTCGGACATTCAGGAAATGCAGTTGACGACTTTAGGTGGAAATGTGGAGGCTTTGGAGATTGAAGGGACTTTTGATGATTGCCAACGATTAGTTAAGCAAGCATTTTTGGATGCGGATTTACGGGAGAAGTTTAATTTGGCTTCAGCTAATTCGATTAATATTGCGCGATTAATTCCTCAGTCGTTTTATTATTTTGCGGCCTATGCGGAGGCGAAAAGAAAGGGCTTACAAGACCCATTGGTTTTCAGTGTACCATCGGGGAATTTTGGAAATTTGAGTGCGGGTTTGATGGCGTATCAAATGGGTTTGCCTGTCAAAGCTTTTATCGCGGCTTGCAATGAAAATCATCCGGTTCCTGATTATTTGTCGACGGGAGTTTATCACCCTGAACCTAGTTTAGAGACCCTATCCAATGCCATGGATGTGGGAAGTCCTTCCAATTTTGTGCGGATGCAAATTCTTTCTGGGGGAGTTTTGGATGAAATAAAGCAGTTGGTCAAAGGCTATTTTACCGATGATGTTCAAACGAAAAAGAGAATGTCGGAGGTATATGAAAAAACAGGTTATATCATGTGTCCGCATACAGCGGTGGGGTACGATGGTCTTTTGCAATATAAAAAAGAGTGTGGGGAGAAGGTTACCGGACTGGTTTTATCGACCGCCCATTATGCTAAATTTTTGCCAACGGTCGAGGCGGTGATCGGCGGAAAAGTTCCTGTTCCATTGCGCTTATCTGAGTTGCTGGACAAGCAAAAAAAATCCATCCTGTTGGGGACGGATTTTGAAGGATTCAAAAAGTTTTTGCTAGGCTAATTTTCTTAAGTTCTTTGGCTTTTCAGGCCTTATAGCAATGCCATAAATTTCTGTTTTTCTTGGTAAATCAAAATTCCTATCAATGTGATGAGTATAATTCCAATTCCAGGAGTTCCTATCATAAAAACTTCAAAAAGGAAAATATTGACCGAAATGGGTGCTAAAATGACGGTTGCTAAGGTACGCTTTGTTGGCAAGATGATTAAGACACCTCCCATAATTTCCAATATTTTGACGACTGCCATATAGCCTGTTGTTCCCAAAAGGTTGAAAAAGGTTAATGAATTTCCGGTCATGGCTGGCACAGGTAATAATGGTAAAAAGAAACTGAGGCCACCCAATAAGAATAAAAAGGCTAAGATGGCTGCTGGAACGTGTGTAATGAATTTCATTTTTTAGATTTTTCTAAGCTGTAATGAGTTTTAAAACTACATACATTATGAGTATTAATTATTCTTTTTATCAAAAAAGTTAAAAGGAAGTGCCGTAAATTTTAAAATATAAAATTACTTCTGTATGTCGTCGATAGAAAACCCTGTAATAAAAAATTCCTACGGCAGAAATCTTTGGCCTACTACTTTCAGTTTAACTTCTTAGGTTCACCTTCCAGTTTAAGCACGTCGACTACCTTTTGATGATCTAATGAAAAAAGATAATATTCATTGCCGGTTAAATGGGCATCTTTGGGTAGCCATACATTGGCCATTTTAGGGCTTAATGGTTTTTCATCGTAGACTAAAGCGCTACATATAAATTCACCTGGCGCCTTAATCGATCGAATGATTAAAAAACGATCATGGTCTTTTTTCAATGGTAAATTTTGAAAATAAATCGCACGGATATTCCCTTTGGTTCGAAAGGAATATTCAGCCGGAATTTTAAAAATGGACGCATTTTTTATACCCTCTTGGATCGAAGAAAGGGTAGGAATATTGGAATCTGGGAAATGATAATATTTCGGATTATGTAATAAGTTGAAGTCATAGATCTGCCCCTCATAAGCACTTGATTTTTTTTGATGGTAAGTATTGATCAAGTTTGCTCGTAATCGCAACGAAATATCCATTGTTGGGATGATTGAAAAATAAGTTGAAACGGTAAAAAACAGGAAGCTCGCAATTAAACCTAGCGTCCAGGTGCGACGTAAAAATTCAAGTTGATGGATAAGAATTAGGTAAAGCAGTATGAGGCCAATAAGCCCATAGGTGAAAAATCTTTCCGAAATAGCAATGTCAAGAATGTCACCCATTTGAAAACGTCCAATACAAATTAAGGCGCCCGTGGCCATGATTTGCAGATAGATTAAAAATGGGAAGGCAAGGGATTGAAAGGATTGTTTTTTAACGACTCGAAGGAAGGAATAAATTAAAATAGCGATGACGACAAGGCCAAATAAAGCTGCTATTTCAGATCGATGTGAATCTGAAAAGGGCAATCGAAATATTCCTAAAAACCCTAAAAATCCTTGGCCTAATTCGAATAAAGTATGTGAGGTAATACCAATATTCGGTTGTTCACGTGGATGATAATTAGCCATGTAAAAACCAATAATTCCTAAGCCTAAAAAACTAAAAGGTGAAGCCCATTTACTTTTTTGTGTCCATAAAATAACAGCTACTATTGGAATAAAGGCAATTCCTTCCGAAGACACAAAGGGATAAAAAAGGGCCATCAAAAGCACCCATTTTTTATCTTCATAAAATAGTAAACCATACGAAATCCAAACCATAAAAAGTATGGAAGAGGTATGCTGTAAGCTGCCGATTAAACTATAGTTGTCTAGATTCCCAAATCCTGAAAAGAGAATTAAAGTGATAGGGATTAAGTGAATGGGAGATAATTGTTGCCTTTTTAAATAGCTATAAAAAGGAATTAAAATGAGAATCATCTGCAAATTAGCCAACAAAATCAAATATTTAAAATTGATTTCATGCATGATGAAGTAGTAGAGCGCAACCCAAATTCGCGCAAAAGCAATGCGATGAATTTCGTTATGTGAAGCAAATAGTTGGGCTATCAGAGATTTTGTACTCGCACCATCAAACAGGTCAGGAATCATTTCTAAAAATAGAAAGTCATCAGACCAAGTAGGTGTATTTTCTAGGGTAGTAAATAAATGGAAAAAGTGAATGGCAATGGGCAATGAGATGGCGATACAAAATCCTAAGAATAATCGCTTTTTCATCTTGATTTATTTTTTTAAATAATCATTTCTCGAAAGGTATTTTTCGATTAAAATGTACAGTAAAATAAATAAATACCGGCTCCCCATTTCCTTGATTTTTAAATTGGATTCACCCGCTTTGCGATTTCTCCAGGAATTGGGCAAGATCCCGAATGAATAACCTCGGATGATGGCCTTCAAAGGCAACTCAATGGTTAAATTGAAGTGTGCAGATAAAAATGGTTTCAAGCCCTCAATCGTATGGCTTCGATACATTTTAAAGGCATTGGTAAAGTCATTGTATTTGATGCCGACTAAAACCTTGATGAGCCAATTGGCAATCCGATTAATCACTAATTTATGCTTGGGGTAATCGTATACCGCTGAGCCTTTCATGAAGCGTGAACCGAACACGCAGTCTAAATTATCGCGTACCATGAGTCGATAAAAGGCAATTAAATCTTTCGGGTCATCAGATAAGTCCGACATCATGACACCGACACATTCCCCCGTAAATCGGTCTAAGCCGTAGCGAATCGCATAACCAAAACCATTAGGGCCAGGATTCGTAAAACACACCAAAGTGGGAATATCTTTCTGTAGTTCTTGAAGGATTTCTAAGGTTTTGTCTTTGGAATTATCGTTGACCACTACAATTTCATGATCGACTTCAGCCGTCGAAAGTGCCGTATATAAGGAAGTTAAGGTCTCTTTAATCGAGCCTTCTTCATTGTATGCAGGAATGACAACACTTAGTTTCATGTCTTAGGATAAAATAGGTTTCAACATGGCCTCATCTTGTTTAAACCAATCGTAAACTTCAGATAAAAGTGTTGGGACGGTGATTTCAGGGCGCCAAGCACTAAACTCGGTGATTTTAGTATTATCGGTTACATAAATCGGGATATCTCCAGGTCTATTTTCAGCCGTTTGAGTTATTGAAATTTTATTTCCAGTAATTTCAGCACAAACATCGGTTAATTCGGATAAGGAAATGGTCTGCTCTAAACCGCCCCCCACGTTGAATATTTGCCCTTTTTGTAAACTCAAATGGGATATTTGCCATTGGACCAAACGAAATAAATCGCGTACATGCAACACGTCGCGTGCTTGTTGGCCCTTCCCGTCAAAACCAATATAAGACAAAGAGCCTTTCCAAAAATGCCTGGCCATCCATAGCACAATAACGCCTTGGTCAATCTTCCCCATTTGATAAGGTCCACTCAATACTCCGCATCGATTGATGACCGCCGGGATATTAAAGTTATGTGCAAATTCTTGAATGAGGTATTCGGAGGCCAATTTAGTCGCTCCGTATAAAGATCTTAAACCCGTTAATGGAAAATCTTCAGTTAAGCCCTTCAACGAAATCCCCGGCATGGCTTGTGCGTCAGAAAGATTGAATCGATTGGGTTTCGCGGTGAGTGAAACGTCCAATAAGCGATCGTATGGATATACTCGTGACGTGGATAAAAAGATGAAAGCCGCCTGATGTTTTTTGGCAAAATACAAGGTATTGATCGTGCCATTCAGGTTGGTGTCAATTAAATTCTCCAACTCCCCAGGAATCGTTCCGGCTAAAACAGAGGGTTCAGCCGCGGCATCTATGACAACATCCACAGCGGGAATGCGCTCCAAATCCGTTTTTATGCGCACATCTCCATGGACAAAATGAATGCCTTGTGCTAGTATTTTTTGTAAATTAATTTCAGATCCTCGCCTGGAAAGATTGTCTAAGCAATAGATTTCTGAACCGGTATAATATTGCTTGAAGAGGATGGCTAAATTTGAGCCAACAAACCCGCAGCCACCTGTAATTAATATTTTCATGATTGAGCTGTTTCCATGTAGCGCGTATAAATGTCTACAAACACGTCTTCAAGCGATTTGGTAATAGCCCAATTTGGATAATGGGCTTTCATTTTTTTCAAATCACTGTAATAGCAGATGTGATCGCCAATTCTATTTTGGTCAACATACTTATATTTCATGGGCTTGCCAGAAATTTTGGCAATTAAATCAAAGGCCTCTAAAATGGAAACCGAATTATCTTTACCTCCACCGATGTTGTAAACCTCAGCGATGCGTGGAGCCTTTAAAAACTCCTCAATAAAACGAGCTACATCATAGGAATGGATATTGTCGCGTACTTGCTTTCCTTTGTATCCGAAAACGGTGTATTCCTTTTCCTCGATATTGCACTTAATTAAATAACTTAAAAATCCATGCAATTCAACCCCGGCATGATTGGGGCCTGTTAGGCAACCTCCTCGTAAACAGGCGGTTGGCATATTAAAATAACGTCCATATTCCTGTACAGAAATATCAGCCGATACTTTAGAAGCCCCAAACAACGAGTGTTTGGACTGATCGATGCTAAAACTTTCTGAAATACCCTCGGAATAGGTGGGATCATCATAGTCAAAACGGGTTTCCAACTCCTTCATTTTGATCAAATTGGGAGCATCTCCATATACTTTATTGGTCGACAAATGCACAAAAGGAACGTTTGTATCGTAGCGACGAAGGGATTCTAATAAGTTGAAAGTTCCCACGGCGTTGGTATCAAAATCCTCAAAGGGAATCGATGCCGCCCGGTCATGGCTTGGTTGGGCCGCGGTATGAACAATGGCATCCGGTTTAATGGCCGGAATAATGTCTAAAATAGCCTGACGATCTCGAATGTCAATGGTATTGTGCAATTGATACGATGAACCATATATTTTTAGGCGATCTTTGTTGGACGAATTATCTCCTTGCATCCCAAAAAACACGGCCCGCTGGTTATTATCAATCCCATGAACTTCCCACCCTTTCTGCAGAAAATATTCACTTACTTCGGAACCGATTAGGCCCATAGAACCTGTAACAATTAGTCTCATTGGCATTAAGTTTTAACTTAAATTCAAATTTACGCCTAATTTTTAAATTTCTGAAATATCTAAAATCCTCAATTGCAAATTGCGATCGCCTCGAAATTCATTAATTTCCACATGATAAACCATTTGGAACGCGAGCTGCTTTTCGTAGGCATGTAAAAGGCCTTCATAAAAATCTTTGCGAATCCCAAAACCCACGGCCTCCCAAGCTGAACCAGAAGGCGTAGAGGACACATGTAATTTTAAGTGATCCTCCTTCATGATAAATGGCGCTTTGCTTAAATAAATAGGTCCACTTAGAAAATTGGGCATCATATTGCCAGGACCATAGGGGGAAAGCCGGGATAATAATTGATCGTAAAAGGAGAGCGTCATGGCTTCTAATGGCACTTGTAAGTCGACAGTCAATTCAGCCCTCAACTCGCCTGTTGGCAATCCGGTTTGTACGAGCGCCTCAAAACGTTCAATAAATGCTTGCAAGTTTTCGGGTTTTAGGTGTAATCCTGCCGCATGGGTATGTCCGCCAAATTGAGCCAGTAAATCGGCACATTTTTCTAAAGCTGCATGAATATCAAAACCTTCGACCGATCTGGCCGATCCTACAATCTGCCCGTGTGATTCTGTTAAAATGATGGTGGGTCTAAAATAAAACTCTTGAATTTTACTGGCGACGATTCCGACGACCCCCTTGTGCCAACCGGCTTGAAATAGAACGGTGCTTTTGGCGGTTTGCAAAAATTTGTTGTTGTCAAATATTGAGAGCGCTTGGCTGACGATTTCCTTTTCGACCACCCGGCGCTCCAGGTTTTGTTGGATCACAGTCTCGGCCAACATTTGAGCTTCGATGAGGTCGGAGGCCAACAATAACTTCACCGCTCCATGGGCATGTTCCATTCGACCTGCGGCATTGATGATCGGCGAAATGGAAAAAACAATATCGGTAATTTGAATGGGCGCTTTTTTAATGGCCTTTTGCAATAAATAAGCTAGTCCAGGACTAGGATTTGCGCCTAGTTTGATCAGTCCATGAAAAGCCAAAATTCTATTTTCGCCCGTGATCGGAACCATGTCGGCGGCTATCGAGCAGGCCAATAAATCCAAGCGATCGAACAATGGCTCGAGGTCTAAATCTTGTGACTGCGCAAAGGCGCACAGCAATTTAAATCCAACTCCGCACCCCGTTAGTTCTTTAAATGGATACGCGCAATCGACCCTTTTGGGATCTAAAACGGCGATGGCCTTTGGAATGGTTTCTTCAGGTAAATGGTGGTCACAAATGATAAAATCAATGCCCATTTCGTTACACCATTCAACTCGTTCATGGGCTTTGATGCCGCAATCTAAAGAGATGATAAGGCTATATTCGTTATCATAGGCATATTGGATTCCCGCTTGGGACACGCCATATCCTTCACTATAACGATCGGGGATATAGTAATCGGCATCTGCACCTAATATTTCTGTTAAGTACCCATAGACTAAGGCGACTGAAGTAGTTCCATCCACGTCATAGTCGCCATAAATGAGTATTTTTTCTCCATTTTCTAAGGCAAGCGCCAAACGTTCCACTGCGATCTCCATGTCCTGCATGAGGAAAGGGTCAGGCAAATCAGCTAGTGACGGCACCATGAAATGTTTTGCTTGGTCAAAAGTTAAAATCCCTCGATTAACCATTAAAGAAAGGAAGTAGGGATTTTTAGTCGTTTTTAACTCCTCTTGCAATTGGGCGACGGCTTGGGGATTCGGAGGAGGCAAAAACTTCCAGTTCTTTTTGGCTTGTAGCATTTTGATGGGGTAAGCCAAATTCTTTGGCTTGTAATGATTTATGGTTCAAGCCAAAACTATGGCTTTAATTCTTTTATCTGGACGCTAATTTAGAAAGTACTTGTGGATTGATTGATATTTTAATTAAAATGATCAGTCTTTTGGACTTTTACTTAATACCTGTTACCTATTACCTGATACATCTTACCTAAATTTACCTTTTTTTGGGGTTTAGGTAACGAAATTCAAATAGAATTTGCGACCCGATGGGCATAATTTTGATTTAAAAATATATCTTGCATGAACATGGAACAAAAGATAGCCATTGAATTATTGTCAAAGCATTTGTTTTGGGACACTCCCTTGGAGGGGATTGATATAGAAAAAAACAAAGGTTTTATTGTCCAAAGGGTTTTGGAATATGGGTTAATGGAAGATTGGAATTTAATTTCAGCCTGGTTTGGAATAGGAGAAATAGGGGCTTTAGCTACTCAATTTAGGTCCTTAGAACCCAAAGCATTAGCATTTATAGTGAATATAACGGGATTGCCCATTAAAAATTTCAGATGTTACACTACGAAAC
>CAMBGA010000027.1 GCA_945866095.1 Spirosoma fluviale
GCGTAAATTGTTGATATGAAATCATGAAGGTCGAATCAAAAAAAAGAATTAAACAAATGTAAAAAATTAGGCCTAAAAACCACAGTGCTTAGTTACTTTTGCAATTCAATTTTATGAGTTATGCGTAAAATCATTTTCCTGGTTCTTATATTTTGTTCCTCACAAGGCCTAGCACAAATTCTTCAAGATGCTTATGCCAAACAATTAATTTCAACGGGATTAGATCATCTATATGCGTACGATTTCAAAGAATCGAATGCCGCATTTTCCTTATTTAAATCAAAATATCCCAAAAACCCCGCCGGATATTTATTGACCGCCATGCTGATTCAGCAACAATATTTTCCGCTAAAAGACCACGTCAATCAAGGTAAAAATTATGTGCACAACCTAGAAAAATCGTTTGATTTAGCTGAAGCGATGTATCTAAAAAATAACAATGATTTAGAATCCGCCTTTTTTTGCACCTCCGCTTTAGGATTTTTAGCCGCATATGAAGCGGATAATCAGAATTTTATCAAAGCGGTCAACTACGCCAAAAAATCATATCATTACATGAAAATTGGCCTCTCAAATTCAGACAAGCAACCCGAATTTCTGTATTCATCTGGCGTCTACAATTATTACCGAATTTGCTATCCAGAAATTCATCCCATCTTAAAACCTTTTATGTTCTTCTTTGCGGATGGAAACAAAAAATTGGGCTTAGCGCAATTAGAAGCTGGCATTAAAAAAACAGTGTTTGTTAAAAATGAGTCCCTCTTTTACATTGGATATATTTACAACAAGTATGAAGGAACACCGGCCAAAGGACTTCCTTTTAACTTAGAATTGACAAAAAAATTCCCTAACAATCATTGGTATTCCTTGCAAAGAGCCGAATTATTATCGCTGACTGGCAATTACGAAGGTGCGAATGAATTCATTGAAAAATTAGAAAAAACAAAGTCTCCTTATTATGTGGGAAGTGCCTTAACGTTTAGAGGTATGCGGGAAGAATTTGAAAATCGTAACTTAGCAGCCGCTGAAGCCTTCTATACCAAATCATTAGCTTATCCATGGGAGGAAAGATTTACCAAAGATATTAGAGGCTTAGCTTATTTGGGGTTAATTAGAATAGCGCAAAAAAATAATCAGACTATAAAAGCAAGAAAGTATAGCGCCCTGGCGAAAGAATATATCGAATATAAAAATTCACTGATTGAATTTAGCCGGATTACCGGCCAATAAAGGCAACATTATGGAAAGTAGAGAAGCTGGTATCGAACGATTATATCCAAAAATTTGGGGTAGAATGGCGGCTAGATTTTATTATTTGAGGGAGCTGAGGCGCCAACTAGAAAAAGTCATTTCGTTGTTTGTAAAGAATTCCCCACACCAATTGTTAGCCGATTATGGCTGTGGAAACAAGCCGTACCAACCGTTATTCGATCCGTTTGTGGAACAATATATCGGCCTAGATCTTGCCTTAAATACCAAAGCCGACGTGACAATCAATCCCCAAGGAAAAATAGACATGCCAGATGAGAGTGTTGGTTTTGTGCTTTCGACCCAAGTATTAGAGCATGTGGAAAACCCGAGTGAATACCTGAAAGAAGCTCATCGGATTTTACAGAAAGGTGGAAAATTAATTTTGTCTACGCATGGATATTGGATGTTTCATCCGGACCCGACTGACTATTGGCGATGGACTTCCACAGGTCTGCAAAAAATTGTGAAAGAAGCGGGCTTTGAAGTGGTTTATTTTGAAGGAATTTTAGGTCGATCTGCGATGGGTCTCCAGCTATTCCAAGATGGCATTTTGTTTAAAATACCGCAGCCCTTACGATTCATTTGGGCCATGATCATGCAACCTTTGATCATCTTTTTTGACAAAATCATTCTGTCAAGTTCCCGAAATCAAGATGCTTGTACGTTTATTTTAGTCGCTAAAAAATAAATGAAACTCTTAATCGCCCGGTCGAATTTCTTTTCCTATTCGGAGACTTTTATAGACCAACAAATCAGGCAATTAAACCCGCATGCAGTCCTTTATGAGGGTTGGCAACCTAGCAATATACATGCTGGCGGTTCCATTTATCCCTTTCCTTTAAGCCTATTGATTTTTAGAGGAAGCCTTCGAAATTTATTCCCCGCACTTTATCAAAAAATCTACACGTATTTTTTAAAAAAATATATACTAAAAACTGAAACGACTTGTGTATTGGCCAATTACGGGCCACTAGGAACGCATATTTTTACTGCCTGCCAAGAATCAAACATTCCATTTGTCGTACATTTTCACGGCTTTGACGCCAGCGAAAAGAAAACAATTTCTCACTACGGAGAGGACTATCGTACAATTTTACCTCTAGCCAAAGCGGTCATTGTCGTCTCCCAAGTCATGAAAATGGATATCGAGGGGATATGTGGACCTTTGAAAAACTTGCATATTTTACCTTATGGGGTAGATACAGAAAAATTTAAACTGGGACCGAAAAAATCAAATCAAGCTATTCAATTAATTTCTGTGGGTCGTTTTACAGCCAAAAAAGCTCCCATATTGAGCATTAAAGCTTTTCAGATTTTGCTAGAAAAATTCCCAACGGCACATTTTACCATGATCGGTGATGGGGAATTGTGGGAGGACGCAAAAAAATATGTGGAGGAGAATGGTTTGGGGAAAAGTATAGCGTTCATGGGCCAACAAAAACCCGATTTGATTTTAGAAAAATTACAGGAAGCCGATATTTTCATTCAACATTCCATCAAAACGCCCAGCGGTGATTCCGAAGGAACCCCTAATTCCATTTTAGAAGCGAGTGCCTGTGGATTGCCGATTGTTTCCACCTTACATGCTGGCATTCCTGAGGCTGTCATTCAAGATGAGACCGGAATACTGGTTCAAGAAAGTGATTTCAAAGCGATGGGCGAGGCATTAATTTCTTTAGCGGAAGACCCCAAACTTAGGTTAAGAATGGGTAAATCAGCCAGAAATCACATGCTGAATAACTATGAGATAAAAACACAAGCCGAAAAACTAAGAGGTCTGCTGCAATAGCATAAAAAAATCGGTGCTTTTTAGTGCAAATGTGTATTTTTGTCAATCACACAAAATAATCCATGGGGATAGTCATTCGTCAAAGTGCAAAAGCTTCCATCGTTACCTATTTAGGTACGGCGATTGGCACTTTCAACGTCATATTCCTTTACAATCAATTTCTATCTCAAGCCCAAGTAGGTTTAATTGCCGGCGCATTAATCAGCATCCCCCTTATTTTTGCTTCGTTTACCCAATTAGGAATTCCACATATTGCGGTCAGGTTTTTTCCTCACTTTGATGATCCAGCCAAAGGACACAATGGTTTTTTTGGGTTTTTAATGATTGCGCCACTATTTGGTCTATCCCTTTTTGTCATTGGATATCTGTCATTGCATGAGGTTTTCAATCAAATTTATTCCGAAAACTCACCGCTCCTACCCACCTATTTTTATTACATGATTCCCTTAACGGCTAGTTATTTATACATGACCGTTTTGGAGGCCTACGCCAGAGTTCACCTTAGAATTGTGGTTCCCGCCATCATCCGTGAATTATTTTTACGCATTTCAAATGGCCTTTTGATCCTGTCTTTTGGCATGGGATACCTCGATTTCCATCAATTAATTCAATGCATTACCTTATCCTATCTAGTAGCCGTTTTTGGCTTTTTAATCTACATCAAACAATTAAAACGGTTTTACACAAGGCTTGACTTTTCGTTTTTGAGGCAACCTATTTTCAAAGAAATGATTGGATACGGAGGTTGGGTTTTATTAGCCGGCGCAAGCTTTACATTAATTCAGCACATCGAAAAATTGATGCTTCCCGCGTATGCAGGCGGGTTAAGTACCACGGCTATTTTTGATATTAATTCACGCATGGGTTTAATGATTGCGATCCCAAGAAATGTGATTGCCGCGATCAGCACGCCTTTATTAGCCCAGGCATGGAAAAGAAATGACATTAGCCAAATAGAAGATATTTACAAAAGATCATCGCTTAATTTATTGATCGTAGGATGCTTTTTATTTTTGTTGATCTGGTGCAACTTAGATTTTATTTACCAAATTATACCAAGGCACGAAGTGTATGAAACAGGGAAGTGGGTTGTGTTGATGGTAGGCATTTCAAAAATCATCGACATGGGCACGGGCCTGAATTCTGAAATACTGATCAACTCAAAATTTTATCGATACGACCTTTTATTTTACATTGTTTTAGCGGTGAGTGTTGTGGTGGGGAATTTGATTTTTATCCCCTTGTATTCCTATAATGGGGCTGCATTAGCTGCATTGATCGCTTTGGCCTTGTACAACACCATCAAGTTTCTTTTTATTTGGAAAAAAATGGGATTTCAGCCCTTTGAAAAAAGGACAATCCTAATCATCGCAGTGAGCCTAGTTATTTTTATCCTGGTCAGTCAAATTCCCACCTTAACAGGCACAAAATGGATCGCTTGGGCCATGAATATCGGCATCAGAACCATCGCCATTTCCGGTTTATTTTTGTTGGCAGGTTGGCAATTCAATTTATCCCCAGACTTGGAGGTCTTAATCAATAATTACAGAAAAAAATGAAGTTGATGTTGCTAGCGGGTGGGTTGCCACATTATTACAACCTCGTATTAAATAAACTGCAACGTGATTTTAACGTAGAAATTAGCGTGGTTGTACCGAAGGGCAACGGGGCAACATTGGGTGCGGGGGTTTTTGAAAGTACTCATGGAATTGAGTTTAAAGTATATTTCCAAGAAGAATACACCACCTATTATGGCAAAAAATTCTTTAGGGGCTTACGTGAGTTAATTGGCCAAGAGCATCCAGACATTTTAATGGTGAGTTGGCCTTACCAAGTATCCTTCGTCTTTTATCCTTTTTGGTATTTGTTTTTAAAAAGGAAAAAAATTGCCCTTATTTCGAAGGAGATTCCGTTCCAAGTGCCACATTACGAAGAGGCGATTGCCTATTATACGCAGGGCGGTGGAATCACGGAGAATAATCAATCACATCAAAAAAATAATGCTTGGACCGCTAAGATTAAATTTTTAATTGTCCGAGAAACCCGCAGAATTTTTAGCCGCTTGGTCGACGCCCACATCAATTATCTAGAAGAGGCTCGCAGCCTTCATGCCAGTTATGGCGTGCCTGCAAATCGGGTATTTATCACCGCTAATTCTCCCGACACGGATGAGATTTTCAGACATGAGGCATCGCTACAGCATGTTACCTCGAATCCATATCGGCTGTTGCACGTAGGTCGATTAGTGAAATGGAAGCAAGTGGATTTGCTCATCGAGGCGACGGTTGAATTGCGGAAAAAATATGGATCAACTGAATTAACCATTGTGGGTGATGGGCCAGAAATGGAGCGTTTGCGCGCGCAGGTGATGGAGGCTGGTGCGCAAGATTATATTCAATTTACGGGGGGAGTTTATGACATGGGGGAATTGGGAAGAATCACTTGTGAGACGGGCATTTATGTGTTGGCAGGCATGGGCGGTTTATCCATCAATGAAGCCATGTGTTTTGGAAAACCTGTTATTTGCTCCGTGGCGGATGGCACGGAGAAAAGATTGGTCAGAGAGGGTTATAATGGCCATTATTTTGAATCGGGTTCGGTGTCAAGTCTCGTATCTACCATTGAAAAATTATTTGTAGATCCAGCGCAAATCCAGTTGATGGGACAACGATCCAAAGAAATTATCGAGAAAGAAATCAATATTCATACGGTGCTCGGCAATTATATGGAGGCGTTCAAATTTGCAAAAAAGTCAAAAAACTGATATTCTTGAGGCGCCAAAAAATCATATTAAATATCTATTTTATCTTTCTGCTTTGCCAAATTAATTAAATGAAAAGACTAATTTGGAGGTGGTCGTAGATCTATCGACTATTGACTATTTCCTTTATCTTTGTATTTAGTATCCCTCACAAAAATTATTAAATGAACGTTATTCAGGTAGTCGGGGCGCGGCCCAATTTCATGAAAGTTGCTCCATTGCACAGAGCCATAAAAAACTTAGCGGGATGGACTTCCAAAATCGTTCATACGGGTCAGCATTTTGACGCCAAAATGAGTGATATATTTTTTACCCAATTAGAATTACCGAAACCTGACTTTTTCCTGGGCATCGGTGGAGGATCACATACGGAGGTCACCGCCAAAATCATGTTGGCCTTCGAAAAAATAGTCGAATCCGAAAAGCCTGATCTTATCATCGTGGTAGGCGATGTCACATCAACCCTTGCATGTACTTTAGTTGCCATTAAAATGGGCATCCCGTTAGCACATGTGGAGGCCGGACTACGCTCGGGGGATCGAAGCATGCCTGAAGAAATCAATCGAATCCTAACGGATTCAGTGGCTAATTATTTATTTGTTACGGAACAAAGTGGTCTCGACCACCTTAAACGCGAGGGGGTACCTGATGAAAAAGTATTCTTTACAGGTAATGTGATGATTGACTCGTTGGTTCGCTACCAAGAAAAAGCTAAATCGAGTACCATTTTGGAGGAGTTGGGTTTGCAAGCATCAAACCCAGAAAATAGACGCGAAGTATCACGTCTCTACGAAACGGATTATATCGTCATGACGATGCATCGACCGGCCAACGTAGACACCGAAAGTGGTTTGAAAGCTATTTTAGAATTAATTGAACTCAGTTCGGCAAAAACAAAAGTCGTATTCCCCATACATCCTCGCACCCGATCGAACATGGCTAAATTCGGTTTAGAGGATACATTGACACAAAACAAAAATTTGATTTTGACTGAGCCCTTGGGCTATTTGGAGTTTATCCAACTCATGACTCATGCAAAAGCCATATTGACGGATTCGGGTGGGATTCAAGAGGAAACAACCTATTTAGGTATCCCATGTTTAACTTTCCGTGATTCTACCGAGAGACCCATCACAGTAACCATGGGAACAAATCAGTTATTGGCCGACCTTAACCCCAAAATAACCTTTGCGGCCTTAGAAGAAATTTTAGCTGGCCATCATAAAAAAGGCCAAATTCCTCCCCTTTGGGATGGGCATGCGGCGGAAAGAATTGCCGAAAATTTATTCAACCTATTTTCAAAATAATGGCTTCAGACGCGTTGACCGATTATGATTTTTGGAAGAACTACTGGCTTAGTAAGGAAGGCTTGATATTTCCAATACCAAATCAATATACGTTTACGAAAGAATTAGCCCAATTAATTGAATCAAAAAAAATAAAAAATTTATTGGAAATTGGCGGCTTTCCCGGATATTATTCGGTGTGGGCAGGGAAGAAATTTGACATAAAAAGTACGCTCTTGGATTTTGTTATTTTGGATGAATTAGTGGGCCAATTAAAAAAAGCGAATGATTACGAGGGCCCAATCAATATTTGGGAAAAAGACTTATTTTCAAATGACCTGGAAGGAAAAAATTCGTTTGACCTAGTCATCTCAAATGGTCTTATCGAGCATTTCAAAGATACTCAAGACATTATAGCAAGGCATGTCAACTACCTAAGCATCGGGGGGCAATTGTTTATCAGTTTACCTAATTTCAAAGGATTAAATGGTTGGTTCCAAAGAACCTTCGATCCTGAGAATTATGCGAAGCACCATATCCCTTGCATGGACATTGATTTCTTAACCCATATCTGCCAACAATTGAATTTGAAAAATATAGACGTCAACTACTCCGGTGGGTTTATGTTATGGCTTGAAAACGAATCCACTCAACCACTTTGGGTGAAGGCATTCAAAAAAGCTTGTTGGCTCCCTCTGAAAATTTTCTTTAAATTAGTCCCCATTCAAACCAAAGCTTTTGCCCCATACATATTAATTAAGGCTGAAAAATAAATGAATCCCAAAGCACTCAAGATCGTCATGCTTTCCTACCATAACCAAAATGGGGGTGCGGGAATTGCCTGCGGTAGATTGGCCACTGCCTTAAAAAATGTAGGTCATGAGGTAACTTATTTAGTGCAGGAAAAATCAGGAGTCGATGCAGCTGTTTCAGTCAATGATTCATTGTTAAAAAAAGGCATCGCATGGCTTCGATTTATTTTAGAAAGGCTTTATTTCCTTCCACATGAAAAAGATAAATCGATCCGATTTTCATTTAATCCGGGGGTTTTTGGACAAGATTTATCCCAACATCCTTCCATAAAATCAGCTGATGTTATACACTTGCACTGGATGAACTTTGGATTCATGGGAATTTCGGATATATCGAAGCTATTAAAATTAGGGAAACCTGTGATTTGGACCTTGCACGATATGTGGGCATTTACGGGTGGATGCCATCACAGTGGCGATTGCAACCGATTTCAAATAAATTGTGGCCAATGTAAATTTTTGAAACAGCCCGAACATTGGGATTTATCACATAAATTATGGGCCAAAAAAGCGGTAGGATTTGACTCAAATAATTTGAAAGTAATCACGTGCAGTGATTGGTTAAAAGAAAAGGCAGCCGCTAGTACGATTTTATACTCAAGAGATATTACACACATTCCAAATGCCATTGACATCCAAGTATTCAAACCCAGAAATAAAGAGCAGGCAAGGGAAAAATTAGGTTTAGATCCACTTAAAACGTATTTGTTGTTCGTTGCCATGCGCGTAAATGCGCCGGCAAAAGGCTTTGATTACTTGAGCAAAGCGCTGGAAATATGGGCACAAAACAATCCGACTCGTATCGCCCAAACAGAACTATTGATTGTTGGCGGACTGACGGATGCCGAAATTATCCATTCATTGCCATTAAAAGTAAATTCCATGGGACATGTATCTGATCCCCATCAAATGATTGAGATCTACCGGGCCGCTGACCTATTCATCACCCCGTCTTTGGAAGAAAATTTACCCAACACCATTATGGAGGCGATGGCCTGCGGTACCCCTAGCATCGGGTTTAATACAGGCGGTATTCCAGAAATGATTGCCCACAAAAAAAATGGATATGTGGCCCAAAAATTGGATTCCAATGATTTGGCCACGGGCATACATTGGCTCTTGGAAAACTTAGAAATAGCCTCCATAGAAGCAAGACAATTTGTAGAAAATAATTATTCGGAGGACATTATATCTCAAAAACATATCGATTTTTATTTAAAATCCATCCAAGATGTCAGCCAAAATTAGCATCATCACGATCACATTTCAGGCAGAAGCATATCTACAAAGAACTTTGGATAGCGTTCATGCACAAGGGAATCGAGACCAATTTGAATACATCATTATCGACGGAAATTCCCAAGACCGTACCTTGAGCCTCATTCAAAACGCGTCGATCAAACCGGACGTGCTGATCTCGGAAAATGACCAGGGGATTTACGATGCGATGAACAAAGGTCTCGCTAAAGCTACCGGTGAATATGTGATGTTTATGAATGCTGGGGATGAATTTTCAAACAATGCCACGTTAAAAACTATTTTAAATCACCTTTCCAAAAACCCAGATATCCTGTATAGCGATGCGAATTTTGTTGATCTAAGTGGGAATTTTATGGGCAAAAGAAGTGAGGCCACGCCGCATCAATTGCCACAAAATTTGACCTGGAAAGATTTTAAATTTGGGATGTTAATCTGCCATCAAGCCTTTATTTGTAAAAAGTCGATTGCTCCATTTTTCTCGCTAGAATACCAATTAAGTTCCGACATCGATTGGGAGATCAAATGCTTAAAGGCAGCCCAGAAAATCAGCTATATGCCTGAACCGATGTGTCATTATTTGATGGGGGGTGCTTCTGTTAAAAACCTTAAAAAATCTTGGTTGGAAAGATTTCAAGTTTTGTCTGTTCACTTTGGATTCCTACAAACGTTAATAAATCACATCGTCATTATTTTTAGGGGGATTCGATTTGCCTATAAAAAAGGTGAGAAATATTGGTAATTTTAAATACATTTAAACGTTTATGAAATACGTCAAAACCTTTTTGTTTTTATTGATTCTTTTTTCAGGTCCACTAGTACAAGCCCAATTGTTTAGACTTGAAGCAGGGGTAGGTGCTACTCAAATTTCATGGTTGGAAAGTCAGGCAACGGTAGATTTGAATGTTCAATTATCTATTCAAAAAAAACAATCGAAACGTAAATTTTTTGTCGCATTAAAAGCATTTGGAAATACCCATCGGTCGAATGTGGACCGATCGAAATATACATTCATTGAACCACGTAATACCTATTCAAATACAATTAGTCCCAATGAAGAATTATATTCAAATTATAGAGGTTCTGAAGCTGAAGTCGGATTTTTATGGAATCAAAAAACCAGCATACTCCCACATTTTTACCCAATCCTGAGTCTATACAGCAAGTCCATCGCCCGGAAAATAAGTTCCAAAAACTCCAATTATATCGAAGAAGAAAAATACCGCCTACACGGAATTAATGCCGGCATTGGATTGATTATTCCTGGAAAAACAACTATCACATTTCAAGGACAAATTTTTGAGCCTATCTTTAGGGACATTACTTTTTATGGTAATTATATGGGGGTGCCCTATACTTCAACAAAATTCACAAATGAATTATGTTATAAAGGCAAAATAGGATTTAAGAAAACCAAAGTTGGTGCTTTGCTTACCTATGAAATATTAAATTTAGGAGCTGCCGAAAATAAAAACTCGAAGTCAATCCTTGCCTTTCAAGCAAATTCTCTATCTATTTCATTCTTATATGAATTTTAAATTATTACTATTATCGCTCCTTATTTCTGTTCACGCTTTATCCATTCAATCGGATAGTCTAAAAACAACGGAATTAAACAATATAGAAGTAAAAGTATTCGAGAAATCAAGGCAAAAATTAACGAGTCCAGATGCTCTTTCGATCTTAACGGACAAAATCATTAGTCCTACCAACGGAACTAGTTTTTTAAGTGGATTAAATACTCAAGCCGGAGTCCGCATGGAAGAAAGATCTCCAGGAAGTTACCGGATCGCTATAAGAGGTAGCTCGCTAAGAGCGCCTTTTGGCGTCAGAAATATTAAAGTTTATTGGAATCAAATCCCCTTTACAGATGCTGGAAACAACACCTATTTATCTTTATTGGAGCCCGATTTATTTCAACAAATCATCATCACAAAAGGTCCCGGTGGTGGGATTTATGGAGCGGGTACGGGAGGTGCGATACTTTTCAATAGCGGCTTTGATTTAAAAAATAAAATAAAATTTCAAACACTTTATCCTTCCCTCGGAGGATTAAAAACATCCATCGACATTAATCTGGGAAACGCCTTTAAAAATCATCGGATATACGCATCTCAATGGCAGCAGGAAGGATTTAGAGTTCAATCTGCCATAAAAAAACAATGGATTTCCTACGAATTCAATAAGTCTTTTGGTACATCTGGAGCCATCAGCCTCACATCCTACTATGGAGATTTAGCGTATCAAACACCCGGTGGATTAACATTAAAACAATTTCAGGAAAATCCATCCAATGCAAGGCCGGCAGCAGGTATTTTTAAAAGTGCGGTAGACCAACAAGCCACTTTTAAATTAAAAAGCTTTGGGATTGGTGCTCAAATATCCAATCAATTCAATTCAAAATGGGGGTGGAATTTCATCAATGCATTTCAATATAATCAAGTTGAAAACCCAACCATCCGAAATTATGAATTACGAGACGAACCCAATTTTAGTAGTCGGGGCGTCATTCATCGCAAAGGAATCATCAATCTAGACGCAGGCTACGAATGGCAATCAGGGCAATTTAATAGCCAAACTTTTGGAAACAAAAAAGGAATCAAAGACACCTTGCAATTAACCCAAAATACCCGTTTAGATCAATTGACGACTTTTTTACAAGCCGATTATGAAATAAATACGCATTGGATATTAACGCTTTCTGGTAGTCTTAACGCCTACAGGACCCAATACATAAATCAAGAAACGATCTTCTCACCCCGAGCAGCGATCGTGCGTAAATTAGGTGCGCACCAAAGTATCACCGCCAAAATAGCGCAAGGGTATTCCCCCCCGAGCATCGCAGAATTGCGACCATCGGCAGGTATTATTAACACCAATTTAAAAGCAGAAAAAGGCTGGAATAAGGAAGTTGCTTGGAAAGGTGAATCCAATGACAAAACATTTAATTGGGATTTGACGGCCTATTTATTCAATCTGAATGAGACCATTGTGGTCAGAAGAGCCGCTGATGGGTCTGATTATTTTGCCAACGTAGGGGAAACGACGCAAAAAGGGCTTGAATTGACCACATCCTGGAAGGTGCACAAATATCTATTGGTCAACAACTCTACCACATGGCAAGATTTTAGATTCACGGATTACACCACCGCCGGAAAAACATATAACGGCAATTTCTTGACCGGAACAAGTCCATTTCAAAATTCCGTCTTAGCGATATTTAATCATCCGGCTGGGTTTTCATGGAACCAACAATACATCTTCTCGGATTATTTATTTTTAAATGACGCAAATACAGACAAAATGCCTGCATATCGCATTTGGAATTCTAAAATTTCATATCAAAAATCAAACCGCAAATTTAGTTGGGAACTCTGGTTTGCCATGGAAAATATCCTGAACGAAACCTACAGTTTAGGACCCGATTTAAATGCCGCCGCCGGAAGATATTACAATGCCGCACCGGGTAGAAACTTTTCTGTAGGCCTTAAAATAAACACGTATTAATAGGCTAGGTCTAAGCCTTAAATTAAATGTGTTTAAATATGCTAAACTATTTGGAGCCGTAAACTACCGATTTGTAGCTGGCAAAAACAGCACTGAAGATATGAATGGAGTTTAAAACAAGTCCCAAAAAATAAGGCTAAGCGGATAATAAAAAAAGGGATCTGATAAAATCAGATCCCTTTTTTTTATGCGAATCAATATTTAAAAATTACGTTCCCCTGCTTCTCGTTTTCCTAACATCACAGCGCCTACCATTGCCACAAAAAACAAAATTGAAATTAATTCAAAAGGCAATAGATATTCTGTATATAAGATTTTACCCAAGGTTTCCACCATTCCCGTTTGAGATTTAAAATTAAACTCTGAGGGTGCTGGCAAATTATTTTTACGCAATAAAGCGACAAACAAAACCAATAAAGTACCCGCAACAACCGAGCCAGCTAATTTAGTTAAGGAAGACTTAGATTCCGGTTGGTTCTTTTTCAAATCAAACATCATGATCACAAACAAAAACAAAACCATAATAGCTCCTGCATAGACAATGATATTAACAGCCATCAAAAACTGCGCATTCAAAAGGACATAATGGCCTGAGATACAAAAGAATGTAAAGACTAAATACAAAACACTATGTATCGGGTTTTTAGCTAAAACAACCATTAAGGCGCTCAACAATGTCAGCCCAGAAAGAAAATACCAAATATTAGAAATTGCCATATTGTTTTTATTTCCAACCCTCGCGTAAATAGCGTTGGTCCATTTTTTCTACTAATTTATCTTTCCCGTAAATAACCTCATCACGGCTATTAAAAACAGGTACCATCGTGTCATGACGAAGGAAAATGGCCTCTTTTGGACAGGCCTCTTCACACAGCCCGCAAAAGATACAACGAAGCATATTGACCTCGTACACCTTGGCATATTTTTCTTCTCTGTATAATTTTTCCTCACCGGGTATACGCTCAGCGGCCACCATTGAGATAGCCTCCGCTGGACATGCAACCGCACATAATCCACACGCGGTACACCTTTCTGCTCCCTCCTCATCCTTCTTTAAAATATGTTGGCCCCTGAAAATAGGACCCAAATATCGCTTCTGCTCAGGATAACGAATGGTCACCGGTTTTGAGAAAAAGTGCTTAAGCGTTGTTGCCATACCTCCTACAATCGCAGGCAAGTACATACGCTCAGACAGAGTCATTTCACCCTGCTCCATCACTTTAGTTCGATTGCTTAATTTCATATTCCTAAGCTATTTTTTTCTTTACAAATAATTGATCGTGGATTAATAAACCACCGATCAATAAAACAACCCCAACGATGCCGGCAGTGAATGGCTTGCCAATTAATATTCCGAAAGCCGTCACAACTACATTGTACATAGACAATGGAATTAATGTAGCCCAACCCAATCCCATTAATTGGTCATATCGGAAACGAGGTAAAGTCCAGCGAACCCACATAAATACAAATACAAATAAAAGTGCTTTGCCAATAAGCGCTCCCATGCCGACAAACACCGCAATGTTATTACCAAACTGTGCCGTTACAAAATCAATCCCCGGGTAATCATAGCCCCCAAAATAAAGAGTTGCCATCACAGCTCCTGAAATAAACATGTTAATGTATTCAGCAAATAAATAGAATCCCAACTTCATCGATGAATATTCCGTGTGGTATCCACCGATCAACTCAGTTTCACATTCTGGTAAATCGAAAGGAGTTCTATTACATTCCGCAAAAGCACAAATCAAGAAAATAATGAAGCCAAGCGGTTGGTAAAAAATATTCCAATGCCCATTTTGTTGGCCCTCCACAATCGCCTTAGTAGACAAGCTTCCAGAAAACAATAATATCGCAATGATGGCTAAGCCCATCGCCAGCTCATATGAGATGTTTTGAGAGGCTGCACGAATAGCCCCTAATAATGAATATTTATTGTTGGACGCCCAGCCGCCAATTAAAATCCCATAAACACCCAAAGAAACAATACCAAAAACCCATAAGATTCCAATATTCACATCAATTCCCTGGAGATCAAATGTAACACCGCCTATGGTCACCGTGTCCCCAAAAGGCACAACGGCGGAGGTCATTAAAGCTGTCAACATGGACAAACAAGGTCCTGCGATAAACAACCACTTATTTGAATTTGCCGGAATAAAATCCTCCTTCATAAACATCTTCACCGCATCCGCCAATGGCTGCAATATCCCAAAGGGACCCGCGCGATCTGGACCAATACGATCCTGCATAAATGCAGCAATTTTACGCTCAAAATAAGTGGAATAAGCGGCTATGCCCAATGTGATGGCAAATACAATCCCGATAAACGCGGCCTTAGCAAGAAAAAAATCTGATAGTAAATCCATATTATTTTTTAGCTTCTAATTTAATTTGATCCGTCAAAAAACTTCGATCGCGATCATCATTGATCAACTTATAATCCCTTGCTGCTTGGCTGATAGGGAAGGCTGGCTGAATTAAGTTTGCCCCATATTTATTTGCTGAAATAACAGAATGACGTGAAATTTGAGTGGGCCCATCAATCGTCCATTCAGCCGTTTTCTTGCGATCAAATCGGCAAGTATTGCAAATAAATTCTTTTACCTCACCCCACTGATTTTTACGCCCCGTAACTCGGATCACTTCGTCCCCCTTATACCATAAAGTGACTTGGCCCGAACATTTTTCACAGTCACAATGAGCCTCAACCGGCTTTGAAAACCAAACCCGACTTTTAAATCGGTATGTTTTATCGGTCAATGCGCCCACAGGACAAACGTCAATGATATTACCCGAAAAGTCATTGTCAATTGCCTTTCCAATGTAAGTACTAATTTCTGCATGATCCCCCCGATTCATTACCCCATGCACACGCCCATCAGTAATCTGATCCGCCGTATAGACACAACGGTAACATAAAATACAACGATTCATGTGCAATTGAATGTTGGGACCTAAGTCCGTTGGCTCAAACGTATTTCTCTCCTCAGCAGTCCGGGTATTTGAAACCCCATGCTCAAAAGAAAAATCTTGCAAATGACACTCGCCCGCCTGATCACAAACAGGGCAATCTAAAGGATGATTTAATAACAAAAATTCTACAATACCACGTCTAGTTTCAAGCACCTCTTCGTTGATCGTGTTTTCCACAATCATTCCATCTTGCACTTGGGTTAAACAAGCAGGGACTAATTTGGGCATCGGCCTCGGATCCTTTTCAGAACCGGCCGTTACCTTCACTAAACATCCTCGGCACTTACCACCAGAAGCCTTTAATGGCTCATAATAGCACATGGCCGGAGGTGCAATCTCAGGTCCAATTTGTCGGGCCGCCTGCATAATAGTCGTTCCCTGTTCTACCTCTAACGTGATATTATCTATCGTTACTTTCATTTTTACTTATTTTAAACCCATATTATGCCAACGCTCCAAAAAACGTTCGGCTGAATATTCTAATGATCTATTTTTTAATTCTAAAGTCATTTCGGTTTGAGCATTTATATCTGTCTCAAGCCATTTTAATATACAATCTCTCGCTTCTTCCTCCTCCAGATATCCCACTAACATGTCAGGGAAATCTTGTAAAAAATCACTTATTCCACCACTGTCCTTAAAACCCACCAAAGGTTTTTCGTGAAATGCCGCCTCCAGCATAACCAATGGAAAAGGATCTTCTCTTGACGATAAAAAAAACATATCCATCGCCTCAAAATAGGGTTTTGAATCCAATTTTTGAGGAACTAAATGCACTTGATTACCCTCATCCCAATGCTCCTTTTCAGCCTTTAATTCCGCTGAAAAAACATTATCCCCCACACCCAACCATATAAAATGCACCTTTGGCATTTTTCGAATAACCTGTCGGGCCACCCGAATAAATATATCAGTACCCTTTCTCCATTCGGCTAATCCACAACCTAAAACCACCCTTGCATCGGCTGGAATTCCTAATTGCTCCCGAACCTGAACCCCTCGATCTGAACGATTTTTAGGAATTTCAATGATAGGAGGCAATAATAAGGTCCTCTCAACAGGTACATTGAATTTGTCAATAAGCAAATGGTTTACCTGCTCCGAAACGCCAAAAACCATACTTACTTTTTGTGCCAAAAAATGCATATCCTTTTCTGAAGCATACATGGTCAACGAAAAATTAAGTTCATGTACATAAGCCCCAAAAGGAATTTTCATTCCCTGTAATTGCTGCAATAAACTTAAAGAAGCCACCGTATTGCCCAAGATTAGAGTAAATTTTTCACTACTAAAGTCCTTCAGCATAGATGCAATCTCTGGCTGATTTGGTTCTCGATCTGCCCGATCCTCACGTTTGAGAAAAGGTATTTTTTTAACGATTTTTTCAATCTTATTAGGTCCCTTTCGCCACACCCAAACCTTCGCATATCGCTCATATTCAGGCAATAACTCCCCTCCTTTTTCCAACAACAAATAATTTTTCTTTCCTCTTCCCGCCTCCGCTTTTAACCAATTTAATAAAACCATTTGCGCTCCTGCACCATTCGCATCATGACCGACAAATAGGATTTTAGAAGTCATTTCTTTGTTTATTGGGCCCAACTAGCACCCGGGCGCATGTAAACAGCTCCCGGCTGAATCGCTAATTCAGGATGTTCTATATGCCACTCAAACTCATCTCTAAAATGTCGTATGGCTGCTGCCACTGGCCATGCCGCCGCATCACCTAAAGGACAAATTGTATTTCCTTCTATTTTTTTAGCCACATCGACCAATAAATCAATATCCTCTTTTCTTCCTTTGCCATGCTCAATCCGATAAATCACCTTATCCATCCAGCCGGTTCCCTCTCGACAAGGCGAACATTGACCACAAGATTCATGGTGATAAAAACGAGCAAATGTCAAGGTATTATGCACAATACATGTGGTTTCGTCCATGACAATAAAACCCCCAGAACCCAACATCGTTCCGGTGGCAAATCCACCATCCGATAAGGATTCATATGTCATTAATCTTTTCTCCCCGTCGACCGTATTCAAAATCATCTCCGCTGATAAAATAGGGACAGAGGATCCACCGGCGACCACAGCCTTCAACTTATGTCCATCGCGAATTCCACCACACCATTCATCTGAATAAATAAAATCTTCCACCGTAATTCCCAACGGAATTTCATACACCCCTGGCTTACGAATATGACCTGACGCAGAAATTAATTTGGTACCCGTACTTCTTCCCACGCCAATCGCCGCATACGCTTCGCCCCCATGATTTATGATCCATGATGTAGCCGCAATGGACTCCACATTGTTTACTACCGTAGGACATTGCCAAACACCTTTGACTGCAGGAAAAGGAGGTTTAATTCGAGGATTACCCCTTTTTCCTTCTAATGATTCCAACAATGCCGTCTCTTCCCCACAAATATAAGCTCCCCCACCAGGCTGAATATAAAGATCTAAGTCATAGCCAGATCCCAAGATATTTTTACCCAAATACCCTTTATCATATGCCTCCTGAATCGCTTTTTCTAAAATGTGAATGACATACATCAACTCACCTCGCACATAGATATAGGAGGTATTAGCCCCTAAAGCAAAACTTGAAACAATCATTCCCTCAATCAAAGTGTGCGGAGATTTCCACATCAAATAATGATCCTTAAATGTTCCAGGCTCAGACTCATCTGCATTACATACCAAATAACGAGGAACCCCCTCTGGCTTAGCCAAAAAAGACCACTTCATCCCTACCGGAAATCCAGCTCCTCCGCGACCCCGTAAACCCGATTTTTTCACCTCTTCAGTTACCTCATCCGGGGTCATTTTTTTAATGGCCTTTTCCACTGCCTGATAACCACCATGTTTGCAAAAAACATCGATGGTTTCAATCCCTGGTACGTCTATATGTTCCGTTAATATTTTCATTCCAGCCTATTTACTAAGTTCATCTATAATCTGATCCACCTTCTCTGCCGTTAATTGCATATAAAACTTTTCTCTAATTTGAAATACTGGACCCCAACCGCATGCCGCCAAACACTCCACTTCCTTAATCGTAAACTTGCCATCAGAAGTAGTCTCTCCCGTTTGAATTCCCAAACGTTTTTTCAAATGATCGTATACTTCCACGCCTCCCATTAGGCAACATGGACCCGTTCGGCAATATTCAATTACATGCTCGCCAACAGGCTCCAAATGAAACATCGTATAAAACGAAGCCACTTCGTATACTTCTATAGGAGCGATTGAAAGCAATGAAGCCACATAATCCATTACCTCAGGACTACACCATTTCCATTCAGCTTGAGCCAAATGCAAAATCGGAAGTATCGCAGATTTATGCTTTCCCTCCGGATAACGCTTCATTATTTTTTGAACTAAATCCAACGTCTCCGCCGGAAAAACAATTGTATTTTTCGCTTCCATGTATTAAGTATCTAACTCTCCAGCAATCACATTCATCGACGACATCGTAACAATCGCATCTGAAAGTGAAGAACCCTTGATCATCTCAGGGAACGCTTGGTAATAAATAAATCCCGGACGTCTAAACTTCAACCGATAAGGTGTCCGACCCCCATCTGATACTAAATAAAAACCTAATTCTCCATTTCCTCCCTCGACCGACTGATAAACCTCACCCACCGGGGCATCGATCTCACCCATCACAATTTTAAAATGATAAATCAATGCCTCCATATTTTTATAGACCTCCTCCTTTGGCGGCAAATAATAACGGGGTGCATCTGCATGATAAGGCCCCTCCGGAAGATTATCCATGGCTTGTTGGATAATGCGCAAACTCTGCCACATCTCCTCCTCGCGAACTAAAAAACGATCATAGGTATCGCCCTTCGTTCCCACCGGCACGTCAAATTCAAAATCTTCATACGATGAATAGGGATTCAAAGAACGAACATCATAATCTACCCCGGCAGCACGTAAATTAGGACCCGTAAATCCATAGTTCAACGCCCTCTCAGCAGAAATAGCTCCCACATTTTGAGTACGATCCATGAAAATTCGATTGCGCATCACCATCCCCTCAAACTCCTTCAGCCCTTTAGGCAATCCGGCCAATAAAACATTTATTTTCTCAATGGCTACCTTAGATAAATCCCGCTCCATGCCACCAAAACGTCCCATATTGGTCGTTAACCGAGCCCCACATAACTCCTCATAAATTTCATAAATGTGCTCCCTCCACTGATACACATACAAGAAACCCGTTAAGGCCCCTGTATCAACTGCCAAAATAGAGTTACACACAATGTGATCAGCTAAACGAGCTAACTCCATCATGATCACCCGAATGTATTGCGCACGCTTAGGGACTTCAATGCCTAATAATTTCTCGACCGTCAAATGCCAGCCCATGTTGTTGATCGGCGATGAACAATAATTCATCCGATCCGTCAACGTAGTGATTTGGTAAAATGGACGTCGCTCAGCGATTTTCTCAAACGCCCGATGAATATACCCCACCGTTTGTTCCGCATCCACAATGGTCTCCCCATCCATCGTCAAGATATTTTGAAAAATACCGTGTGTGGCTGGATGTGTAGGCCCTAAATTAAGTGTCGACAAATCATTCACATAAGGACCACCCTTTTGCGTTTTATCTAAACCAACATTTGGACTATTTACTAAGGCTATTTCAGACATAAAAATTTATCAATATGTAGATTATCTACCAAACATTTCATCAATCTTATCATGACGCGTTGCATCTTCTAACGGATACTCTTTGCGCATCGGGTGGTAATCCATATCATCTACATTTAAAATGCGTATCAAATTGGGATGACCTTCAAAAATAATTCCATAAAAATCAAAGGCTTCCCGCTCCATCCAATTGGCCGATGCATACAAACCCGTCAGCGTAGGAAAATTAGGTGCCTCAATCGGCGCGTACGCCTTGATCCACAAACGCACATTGTTCTCTAAACTGTGCAAATGATAGACAACACCCAACTCCTGACCTTTCGCTTCCGGAAAATGTATCCCCGCTAAATCGGTCAAAAATTGAAATTTTAAAATAGGATCTGCATATAAAAAATGCATCATAGGAACGATATTGTCCACATGAGTAGTCACCTGGAGTATCCCATGAGATTCCCCAATGCCATACACAGCATCTTCCCCAAAGGTCTTCTGAAGTGCCTCAATAATTTGTTGATTATTCAATTTTTCCATATCCCTACCCTTATTCGATTCCGTAAGAAGCTAATAAAGCCTTGTACTCAGGCATGTTTCTCCTGCGAGTACTCTCTTTCTTTGCCAATTCTTGAATTTGCATAAAACCATCCAAAATTTGCTCTGGACGTGGAGGACAACCCGGCACATAAACATCTACAGGGATGATTCGATCAATGCCCTGTAAAACCGAATACGTATCAAAAATTCCCCCAGAACATGCACAAGCACCTACCGATAAAACCCAACGAGGTTCCGCCATCTGTAAGTAAACCTGTTTAACGACTGGAGCCATTTTTTTGGCAATCGTTCCCATGACCATCAATACATCCGCTTGGCGGGCCGAAAAACTAAGTCTTTCTGCCCCAAATCGTCCAATGTCATAATGTGAAGCCATGGTCGACATGAATTCGATGCCACAACAAGAGGTCGCAAATGGCAAAGGCCAAAGCGAATTCGCTCTGGCCAGTCCCACCAATGAATCTAAACTTGTCGCAAAAAAACCTTGTCCCTCTAATCCCGGTGGCGATTCCACCATACTTATGTTTGAATTACT
>CAMBGA010000028.1 GCA_945866095.1 Spirosoma fluviale
CGAAACACAATGAGTCAGGAGCGCATTTCTATAGCAGACCTAAAAGAGAAAATTGGCCATGCTGTATCGATGGAGCGTATTTTTGAAAAATTAGTTTAGTAAAAACGCAAACAACGACGATTATGATGACGGAAGAAAATGATGAAACACAAAAAGCTTCAAAGGCGGAAAACCCAGAAGTTTTAAAAGAATCCATGGCTACGGAGCCGGAAACAGACACGCCGACGGCTGAAATAGAATCAGCACCGGAGAGCATTGAACCTGAATCCGAGATTGCGGTAGAAGAAGCCATGGAACAAGAAGATGTTCCTTCATTGGAATCCGAAGAAATAATGGTTGACGAGATTGAAGCTGCTGAAGAACCCACTCAAGAAATTGTTGACGAGACGGTAGCTGTTGAAGAAACCGCTCAAGAAATTGTTGACGAGACGGTAGCTGTTGAAGAAACTGTTGCTGTTGAAGAAGCTCCTCAAGAAGTTGTTGACGAAACCGTTGCTGAAGAACCCATTCTAGAAATTGTTGACGAGATCGTTGCTGTTGAAGAACTAGAAACAATCGCTTTGGAAACCCCAGTAGCATTGGTTGCAGAAGAAATTGAAAGCCAAGAGCTTGTAGCCGAAATATCAGAACCAGAAGCAAATTCCACTTCTGAAATGTTAGATATCCAATTGCCTAAGCAGGAGCATGCAACTGAAGATAAAACGATCGTATATCCAGTATTAGATTACAGCAATCTTTCAAAAGAAAGTTTATTGGCATTTTTTGAGTCGGCTAAAGCTATTATCCAAGCGCAAGCTGCATCGGGTACGTTCAAGAAAATTGACGAAATTACGAAAGAGGCCAAAATCGCTTTTGAAAAAATAAAATTTGGAGAGAAGAATGAGGCGCTGGCTAGTTTCAAAGAATCTAATGAACAATCTGAGGAAGGATTTTCGTTCAAAGGGGATGAAATAAATCAAAAAATCGATTCTTGTATTCAGTTTATCCGTGGGGAGCGTCAGACCTTTTTCCAACAAATGGAAAAAATGAGGGAGAAGGCATTAGAAGGAAAGACAAGATTAATTAATGAGCTTAGAGTATTGGCAGATGCGGATGATAATTCTGATCCAGCGCATGTAAATGCAAGTTTTAAGGCATTTAAAAAGTTACAGGATGAGTGGAAGAGCTTAGGTAGTGTTCAAGGAAATATGAACCAAACGCTTTGGCAAAGTTATCATGCCTTAGTGGATCGCTTTTATAGCAATCGGAGCATCTTCTTTGAATTATTAGAATTAGATCGCAAAAAGAATTTACAAGCGAAAGAAGCCATTGCAGCCAAACTTGAAAAATTGGCCGAAGCCATTCAGGCGGGCGGTGCTTTACAAAAATTATTAAAAGAGGCGGAGGAGTTATTTGAAGAATATAAACACATTGGGCCAGCGCATCGAGATGCGAATGAGGCCATGTGGTTGCGAGTAAAGAAGTCACTTGATGTTTTATTTGAGCAAAAAAGACAGGTAAATGAGGCTCAAAAGGGCATATATCAAGAAAACTTAGCCGTCAAAAAAGAATTATCCGATTTGATGCATACCTATGCGTCGTTTACATCGATCAGTATATCGGAATGGAATCAAACGTCCAAAGCTGTTTTAGCCTTGCAAGAACAGTGGGGGAAATTGAAAGGCGGCTTACCTCGTGAAGGTGGGAAAGAAGTGAGTCATCTTTTTTGGTCTGACTTAAAAACATTCTTTAAACATAAGAGTGAATTTTTCAGTAAGATTGATGCGGAAAGAAAAGCTAATTTGGCGGCTAAACAATTGTTAGTGGACCAAGTGAATGGAATCGTAGAAACGGGCACAGAAACCCCTGAAATTACCAACATGGTGATTGGGCTTCAAAAGCGTTGGAAAGAAATCGGTCATGTACCTGAAAAGCAAAAAGATCAAATTTATGCTAAATTCAAGGCTGCTTGTGATGCTTACTTTAATTTAAAGAGAGAGAAAAACAAAGGACCTCAGGATGAGGAATTTGAAGCTAACCTAACGGCTAAAAATGGTATTTTATCCACCATGCAAGCTATGTTAAAAGACGCTGAGTCGTTGGCGAATTTAGGCATCATCAAAGCTGATTGGGATGCTATCGGTTATGTGCCAAGAAAAGATGTTAAGAATATTCAAGAGAAATTCAGAAATTCTTGGAACTCCTTAATTGATTTTGCGAGAACCCAACCGGCTGAAAAATTGGCGGCCTGGGGATTTGAATTGAAATCATTGTCGGCAGAAACACATCACAGCACAGAAGAAAGAAAATCCGCTGCTCCAGATGCTCGTAAAAAAATTCAGGCTTTAGAAAATGATATCGCCGTGTTAACCAATAACTTAGAGTTTTTTGCCAAGTCGAAAAACTCGGATAAGTTTAGAGCTGAAGTGGAGAAAAAGATTTTGGAAGCAGAAGCGGAATTAGAAAAATTGAAAAAAGAGTAATTTTTTTCAAGGTAGGTTTGGCATTTTAACCTAATTCGGTTAATTTGCAGTCCAATTTAAGCCTCCTTAGCTCAGCTGGTAGAGCAACTGACTTGTAATCAGTAGGTCATTGGTTCGATCCCGATAGGAGGCTCATGAAAGCTCGACAAAAATGTCGGGCTTTTTTGTTTAAAGGGCTTTTGCTTGTTTTCAAACAAGTTTCGTCTGTTGAACAATTATTTTATTAACATATTACTATTTTTGGGGCTTCCTGAAAATCAGGCAATGTTGCCAAGGAAGGTTGCCAATATTCTTTTCAAAAGAAAAGCCTAAAGCCTTAAACTCCTTCACCGCCTGTTGCTGACTCATTTTGTGGATGGTTTTAATGGGTACATTTAGATCTTCAGCCCTAAACTCGACCAAAACCAGCTTACCACCGGGTTTGAGTGCTTCCAACATGGACAGTGTCATCTCGTAAGGAAAAGAAAATTCATGGTATACATCCACGAGTAACATCACATCAATGCTATTGGCTGGCAAGGAAACTTTTTGTTCTGTACTCAATACCGGAATGATATTCTTATAACCTTCAAGCTTAATTCTGTTTTTCAAGTAAGCAATCATTTCTTTCTCCACATCCACGGCATACACTTTACCGTCCCCCACCATTTTTGATAACAAAGTGCTATGGTAGCCACTTCCAGCACCAATATCCGCAATGACCGTGCCTGGTTGTATGGCGAGGTTTTTCAATAACTGCGACGTATTTTCTTCCATCTCCCTTTCTTTTCGTTCAAGCCATTCGATACCAAAATGGCTCATCACATGTGCGATTTGTCGCCCCATATACCATTTATTGATGCCGTTGGGATCTCCAGGCTTCACTGTGTAGCGCTCTTGTGCGACGAGGGTAGCGGAATTAAGTAACGCAATAAACAACAGAATCAAATGCAAGGATTTTTTCATGGCTGATTGTTTGTTTTTTAATACAGTTCAAAAGTTGATTTTATTGATAAGTAAGTTCGTAAAAATATGAATTCTTTGGAGGCTCTAAAAAGCTTGAAAGTGATTTTTTTTGCGAACACGATTCTACATTTGGTTTACAATGGACGCGAGGTATCGCGTCCCTACTTTTACCTAATACCTATTACTTTTTACCAATTACCTACTCCCTGTTACTTAATGAATTTCATTTTTGGATTAAGCAGGCAACCACCAAGACGGAACAGTCGGTACAGCTTCTTCTATTTTTTTAACACAATCGTCTGAAAGCGAAGGGATTTCAAGCGCTTTTAAGTGTGTATTTAATTGGCTCAGGTCCTTTACTCCCGGTATAACCACATCCACACAATCACTTTGTAAACAAAAGGCTAAGGCATTGCTTGTCAAACCCCCAGGCATTTCGCCTAAGAAAGCTAGTTTATTGGCCGATTCCATAAACCACTGAACATCTCGATCAGGAATCTTAGATCGATAACCGCCGCCAAACAAAGAAGGATCATTTAAAAATACCTTATCGGTTAAAAAACCAGAAGCCAAGGGCACTCGGCCTATCACATGATATTGATTGCGATTTATGTGATTCCCTAAAACTACAGCCACTCTCCTATCTAATGCATTAAATATCACCTCACACACCGTCCCAAATGCAGCATCCATCACCGACTTAGCGCCATACACACTTTTGGAACTCACTCCATATTCCTTGATCTTTCCCAAACGAACCAATTCATCCAATGGCCCTCGGTCATAATTAGCCCAATCAAAATTTTCTGGAGGACTATGAAACAATAAAATGTCTAGGTAATCACAGGATAATCGGGCTAAACTTGCGTTAACGGCCCTAACTAAATGTTCAGGGGAAAAATCTTGAACCATCGATCCATCGTCAAGCACCCGATTTCCAAACTTGGTGCAAATCATAATCTGACTTCGATCCCAAGGAGAATTCTTTTTTAATCCCTGAATGGCCCGACCGATGTAAAACTCGGATTGCCCCTGACCATAGGAGTCAGCGGTATCAATAAACTGAATTCCTGAAAGAATCGCTTGTTGAAGAATATCAACAGCTACATATTCATCCATGGCATCCCAACCCATGGGCACCCCATTAATCAGATTAACTCCCCCTAATTGCCAGGTACCTAAACCTAGTTTGTGAGATAAATTAGACCAATTCAAATTCGGGATCTAAAATGATTTTACCTTTTATCAAGCAACGCTCCCCTTTTTGAGTAGCAAAATAGGCATTGCGCCCATGTAAAATCCGATCATCGTGAAAAAATACCGCATCGCCTTTCTCTAATTGAACCGGCATCACTAATCCTGCTTGTATAATTCTAGACTCTAAAAAAGCATGAAAATCTTCACATAAAGCCAAAGCCTCAGGTGTATTATTTTCTTTGTCGATGCAATAATAATTCCAATTAGCTAAATATCCCTTCTCATCTTGATCCACGATTTTGCGTATTTTTTTATTTCCAGCTTTGTCAAAATGTACAATCGTCGTCAACAAACGATTTAACAATTCATCTTCCCCATCCGACTTCATACAGGCCACTAAATCAGGCAAATCAAAGAAAGTGGTCGCACCACCAAAAGCCGCTCTAGATTCACAAAAAAAGAATTGCAATGATTTCTCGTCTCCTAATTCTACATAGGAATCATCCGTATGTAAAGGCTGACGCGTATTACTACTGCGGTAACGATCTTGCAAATCGGGATCATATGAAATATCGATCCAACGATTGTCTTTGCGTTCTCCGGTTAAGATGTCCTCGTCTTCGTTGAAAATTTCCCCAATCGAATCAGACAAATTCGTGTAAAATTCCTGAATTGGAATCGATAAATTAAACCCTGAAAGATGAATGACTTTATATTGACTGATGGCATTTTTGAGATTTGAAATGGTCTCATTGGCCGTTGTGAACTCGATTCTTTTGAAATATTCCATATAAATATTTTAGTGTACGCTCAAATATGAATTACAACCCAAAAGTAATAAATTAAAATGTAAAACAATTTGTAAAAAAATTAAGAATTGATAAAAATCATCTATTCAAAATCCTTAAATTGAACCACCTATTAAAACCTATGAAAAATATCATCTACATAGCCACCGCGCTAATCTCTTTGCAAACCATGGCACAGAAACCTTTTGTAGCTAATTACGACGAAAGTAAAATTAGTCCCTATACCCTACCCGATGCCCTAAAAACTCCTAATGGTCAAGTCATTAAAGATAAAAATGGGTGGGTAAAACAAAAACAATATTGGCTTGATCAATACTCCCAATTGATGTTTGGGAAAATGCCAAAGAAAAAAATAAGCCAAAGCTTCCAATTGATTTCAAAAAAAGAAATCATGGATGGGAAAGCCATTCAATATAATTGGAAGGTTACTTTAGCCGGTAAATATAATTTCGATGTGTTAGGAGTTCTTCCTAATACAAACAAAAAAGTTCCTGTTTTCCTGGGGCTCAACTTTTGCGGAAATCAAACCTGCAGTCCTGATGTCGACATAACAGTATTCACAAAATATACGGTTTGTGATGAAAAGGGAGTCATCAAATATCAAGCAGGTGCACCCGTTAAAAGAGGCGCATGGGCATCCAGGTGGCAATTTGAAAAAGTTATCGAAGCGGGTTACGGGAGTATCACAGTAGCCTGCGGTGATTTTGAAGAAGATTTACCTGAAGGATATAAAAATGGAGTAAGAACATTGCTAGCGGCAGAACTAGGACTTAGCTCAGAAGAGTGGTCGGCCAATGGCGCTTGGGCTTGGGGACTGCATAGAACAGTCGATTTCTTAGAAAAACTTCCTCAGATCGATAGCAAACAAATCATTTTACATGGACATTCGCGCTTGGGAAAAGCGGCTCTTTGGGCTGGTGCAACCGACACGCGTTTTGCGGCCATTATTTCCAACGAATCTGGAGAAGGTGGAGCAGCTATCACACGTAGAAATTATGGTGAAACGCTTTGGCGAATTACAAACAATTTCCCGCATTGGTTTTTAGATTCCTATAAAAACTATGCCTACAAAGAAAATGAGCTACCTTTTGATTCACACATTTTACTTTCATTGTTAGCCCCAAGGCCCCTTTATGTGGCTAGTGCCGTGGGGGATCAATGGTCAGATCCCAAAGGAGAATTTCTCGGAGCTCAATTAGCCGAACCCGTATATGCATTATTTGGTAAAAAGGGTCTTGCCGGTTTGGAATTTCCAGCTTTAAATAGTCCAGTCGGTGGGCATATCAGATACCATATTAGAGAAGGTAATCACGATATTAATGCCTATGATTGGGATCAGTATTTGAATTTTGCCAAAAAAGAAGTTCGCTAATTATTTTACAAAAATCTCAAAAGGAATCAGCATATTTGATTCCTTTAAAGGCTTCTTCTGAACTAGCTCAAGGGCCAATCGCAAAGCCTCGGAACCTTGTTGGCCCGCATTCTGAATAATGGTCGCATCCAAATTTCCTTGGGTCACTGACTTTTTTGCATCCTTAATGCCATCCACACTGACCACATAAACTTGCTGCTTCTTTTTAGCATCCATTAAAGCCTGAACGGCACCTAATCCCATTTCATCATTTTGAGCAAATACGGCTTGGATTTGATCTCCATACGATTGAATCCAATTTTCCATTAAAGCCATGGACTTGGCTCGATCCCACTCCCCTGTTTGAGTAGCTAATAACTTCAAACCTGGATATTTAGCTAAGACTATTTTAGCCCCGCGTTCGCGATCTAATTGGGCTGCTTGGCCCATATAACCCTGAATCATGACTATGTTTCCTTTGCCACCTAATTTTTTCGCAATTAGCTCCATCGCCATATTAGCCGATTCGGCATCATCAGAGCCAACGAAAGCATCTGGCTTAGATTTGGTCGAAGAATTGACATTCACAATCGGAATACCTGCTTTTTTTGCTTTGTCGACCGCCGGTGAACTAGCTTCAAACTCGCAAGGATTTAAAATGATCGCGTCCACTTGTTGGCTTATGAAACTCTCCACCTGCTCCACCTGCTTTAAAGAAGACCTCTCCGCATCTACAATAATTAATTCTACTTGGCTCGTTGCTGCCGATTTTTCTAAGGCATCAGCCACTTGTTGGATAAACTCATTTTGCATGCTCAACATCGAAACGCCAATAATGACTTTATCAGATTTCTTTTCCCCACAGGAGAAACACACAAACAAAATACAAGCAAATAGTAAATACTTCAATTTCATATATTCATTTTTAATTTTTGATACAAACCATCTAAAACGACTGCTAAGATAATAATTCCTCCCATTATGACTTGTTGCCAATACGCAGAAACATTAATTAAATCCAAGCCATTATTAATAACGCCAATAAACAACACGCCTAATAAAGTACCCGTAATGGTTCCTTTCCCTCCTCGAGTACTCGTTCCACCTATAATCACTGCAGCAATAGCATCCAATTCAAAACCCAAACCAGCATTGGGTTGGCCTGTATTGATTCGCGCCGTCAACAAAATACCCGCCAAAGCCGCAAATAAACCACTGATCATATACACATATAATTTGATGCGATTCACTCGAACCCCCGCCACATAAGACGCCATTTCATTTCCGCCAATGGCTTTTACGTAACGGCCAAAAATAGTCTTAGTCAATAAAATATGGCAAGTGGCATAGGATAAAACTAAAAAAAGGATTGGAATAGGAATCCCAAAAAGATCTCCATTGCCCAGAAAATTTAAAGATTCATTTAAATCAGAAATAGGCCGACCTTTACTTAAAATTAGCGCGACTCCTCTGCCGATCGTCATCGTTCCTAAGGTGACAATAAAAGGAGGTACTTTGGTCAAAACCACAATAATTCCATTAAGTGCCCCTAAAGCAATTCCAGCGATTAAAGTTCCAATAATGGCTAGCCATAAACTATACTCATTATTCTGAGACAATAGCGCTACGACCACACCGCAAACGGCCACCAGCGATCCCAATGACAAATCAATCCCCCCAGCGATGATGACAAATGTGACACCAAATGCCAAAATAGCATTCACAGACACTTGATTTAAAATAACAGAAATATTGGTCGGCGTTAAAAAACGAGAAGTCATCGAACTAAATAAAGCACAAACTAAAATGAGCGCTAAAAAAATTCCGCCTGTTGGGGTCTTAGTGAAAAATGCTTTTAATTCTTTCATATTTTAATGCAACGAAAATTCTAATACTTTCTCAGGACTAGCATTATCGCGAGACAATTCCGCCATCTGCTTTCCTTTGGAAATAACAATAACTCGATCGCTCATAGCTAATAACTCAGGTAAATCAGATGAAATCAACAAGATGGCTTTCCCTTGTTTCTTCAAAGCTAATATAAGCGTATAAATTTCAAATTTTGACATCACGTCAATTCCACGTGTAGGCTCATCTAAAATTAAAACCTCTGGATTATTCAATAAAATTCGTCCAAACAAAACTTTTTGCTGATTTCCACCGCTTAAATTTTGAATTCGTTGGCCTTCCTTCGCTGAATGAACAGACAGTCGACTTTGCATTTCAGCAGCATCCAAAGACTCTTTTTCTTGATCGATAAACAGAAATTTTCGATACGCATCCAGCAATCCCAAACTCATATTTTCCGTAATATTCATTTCAGGAATGATCCCCATCTCCTTTCGATCTTCCCCTAAATACCCCAATCCAGCTCGTAAAGCCTCACTCGGATTTCCCGGATTATATTCCTGTCCCTTCAATTGCATTGTACCTGAAGTTTTCTTTTTAACCCCAAAAAGCACTTGGCCTATGTCGCTACGACCCGCACCCACTAAACCAGACAAACCGAGTACTTCCCCTGAATGAAGCGTAAAGTTAACATGTTCAAAATGTGGTGCACAGGATAAGTCATTTACACGAATAATCGCCTGACCGACCTCTGATAAAGCTTTCGGGTAAAAATCTTTCATCTCTCGGCCGACCATTTTTTGAACTAAAGACATGGGGTCAACCTCTGCTTTTGAAAAAGTTCCGACCATTTCACCATCACGTAAAACTGAAATTTTATCAGAGAAATCGAAAACTTCATCCATTTTATGAGAAGTAAAAACGATCGAAATACCCTCAGACTTTAACCTAAAAATAAGCTGGCGAAAAAATACAACTTCCTTTTCTGTCAAGGAAGACGTGGGCTCATCCATTAAAATCAAACGTGCCTTTTGAGACACCGACCGCATAATCTCGATGATTTGTTGGTGCGCAATGCTCAAATCCTTCACAAAAGCTCCGACCAGAATATCCAAATCGTATTCACGAAACAAATCTGTCGTAGCCTGATTGATTTCACTCAATCCCATGCGCTTCCCTTGCGCTGTTTCTCGGCCTAAAAAGATATTTTCAGCCACGGTCAATTCCGGAATCAGCATGAGTTCCTGGTGAATCATGGAAATTCCCTTTCTTAAAATATCTCGAATAGAGTAACCAGACAGAGATTCATTTAAAAAAATAATCTCTCCCTGTGAAGGAGAGATTATCCCTAATATACATTTAAAAAGCGATGATTTGCCTGCTCCATTCTCACCTACCAACGCATGAATTTCCCCTTGATACAAGCTTAAATCCACTGACTTTAAAATAGGTGTTCCTGAAAATGCTAAGGAAATACCCTTAATTTTTAATAGGCAATCTTGCTCAGCCATTATTTTAAATTAACATGGCCATTGGACATTCGTGTCTTTCCAAGCTTTTTGGTTGGCTGAATCAATCACCGACTCACACACTTTTTGTGTTTGTAATGCCTCTATAAACGTAGGTGAGCATGGTGTTCCATCGCCTAGCGCTTTAAAGAAATCAGCTGCCTGATGCACAAAACTATGCTCATAACCAATAATCAATCCGGGTACCCACCATTTGTCCATGTATGGCTGATCGCCATCTGTGACTAAAATAGACTTCCAACCTCTTGTAATGGATGCATCTGCATGGTCATACATTTCCAAACGGTTCAAATCGTGTAGATCCCAACGCAAAGAAGCGTGTTCCCCATTGATTTCAAAAGTATAAAGTGCCTTGTGGCCACGCGCATAACGTGTAGACTCAAATAGACCCAAAGAACCATTGTCAAAATGGCAATGGAATATACAAGCATCATCGATGCCAACTTTTTGAACTTGGCCCGTTCCCGAATGTACCCTTTCCTTAATAAACGTTTCAGTCATGGCACTCACATCCGTAATACCGCCATTTAACCACATGGCCGTATCGATGCAATGTGCTAATAAATCACCTGTAACACCCGAACCTGCTGCTTCAACGTCTAAACGCCATGTTCCAGCTCCCCCTTGTGGCAAATCCGGTGATATGGTCCAATCCTGTAGGAAGTTGGCCCGATAATGAAAAATCTTGCCCAACTTACCCGAGTCGATAATTTGTTTCGCCAACGTAACCGCTGGTAAACGTCTGTAGTTATACCAAACCGTATTAGCCACACCTGCTTTTTCAATCGCAGCAACCATTTGCTCTCCCTCGGCCAGCGTACGAGACAATGGCTTCTCGCATAAAATCATTTTTCCTGCTGCCGCTGCGGCAATCGCAATTTCAGCATGTGTATCGTTCGGAGTACAAATATCGACCGCATCGATGTCATCACGGGCAATCATTTTGCGCCAATCAGTCTCATAAGAAGCATATCCCCATTGGGCTGCAAACGCTTTTACACTTGCCTCATTACGAGAACAAACCGCCTGCAACACAGGTGTACATACTAAATCAGGGAAAAAATTCTGTAAACGGTTATATCCATTTGAGTGGGTTCTTCCCATGAAACCCGTTCCTATCAATCCTATTCTTATCTTTTTCATTTTTAATTAAATTAAGACCAACCATGCGCATTACGCACTTGAATCATTGCAGCTAAAATATCATTCCAAGTTTTTTGTTGCTCCATCACTGAATTTGAGAACATGCAACCATCCCAACAAATATGCTTAAACGCTTTTGTTAATTCGCCATTCGCATCTCTCAACCAAAATCCAGCATCTTCAGCGATGTTCAATTTTCCATTAGGGTCAGTAGCTTGACAGTGACGACCTGTCTTATCATGACTTCCTGTTCCATGAACAGTTCCGTCATTTTGAGCTACGTGAAAATCAATCGTCCACGGACGAAGCGCCGCAGTCAATTCTTTTAACGAAGCCTTCAATACCTCACGATCATCCCACTGATAATCGACAGGTAAAATGCGATCCTCAGGACAGTTATATCCCATCGTATATAATAAAGTGTGAGACATATCCGCTTGGAAACCAATATTAGGACGGTCAACCGCCTCTAACGTTTGAATCATGTTTCTCCATGAATGCATACCACCCCAACAAATCTCTCCCTCGGCAGCCAGTCTTTCACCGAAATCTGCGGCAACATCACAAGCTCTTTGGAATGTGTCAACAATCAATTTTGAATTTCCTTTCGGATCTTTAGCCCAATCCGCTACACCAGCAGCTGAATCGATGCGAATGATTCCATTCGGACGAATACCTATTTTGCGTAATTCAGCACCAATCTCACATGAGCGACGCACCATATCCACAAAAGTATCCCGTGCATCTTGATCACCCATTGCATTACCTGCCCAAATAGGAGCTACTAAACTACCTATTTCTAAGCCGTGCGCCGCCACTTTATCTGCCAAAGCTTTCGCTCCTTCTTTGCCGCTCTCAATGTCAAAATGTGGAGGTAATAAACCAATATCTACTCCATCAAATTTTACACCGTTCACCTCAGCAGCTGCGGTCATGGCTAACATGGTGTCCAACGAAATAACCGGCTCGGAATCTGGACCTTTTCCTACAATACCAGGCCATGTGGCATTGTGTAATTTTGGATAATTATTCATTTTGAAAAAATTATGAGTTTAAAATTTTAAATCTGGGTTTAAAGGACCAAAGTGCTTCAACATCACAATAGGATCCGTCGTTGAATGATTGGTGATTTGAACACCTTCTTTTGCTGCTTTTTCAGTAACAAAAAACTCATCGTTGGTCAATTGTCCATAACGAATCAATGAAGGTGTTTCTATATTCCAAACGCCCATTTTTCCATGACCTTGCATCATGATTAAACCGTAGGCAGCTGCATCCGTAATAGTCACCGTTTGTCCTGGAAAAACCGTTAATTCTTTGGCAGAAAATGCATCAGAACGATAGCAAATCCACTTTTCAGAATACCCCTTCGCTTCCATTTCCGCCTCATCTGAAACCGGTATTGGTTGCATAAAGCGAGTTTCCAATAAATTCGGATTGGTATTTAAATCCCAGTCAATCACTTCCATCAATTGGTCATAATTGCCAATCTCTTCTTTTGGAGTACCATTCCACAATAATTCTTCAGGAATAACCGCTTCGTTTACTAAGGATTGATACATCGCAAAAACGTCAGACGCTTTTTGAGGCTCATAGGTACACATACTTCCTGGCGCGTGCAACATGCCTGGAGGCACATCCCAACCCGTTCCCGGTATCAATGGAAATGCTTGAGAATACATGGTGATTTTATTATCCCCTTTGGTGAAGTTCATCAAACACTCTTTTATTTGCTCTTTAGTCGTTCCCGGTGCAATACCAAAAAACGTATACGGAAAATCACCCCCATGGTTATTTAATTGAGGTGGGAAATAATAGGCTTCTGGTTTTCCCAACTGCCCAATCTTAGCCGCATGCTCATCATTGTGATGAATGTGATGCGGCAAAGGACCCATGTTATCAAAAAACTTCGAGTACATAGGCCAAGATTTGTATTCATTCCACAAACGATCACCGATCACTTCACCTTTCAACGCTTCAATGACATCAATCAAAAGAATCTGCTCTTCTTTTCCACCTTCAGAATAAACAACAGCACTTAAGCCTTCGTTCTCTCCGGTCAATGGGCCATTTTTAGCGGGAGTTGTTGACGATAACCATCGCTCATCGATTCCACCACGTACACCACCCAAAACATAATAATCATCTGGATGTAACTTTATTCTTCTACCAGGCACGCAAAAAGACCTCGGAACCCATGTTGGGGCTAATCGTAAAATACCTTTTCCTTGCTCTAGCGCTTTAGCTGCTTTATTGCTCATTATTCGTTAATTAAATTGATAAAATTAGTATAAGTCGTGTAAGGACCAACTTCAGGACCCAATACGGATAAATTCACTTCAATTGATTTTTTTTCACCAGGGGCTAAAAAAGTCAATGTGTTTGATTCCCTTGCTGCCTTCTGGCCAATAGGCGGATTCGTTCCAGGTTCAATACCTGTTACATATTCGTTTTTGGCAAAATGTTGCCAGTTGGTCAACCAAGGTAATTCCCTTTTGTCAAAAGAAATTTGAACCCCTAATTGCTTCTTTTCGTTCCACAAACCACAATACACTTGATGGTCAGCATTTGCCTCCGGCTCAATAAATACCACAGATTCACCCCCACCATCATGAACGGATAAGGGATCAGGGCATTTCTTGATGTCAGCGATTCCTAAAAATTTAGGATCTGAAGCCACTCGGTGATTGCCTTTCCAAATAATATCAGTTCCTTCGTCGACCAAAGGCCAACCGAAATTAAAATGATATAAAAGCATTAATGGAGCTGGCGTATTTCCTTCATTCAACACCTCATCTTTGATTGTCAAACCTGCTTGCCCTAAACGACCCGATATGGTTCGCTTCATTGTCAAACAAGGTCCAAAAATTTTATGTTGGCGTATAATCCCAGTGATCGACATATCTAATTGACCTGCTTGGACATCTGGCTGCTGAATGGAAATGATTTCAGCTGGTATGTTGCTGATTAAACCATGAACACCTCGACTACCATGCGCATCCTCATCAGGTCCACCCACATGATCTAACCCGCAGGTAACCAAAAGGCCTCCACCAAACGTACGAAGCCAATCTATTCCTTGGTTCGACATTGGTTGAGGCCCTAAAACTCCTACGTGGCTTATCCACGCAAGACTATGCTGGTTGAAAAATGCCTCCGCAATATCCATGGCACGGTCAAGCACCACTTTATAACGAAATCCTGAACCCGTATCAATCCAAGCAATTCGGACTCCTTTACCTGCGCCATTATCTAAAATGGACGTTTCAATTCCTCCTAATTGCTTGTGATTCGATATTTTATCGGTCCATTCCGGCATAATTCATTTTACTTTTTCTTAAACATTGCGTTGCTTTCGCTTCCGCCTGACATCAAATAAGCCATCAAATCTTTTAATTCTTCCCCATTAAGGCTATTAATTAAACCTGGCAACATACTTGATACCGGTGAATATTTAACTGAACGAACGTTTTTCTTTAATATTTTTTCAATTTGATCTGGCGCATATGGATTTTGAGAAACATAGTAAGCCATTTTATCTTCATTGGTCACACGTCCAATCACAGAAGTACCATTTCTCAACATAATTTGAGTCGCTGCATACTGATCTGAAACTGTTTTATTTGGATCAATGATAGACTCTAACATATCTTTCTTCGAGAAACGAGTTCCCAAATTAGTCAAATCAGGACCCACGTTTCCACCGCCATCACTACCCATGGCATGACAACGAACGCAAGTAGTCGCGGCAAACATAGATTTACCATTTTGGAAATCACGGTCCGCTAAAGGAGCATCTAATAATGCAACTGCATCAGTCAACTTCCATTGTTTTCCTGGACCCTTTGGATAATTGATAGCCGCAATGTCATTACCGCTGCTAGTCAACATATCCGCACCACCTAATTTATCGTAATAAGCGCGCTTAGATTCAGCTACATTCTTCAAAGCTAGTTTACGTGCACGGTCGATAAATCCAACATAACTACGACCACCTGAGAATTCAAAAGCTTTTTTAAACCATGTGAAATAACGCTCATGCTGCTCTGGAGTCCAATTAGTTTTAGCTGCCGATAACATAGTAGCCATATACGTTTGTTGAGCCGGTGGAATTTTCTCCAACATCTTCGCAATATCCGTTCCGTATTGAGGATTACGCATAATTAAATCCGCAGACGAAGTAGCCGTTTCTACGCGATAAGCAGTAGCACTCGCCGTATCCTTCGTTTCCATTAACTTCAAGGTACGCTCAATAACATTTGGAGCTTCCAAAGGAATCAATAAACGACTTAACGCGCGATCCATATTCATGCGATTCGATGGATAAGATGCATTGTATTTAGCAATGATCTTAGCTGATGTAGCAGCATCTGGCATTCCTAAACGTAACATAGCTAATTCATATGCACGCAAAATATCTAATTTTTGTGATTCACTAAAAGCCTTGCCATCAATCGCAACTAGCGAAGCATAAATAGCTGATTTTAATTCAGGCTTACTTTGACGAATTAAGCCGATCAAAGCATTTGTAGCAGTAATTGGATCTTTTTCAGTCAATGCCTTATCTTTCCACTCATTGATTGGTTGGTGTTCTAAAGCTAAACGAGCCGCATAGCGAATAAAACGATCTGGATGCTTTAAATAAGGCCAAGCATATGCCACGGCTGCAGGATTAGCTCCTTGGTGAAATTGCTCAATCTTACGACGCGTTTCGTTCAATGGATTAGGTGCGCCAACTAACGTTTTTGCACTTGCTTCTTCTGTACCTACATATGAAACACGGTATACATCAGATTCCAAACGACGACCACCTGCCATAAAGTAAAGTGCTCCGTCTGGACCAACAACACCATCTGTCAAAGGCAAAGGAATACCTGAAATAAATTCTTCACGATCTGCCAAGAAAGTAGATCCAGAAGCCTTTAATTTAATTAAGTGACCAATACCAAATGTCCAGTCAAAAGCCAATAAGGACTTCTTGTATTTAGCTGGAAACTTGGCATCCTTCAAAGACAATAAACTAGTAGGTGATCCTTGTCCAATATTCAATACCGGAGGTAAATTGTCAGGATAAGTTGTTGACCATTTGCTATTACCTGTTCTCCAACCAAACTCAGAAGCACTTGTTACGTGACAAATACGCGTAGGACGGTACCATGGTAAACCGAAATCCCACTCCATATCCGCATCATATGAAAATAAATCTCCTGTTTCATTAAAGGCTATATCAAAAGCATTTCTGTAACCTGCTGAAATTAATTCCCATTTCTTACCATCTGGATCTATGTTGGCAATCCATCCTCCTGGAGCATAACGATCGTTCGCATGTCCACGTGGATCCTTAATTAAAGGGAAAATATTATCTTCTTGCCAGTTTTTAGGCAAACGATAGGCATCCATTTCTGGTACATCCGTATGATTACCCGAAATCAAGAAAATAGATTTCTTATCTGGTGATAAAATTATACTATGTGGACCATGTTCTCCTTCTCCTTTAAATTCTTTCATTAAAGTGATTTTATCAAATTGATCATCTCCATCTAAATCCTGAACACGATACAATCCACTTCCTCTTGGCGTAAATCCTGGTGCTGGTCCACGACCCGCATTAGCAGGAGCACCTGGTCTTGTTGCTCTCGCATTCACCATCACATATAGACTGTTGAATGCATATAACATACCATGCGCATTTCCAATACCTAAGGTATCCACGCCTTTACCAAATTTCAATTTCTCAACCTTTGGCTTCACGCTGGCTGATCCTATTGCAGGAATAGTCAAACGATATAATCCACCATATTGATCCGAGCAAATCATACGACCTTTATCATCAAAAGTCATCGAAACCCAAGAGCCTATATTTTCATCTGTAGGACTGATGATGTGTTCGATCTTAAAACCAGGTTGTAATCTGATTTTATCCAACTTAGGATTGGCACCTTCTACGTGAGCAGGTTCAATCTTAAATAAACTGTTGTAGCCTGCACTTCCTAGGCCAACTACCGCAACAAGCGCTAATAAATACTTAAAAATTGGTTTCATGTTCATTCTATTATTTTAGGTTTTTAATACGAATATTCCTGTACTCTACTTTCATTGGGGGACCTACGTGTACTTGAACGCCTAACCAACCCTCTGATTTGCCATTTACTTTATCCAAGTCCGTGACATCACTCATTAAAACTCCATTGACATAATGCAAAAGGCGATTGCCTTTAACAATCAAATGTATTTCATTCCAATCCTCTGACTTTATTTTTGTTTTCAAAGAATCTGAATTTCCTAAAGAACCCGTAACCTTACGAGCCAACCATGCATTGCGAGCTGAATAAGCACGAAGGTTGTTTTTAACCTCTGGATCCGTTTGCTCGTTCACATTTACAATCTCACCACGGTACCCTAAGGTTGTACGTCCACGTTCCTCATAGTTTTGACCTGTGTAACGAATCGCACCATCGATGTCGGCCTGATATCCTTTTAAAGCAAAAGGTAAATCGGGCAATAACTCCTCAGAGCGATAATTAATACCTGTATTACCATATTTAGTGATTTTAACCTCACATTTCAATTCGAAATCAGAAGGCTTTGCATCACGGTAAATAATGAAGGTATTGCGCTTTACTATTGTAGCCGGTGTAATTTCACCCACAATGCTTCCATTTTCAACTTTCCAATAGACAGGATCTCCCTCCCAACCTTTCAATGTTTTACCATCAAAAATTTTCTTGAATCCCTTCTCGGACGCCTGAGGCTTTTGGGCAAAAATGGGACTATAAATGCCAAGCAGTGGAACTAATAACCAAACTAGGTTACGGTAATTAATTTTCATATGTATAGGTTTAAAGGTTTAAATTAATTTAAAATAAATTGAAAAAAAAGGATTGGCTATTTTTTGTAAAAATTAAATTCTTTTAAACAAAAACACACCCTTTTTATTTGAAATAATAATATCATTTTTCTTATCCTTATTCATATCCTCCACAAAAAAGTTAATCCCTGCACCTGAATCTGAATCAATCACATGAGAAACCCAATGCGGCGATGGTTTAGGCTGATATTCATACCATTGTAAATTAGCACTTTCAAATTCTCCCGGATCTTTTCCATTATGAGCCATAAATCGCTTGCCCACAATAAAATCAGGATTCTTATCCCCATTCAAATCAACGAATTGCATCGAATGAGTTTGAGAAAGCGATTTGTCAATTAAATGATTTTCAATTTCACCCGTCGCTAATGATTTAGTCTCATTCCACCAAATACCATAATCATGTGCTGAAGAAGATAAAATATCCATGTCTCCATCTTTATCAAAATCGTACACATACATTTGCGCACAATCAAACTTAGTAGACAAAGCATAGAAAGTCCATTCTGTTTGAAGGTCTTTTGGCATTTCAAACCAACCTTCCTTAATGATCACATCCTTTCGACCGTCTTGATTTAAATCAGCAAAGCCCAAACCATGTGTGTACTTGTGGGTACCCAATTTAGGATTAGCTGAAATAGTTCGCGCAACCCAAACACTATCTTTAGAAGAAGGTGCTTGATACCAAACCACTTTTTGGTTTTTAGAATCATTACCAATCAAATCCTTTTTTCCATCTCCATCCACATCTTCAAACAAAGGAGATTCATTTCCTAAGGATGCACATAAAAAATGTCGCTTCCAGTAACCTGATTTATTTTGATTGTTTTCAAACCAATAAACCGCTTCGCCAGGTAAGCCTATTTTGATCACATCGACCCAACCATCTTGATTAATATCTGCTGAAAAATTAGCAAAAGAATCAGAATATCCCTCATCTACCTTAAATACATGAGTTTCTGGAAATGGTTTCAATGATTTGTCATACCTAATTTCAGCAGAAAATTGATGCTTAACCCAGGTAGGTGCTTCATACCAAAACGCGCCCGCAATAATGTCCTTATTCCCGTCCTTATTGATGTCCCCGACACAAACACCTTCAGAAACAAACTCAGTAGAAATAACAATTTTTTGAAATTCTACCGACTTTTTTAGCTCTTTATTTTCAGGAGAAAAACCCGTGAAAAAAGCGTAAAAAAGGGCAATTAAGTTGAGTATGCTCATAATTTAGAGAAAAAAAATAGCCGCCAATTCCTTGGCGGCTATTCATTAATGATACTTATTTAATGTTAGGATTCAATGCAGCCTCATCAGCAGGCAATGGATAGTATTTCTCAATCACTGTGAAAGAGTTACTACGCAACGTATATCCTTTTTCATAATAATGCGCAAAAGGATCTGCCGTGATTGCTTTTCCTTTGGCCGCTATTACCTCTTTAAAAGTATCCGTACGAACTAAGTCATGCCATCTTTTATTTTCAAAAGCTAATTCTAAGCGACGCTCTTTCATTAAAGCAGTACGGAAAGCAGCTTGAGTAGAAGCAGTAGTTTCAGCTAAACCAGCACGCTTACGTACTTGATTCATAAATGGAGCTGCTTCAGCTGTTTTTCCTTGCTCATTTAACGCCTCAGCTAAGAATAATAAAACTTCAGAATAACGGAAAATAGGCCAGTTCATCCCATGGTTTCCATTCAAAGCGTGAGTTCTTACAAACTTCTTGATGTAAGGATATGTTTTTGCTTGCCATAAAGTTGACGAACAAGTGATATATCCGATAGAAGCAGCTTTACGCAAATCACCTTCCTCATATGAATTAATTAAATCAGGCATGGGTGCATTATTACCTTCACCTGTTTGAGGTTGAGGGTTTGATGTACCAGCTAACGTAAATAATTCACCAGAAGTCATAGGCCTAGGCAAGAAATTGTACATAAATGATCCCTGGAAACCATTGGCACCTTCTTGGTATTGAACCTCAAAAACGCTTTCTGCATTATTCTTGTTCGAAGTACTATTTGTGAATGCATTGTTATAATCAGCCATTAAAGAATAACTTCCTTCAGCAACAATCTCGCGACATAATTTTTCTGCACCCGCCCAGTTTTTCTGAATCAAATACAAATTAGCCAAAAGAGCTCTTGCAGCACCTGCAGTGGCGCGACCAGCTTCTTGTGTCGATTTCGTCTTTAATCCTGCGATTGCACCTGTCAAATCACCAATGATGATTTTTGAGATATCATCAGCCGTTCCAAGCTTTGCAGCGGCTTCTTCTCTATTAGCCACTGGAGTCAATTGTAAAGGACCTTTATTGAAATATCGATAAATTTCGAAATAGGCGAAGGCACGCATAAATTGTGCTTGTCCCTTTAAATTGGCTTTAGCAGCCGCATCAAAATCAGCTTTATCAATTAAAGCTAAAACTTGATTTGCACGCGCAATAATCAAATAATCTTGGCGATATTGATTTAATACGTGTGTATTGGTCGTTAAATTATTCGATACCGGGATCGAAAAATCCGCCAAATCCTCTTGCTGCTCAGTGGCACCAAAAGCCGTATTTCTAAAATAATAGGTATTATCCGAATGCATTTCAGATAATAAATACGAACGGTCATTATAAATAGTTCGTAATGGAACGTAACAAGCATTCACTGCTTGAGTAAAATCGGCCTCCGTCTTAAAAAACGTAACCGAACTTAAACTTGTTTCTGGTGTTATTACCAAAAATTCAGCTGTGCAACCTGATAATCCTACGGCTAACAAACAGCTTAATATGATTTTATTTTTCATTTTTTCTAAAATAAACGTTTAATATTTAGCTAA
>CAMBGA010000029.1 GCA_945866095.1 Spirosoma fluviale
TTGAAAAAATATAAACATATCTTGTTTGGGCACTAGTTTTTTTTCACATTTTGATGCATTAACCAAAAATGTGGCATGGTTAATAGCGAAAGAAAGATGAAAAAATAATAAATCACATCAGTATTTGAGTTCATTTTAAGAAAGAAAAAGCCCATAAAGAATGCTAAAATACTGAAGGGCAATAGTTTAGCTAAAAGAGATTTTATATTTAATTGCAAATGTTCAGACATATCGCTCAAACTATAGACTGCATGGCAACAAGCAAAATAACAAACAAAGGCAGGCAGTAAGGGGAGGAAACAACTTAATATAAGTGTAATCAGGGTATTAAAATAGCGATATATGCTCTTGCGCCTAAAGCCCAAAAGGATACCTAATAAAAACAGATAGGGATAGTAAATGGGCAAAGCTGCGGGTAATGCCCAAAGCCAATCTCCCAAAACCACTTTTACCTCGTCATAATGGAAATAAATAATCCAACCCAATATCCCTAGACCTAAAGACATCTTTTGACAAAATACTTGAATGGCTCCATTTTCTAGTTCCTCATTTTCAAATTCACCAAAATGAAAAATAGAAATCAAAATAAAAATGATAAAGGAAATTTTGGGAAAATAATACCACATGAGTCCATAAAGTAGCATTACAGCTAAATAAGATCCCATGAATTTTAACAGGGAAAAAGATAAACCTTGGTCTTTTTTTTGTTTTTGAATGAGTAAATGATCCCCAGCCCCATGTGGAATACCCAATAAAAACATGAAAATAAACGTAAATGCATAATCAAAATAAGGATTGCTAGGTTCCACCCAAAAGCGAAAACCACAATATCCTATCGTGACGATGGATCCAAAAAATCTCTTTATTTGGACCGGGTAAAACTTTTCCATAAATGGGTTAAAAATAGGGGAATGGGGAGTCTGTAGAATATCTGGATCTCTTGGATTAGCGTGCTTTTTTCATCCAAAAACATCAATATTTGAGGCATTGGCACTGAATGAAAGAGTCGTTTCATCACCTCAGGGAATTGTTTTGTATCGGTTTTGATGATGCTTAATAATAAGCGATCATAAAATCGGAATCGCCCCGGCCTTTTTCTAATTGAATTTGAAACGATGTTTTTGGCATCTTGATGCATTCGAACGAACGCATATCCCGTGGATGCTTTTATCTGGCCAGCCGCCGTGCCTATTTTTAGGATCCCATCGGATTCCAGTTGGAATACATAATCGCTCATCGGAATACTTCCCATTTCCTCCTTTTCCAATGTATAAGGAATCGCCCCCAATTTAGTCTTCCAATATTCTTCCCAAAGTTCCTGATAATAGGTTAATTCATATTTCTTCGTGCTAAATACGGTAGTCTCCACTAAGGCATGCGTTTTGCTGAAGGGCAATATATAGTGAAAGCAAGTAAAGTGTTCATGCTTTTGCATTAAACTAAAATCCATTAAAGTAGCCTTATTTTCGTCAAACATAGGAGTATCTGTACGAATGAACTTGCCATAGAAATGCTGATAAAGTCCTCCACTATTTTGCCAATCTTCTTGATTAAAACGCGAATCTGCTACTTTTTTTGTCAGATATGCCTCGCCTGATGCTAATAAAATACTAAAATTCTCATCTTCTCGGACAACTTCTTTGGCTAATCCTACGACGACTGTAATGCCCGGATTTTTAGGAATGTATTCAGAGAAGAAATAGGAATAGAATTTTTCAGATGAAATGTAATGGTAATGGATAGGTTCAACACAGGATTTAATTTCCGTTCCATCAGCGCCAACAAAAGCTAAATGATTCCACTTTTTTTCAATTAAATGAGAGTAAATGGGCTGATTTTTTTGCCAGAAACACCAGGTTTTCTCTGATCGATCTCCTGAATCAATGACTAAGATTTTTAAGGGGTCAACAGCGGGAGCTTGGGTTAATTCATACAGCAATTGAAGGCCTGCCGCACCAGCACCTATAATCGCCATATCAAAAATCTCTTTATCCTTCAATATAATTTTTTAAAGTATTTTTTTTTACAAAAATGCTGCGTAATAAATAAATTTACGATTAAATATTAAATTTTTGTTTTCTGTACCAAATAACACACGCACTTAGTATCATTCCAAATCCAAGTGGAATTAATAGGTTTATCCATTGCCAATATACTCGTTCCGATTTTACTTTTACCTTATCCAAAGGCCTTAAACTTACCGTCTTATTTCGAGCCATCATCGCTTGTCCGTCGTCCAATAAATAATGAAACGAATTCAGCAGGAAGTCTTTGTTGGCATACGTATGCTTCGAAAATGGATCAAATCCCAATCCCCATGGACTCTTCGTTTCCAAATCCACCCCATTCAAAGCCACATCTCCATCGCCCACAATCACGATGCCTCCCTTTGTCCCACTGGCGTCCACAAAACTTTTTGACAAACTGTCAAAAGGTAATATCCGATTTCGAAAGGCGGATACAAACTTCCCTTCCACCAAATAGGCAATCACACGAGATCCCGCCACGTAATTCTTTGGGTCAAATTCTTTTCCTGAAGCCGAAAAGGGGAGGGTCGCAGGTGCTTGTTGGACCTGTGTGTAAGGACTCGTTTTCAACAAGGCTGTTTTCTGTAAATAGGACGCTCCCTTCACCGTATCTAAGCTGGATACAAAATGTCCATACACGGCATCCAGATTTCGGGTAATCACAGAGCTAGGATTTCCCTGCAGTAAGGGAAAGGCTGGCCACGGCATCAACTCGATCGATGGCTTGTTGCCAAAATTCCCCACCGCCAGCGGAATCGTACCTCTCAATTGCGCATCTTTGACTAAATCAGAATTCAATCGTATGCCATAGCGGAAGAGTAAATTTTGTAAGCCTAGGTCGATGGGCGTGGCCACCAATCCTTGATTTGCGACGGTATCCACGCGTATCCCATCCAATAGAAATACGGCCTTTCCACCCTTTACTAAAAATTGGTCTATCTTATATTGATCCGCCTCACTGAATTTTCGATCGGGTTGAATCACACAAATCGCATCTAAGCCATCCAGCGTGGGCGAAGCCGACAAGTCCACTGGGTATAAATCATAGCGTTTTTTCAAACTTGAAATTAAGTCAATCTGCTTGATCGCTGGCACATGGCTATAGTCCAAAAAGAATCCGATCTTCTTTCGTTCCTGTTGGCCAATCGCCGCAATGCCTTGCATGATTTCATATTCCATGCCCTCCACACTTTGATTTAACATTTCCTGCGGAGAGGACAATTTATTCCCTTTCAAAAGCAATACGCCTATTTGCGCATCTCCTTTTTCAATCAGCACCCCTGGGAAGACCAATTGCTGTACCTGTTTTCCATCCTCATTATTGACGACATTCGTAGGAGGAATCCCTAAAGAATCTAATTGGAAGATTATTTTTTGGCGCGCCGACTCATCCGGATATTCTTCATAGACATCAATCTTCTCGATCTCTATCCCTTGGCTACTATTCGATTTAAGATCTAAGAGCAATTCATCCAAGGCCTTCTCCATCCGCTTAAATCCAGCAGGTAATTTATTGCCCCCTAAAAAAACTTTAATACGAATAGGGCCATTTTGTTGTCTGATTAATTCAATACTCGAAACCGAAAGCGTGAACTTCTTCTCCTCACTTAAATCAAAGCGCATCCGGATATACGGACTCAGCCCGACTAGCAATATGCCCATCGCAATCAATAGGGGGCCAATAAAGGGTTTAATCCAGTTTTTCATACTTCTTGCAAACAAGAAAAGCATCCTTCACAGAATGCTTTTTCTTTTTATCTTTTATAAATCCTAATAGAACTTATAGCGCTTATCTTCAATTTTTGAAGCTTCTTTAATGGCCTCATTAATGTAAAAAGAAGCTCTCTGAGTTCCCATAGATTGAATTTGATTCTTGTACGTCGAGTAATCAGCCAAGGCCGGTGCAGGTGCGCCTCCCGTTTTTTCAACCACATATACACCATTTTCTCCCACAAACACCGTAGAACGCTTTCCGTTTTGCAAACCAGCAATACGACCTAAAGCGATTGCATCTGGACCTGCTGAATTCAACATACCATTCGATAATGAAACGGCTGAAACTGTTTCAACCAAAGCACCCGCTCCATATTTCTGAGCAATTTGCTCTAATGGACCTTTGATTCCCGCTAACTTCGCTGAAATTTTTTCGCCCTTCAGTTGGTTAATCACCATCATCGATAGTTCTGATTTGAAATCAGCTACTTTCACATTGTCTTTCTCTGTTTTACCTGTTAGGTAAGCTACGATGTATTGATTCTCTTGCTCAAAAACCTTTTTAGATCCATCGCCTACAGCCGTTTTATCATCGAAAGACCAACGAACGATTTCGCGTGCATTGGCTAAGTTATTGATCGCCGAAGCATTTTCAGTTAAACGTTCAGCGCGCATCATGATTAAACTTTTATCGCTTTTAAGCGCTACATCAAAGGCTGCTAAGTTCCCATTGGCATTTGCAAACGCATCTGCTTTCGTGTAAACCCGATCCATGGTCGCCTGCGAAGAAGCAATGGATTTGTTGATGGCCGCCAAACGGTATGAGGTATTTGTTTTGCCATCCGTTACTTTAACGATATGAAAACCAAATTCTGTTTCAACCAATCCTGGCATTAAGCCCGTTCCTGAAAATCCGAAAACGGCTTTTTCAAATCCTTTGGCCATAGAACCATTGTTTTTAAAATAGCCTAGGTCACCACCGCTTTGGGCTGTACCATCCATTCCATTCATTTGCGCCAAAGTTTCGAAGCTTGCGCCCCCTTTGATCTGCGCTAATACCGCTTCTGCACGTGTCTGAGCTTGTGCTTTTGCCGAATCAGATTTGTTGGCCGGAGCGATCAAAATATGACTGGCACGAACGGTGAATAAAGTATCTTTCTTCACACCACCGTATTTGTAGATCGAATACGTCAATCCATTTTTAAATGGACCATAAATTCCACCAACTTGGAAAGTGGCCAATTGGCTTTTTACTACATCAGGAATTTCCGCATACGAAACTAAATAAGGAGTTCTTACGTCTGAATTAAGCATCGCAAAAGCTGAGTCATTCGGAGCGATCGCTAAGTCTTTCGCTAACTTCTTGATTTGAGAATAAAAATCGGCGGTATCTTGTTTCGTAGGAACCACTGGGAACGTTACGTATTGAATCGCACGGGTATTAGTTCCTTTATATTGATCTTTATGTTTGGCCAAATATTCTTCTAATTGAGAATCCGTTACCTTGATCGTAGAGTCTGCAACGGAGAAGAAAGGAACATAAACAAAGCGCGCGTCAAATTTCGCGTTTTGAGTTTGATATTCTTTCTGTCCTTCAATTTGAGTCACATAATTGGACATGCGCATTAAGTTCTCGTATTTATTACGAATGCGATCTTGTGCTAATGAAAGCTCAAACTTAGCCCAACCTTGTTGCTGCTCCACAGGCATCGTCTTCAAGTTTTTCAAAAACTGAATCACAAATGTCTTGTCGAATTGTCCTGTTTGAGGATTTGTAAATTGCTGACGAACAGATGGATGGATGTTGTTTCCTTGTACCATGTCGATCAATTCTTCATCTGAAACCTTGATTCCTAATGCGTCAAATTCTTTTTTATAGGCAATGTCTAAGATGAATTGATTCCAAACTTGGTCTCTAATCATCGTTGCTTCTTGCTCGCTTGGGCCCTTGCCTGTTTGCGCAGTGTAATTAGCCGTCGCCTCTTCTACTTTTTTCTGGAAGTCTTGCACTTTTATACTTTCCCCAGCGATAACGCCTACTTCCTGATTGCTTGACCCGAAAAGGGATGAATTACCTTGAAAAATATCACTTCCTATCAGAAATAACACTAAACTGATCGCGATAGCCGCTGCTGCAATTCCCGATTTTTCTCTAATTTTTGTAATTAATGCCATTGATAATAATTATAGTTTTTAATTCTTTTTTTGCTCCCTTGTGATGAACAAAAGAAACGCAAAATAATCACATTTTTAGTGAAAAAGCAAGTCATTTTTTCATTCATTTAAATCAATTACCCTCTCAAAACTTTTGCTAAACTTTCCAAAAACCGGTCGGCGATTTTTTGATCGATCCCCAAACTCGGTAATAAACGAAGCGTATTTTTTCCAGCATAGCCACAGAAAATGTGTTCCTTGAATAAAAGGGCGTCTCTCACGGGGCCGACAGGCTGATCTAATTCGATACCTATCATCAAGCCACGGCCTCGAACTTCGGTTATATTTTGAAATCCTACTAATGATTTTGATAGATAATCACCTATTTTTTCTGCGTTTTGGATCAGATTTTCTTCCTCAATGACATCCAATACGACATTTCCTGCCACACAGGCCAAGTGATTTCCACCAAAAGTTGTTCCTAATAAGCCATAGCTCGCCTGAATATGAGGCGCGATGAGTACGCCACCCATGGGAAATCCATTGCCCATACCTTTGGCAGTAGTCATCATATCAGGATGGATGCCGGCAAATTGATGCGAAAAGAATTTTCCTGATCGGCCATAGCCACATTGAACAGAGTCTAAAATCAATTGGGCTCCGGTTTCATCACATCTTTTTCTTAATGTTTGCAGAAATGCATCAGAAGCAACTTGGATCCCACCCACGCCTTGAATTCCTTCCACAATGACTGCGGCATGTTCTTCTGTAATTTTTTCTAAACCTTCGATTTGGTTGAAGGGCAAAAATGTCACATGATCCGTACCATTGATGGGCGCGACAATGCTTGGATTATCTGTCACAGCGACCGTTCCAGCCGTTCTACCATGAAAGGCTTTGGTGAATGAAACGACTTTTTTTCTACCTGTGTGAAATGAGGCGAGCTTTAATGCATTCTCGTTCGATTCGGCTCCAGAATTGGTTAGGAATAGGGTATAGTTGGAATATCCAGATAGTCGGCCTAGCTTTTCTGCTAAGGCTTCTTGGCCCGAAATAACAATGGAGTTCGAATAAAAGCCAATATTATTTAATTGCTCCGACATCCTAGCCACGTAGGTTGGATGCGAATGCCCGATTGAAATCACCGCATGGCCTCCATAAAGATCTATATATTCCTGTCCATTTTTATCCCAAACCGCACTTCCTTTGGCTTTCACCAACTCAATCGGATACAACGGATATACGTCAAATAATTTCATTGTTTTTCTATTACCTAATACCTATTACTTCTTATCTATAACCTCTTACCTCTTACCTATTACCTATTACCTCTTACTTAATATCTATTACCTCTTACCTATTACCTATTACCTATTACCTCTTACCTAATACCTCTTACCTCTTACCTATTACCTCTTACCTATTACCTCTTACCTAATACCTACCACTCTTCAACCTCAACCCCGCATCCTCATCCCAGCCCAACATCAAATTCATGTTTTGCACGGCTTGGCCCGAAGCACCTTTTAATAAATTGTCAATCACCGATGTGATTAATAGTTGGCCTTCGTGAACCTCCAAGTGTAAAAAACATTTATTGGTATTCACTACTTGCTTCACATCTACCGGTTGTGTACTCCTAAAAACAAAGGGAGAATTTTGATAAAATGCATCAAACATGTTCTCTGCTTCTTCCTGACTCCCGGCAAAATTAGTATATACGTTGGCCATAATGCCCCTCGAAAAATTACCTCTGTATGGAATGAAATGAATTTTTGGAGCGGGTTGTACCGACGAAATTGTTTGGCGTATCTCGGAAAGATGTTGGTGCGTAAAGGTTTTATACACACTCACATTATTATTTCTCCAAGAAAAATGACTGGTTTCAGACAAAGATTGACCGGCACCCGTTGAGCCTGTAATGGCCGAAACATGGATGTCTTGATTTAATAAGCCTTTGGCCGCTAGGGGCAACAAAGCCAATTCGATACTCGTCGCAAAGCAACCTGGGTTAGCAATCTTAGTCGCCTCCTTAATTTTTTCTTTTTGGAACTCAGGCAATCCGTACACAAAACCCTCGGACTCATCCCTGAAATCGGTACTTAAATCGATGATTTTGGTATGCCAAGGAATGCTATGGCTGGCCAAGAATTTCTTGGATTCTCCATGGCCTGAGCAAATAAAGAGCACATCTACCGGCGTTAGGTCTTTGGTGAAAACCAAAGAACAGGAGCCCAAAAGATCAGTATGTATTTCTGAAACTAATTTGCCAGCTTGCGAATTGGACATTGCGCAGGTAATGATCACATCAGGATGATGGATCAAAATCCGTAATATCTCTCCCCCCGTGTATCCCGCAGCTCCTACAATTCCTATTTTTGCCATCTTATTGAGGATTCACTTTCCGGTGAATCATGGTTTGATTTGAAACTATTTTTGAAAACCCTCTCACATCATCTCCCGTCCAGGCTTTATTCATTTCGCCATAAGACCCAAAAACAGATGACATCAAGTCATTTTCTGATTTTATACCCGTTACCTGGAATTGGTATGGACTCAACTGTACATAAACCGTTCCCGTAACCCTACTTTGAGTATCGGACAAGAAGGTCTCAAAGTTGCGCATCACAGGCTCTAAAAATTGGCCCTCATGCAATAAGTTGCCATAGGTGTCGCCCAAACTTTGTTTCCAAAACAACTGATGCTTGGTCAACACATGTTTTTCTAACGTATGATGTGCCTTAATAATGATCAATGGGGCAGGGGCCTCAAAACCAACCCTTCCTTTAATTCCAATAATCGTATCTCCCACATGGATGTCACGGCCAATCGCAAATGCTCCCGCACGAGCCGTTAATTCTCTGATCGCATCCACTGAACTTGGACATGTTTCATCATTTAAGCCGATCAACTCCCCATGTTTAAACTGGAGTGAAATTTTTTCGGGAGTCGTTTGGGTCAATTGGGTCGGCCACGCCTCTTCCGGTAAATAGCCATCAGAAGTCAACGTTTCTTTTCCTCCCACTGAGGTACCCCACAATCCTTTATTGATCGAATAGGCAGCTTTATGCCATTCTTGGACCACACCCTTCGATTTTAGATATTCGATTTCATCTTCTCTCGATAATTGCAAATCCCGAATGGGCGTAATGATTTCACATTCAGGTACCAAAATCCTAAAGACCACATCAAATCGTACTTGGTCATTGCCCGCTCCGGTACTGCCGTGGGCAATCGCTTTGGCCCCTAATTTATCGGCATATTTGGCCACAGCAGTCGCCTGAAAAACACGCTCAGCACTGACTGAAAGTGGATATGTATTATTTTTAAGCACGTTGCCAAACACCAAATACTTGATGCAATCTTGGTAATATTCTTCCACCACATCCAGCGTAACGTGTGAAGTCACCCCTAATGAATAGGCTTTTTCTTCGATGGCCTTGAGCTCTTCTTTTGAAAATCCCCCTGTGTCCACTAAGGCAGAATGAACTTCCATTCCGCGGTCTTCTTTTAAATATTTGACACAAAAAGAGGTATCTAATCCCCCACTAAACGCTAAAATTACTTTCGGCTTGCTCATATTATTTTGATTTTCCTTTCGGTTTGAAAGGCATTAATAACTTCTCTTTAAACTTTTTCAATTGGCTAAAGTCGGCCATATTTTTCAAAAATATCCACTTCTCATCTTTTTCCTCATCCGTTTTCTTACCCTCATTGGGATCAAAAATCATCCCTGTGCACAAGCAAATTTTACGTTCGGTCCGAGTTAAAATATCATAATTTACGCAGGACTGACATCCTTTCCAGAAATTATCATCCACAGGAAGTTCCGAAAATGTCGTAGGCTCATAGCCTAAATCGGAATTGATTTTCATTACGGCCAACGAGGTCGTAATTCCGATAATTTTGGCTTCTGGGTAACGCTCTCTCGATAATTCAAACGCTTTCGCCTTCACAGCTTTAGCCACCCCATATTGCCTGTAGGTAGGGTTTACAATTAATCCTGAGTTGGCCACAAAATTACCATGCTGCCATGTTTCAATGTAACAAAAACCTACAAAGCTACCATCCACATCATCCGTAGCGATAATCGCTTTGCCCTCCGACATTTTTTCGCGCAGATATTCGGGGCTACGCTTGGCTATGCCAGTGCCCCTGGCTTTGGCAGACTCAGCCATTTCGTGGCAGATTGACTCGGCCAATACAAAATGTTCTTGACTGGCAACTTGAACGGTATAAGAATTCATGAATAGACGAAGAAAAAAATGAAACAATAATTAACGTATTTCTAGGGCAAATCAGACCCTAAAAATAAATTGTCGCCTTCGTCGGAGGGGAGATATTAAAAAAGATTTTACGTATTTTATTTTCATTCTCTTTTGTAAACTTTGGTGTTTAACCATTAAGTTTGTCTCAATTTAGAGGCCAAATTTCAATAAATCCTAGCTTAAATCCCAATATTCCTTTAATTATTTCATGGAAAACGAGAATCCCCTTCGTGCAGAGTCTTTGATTTATGCCTATGCACAGGGATATTTTCCGATGGCCGACGAACAAAATGGGCTCCAGTGGTATAATCCGGATCCACGTGCCATCATCCCCATCGAAACCTACAAACCAGCGAAATCATTGCGCCCCATCTTAAATAAGTGCCTTTTTGAGATTCGTGTCAACACCAATTTTGAGGCTGTCATGCGGGCTTGTTCGATGCCTCGATCGGTGGAAGATGGGGTTTGGATTTCGGAAGAGATGATTTTGGCTTATACGGAATTACACCGACTAGGTTTTGCGCATTCCGTGGAGGCTTATTTGGATGATCAGCTCGTTGGCGGTCTGTACGGCATTGGCATTGGGGCAATTTTTTGTGGAGAATCCATGTTTTCCAAATATCCTAATTCCTCCAAAGTAGCTTTTCATTATTTAATTCAAATTCTGAAAACCCAAAAATTTGAATTGTTGGACACGCAATTTATTAACGATAATGTACTGAGGTATGGGGCGATCGAAATTTCTAGAGCTATTTACCTACGCCGATTGGCTAAAGCGTTGAAAAAAAACTGTAAATTCGAATTGATTAATACGATATGATTTTATCACCTATTACACATTCGGAACAAGTTGTTCATATTAAGGACTTGGACACCAACAAGATCATTGATTTATATCGACGTGATTTTGGCATCGATGTGATTCCTGAATTAGGAAATTTTCCGCAAATCGGTATTTACCAATGTAAGACTAGCCTACTTCGCTTTTATGCCCACTACGAAACCATTGCGGGCAAGGATGCTTTTTATTGCCAATTGGCCCAAAAATACGCCTCTTATTATTCAGAAGATAAATGGGAGTTTAATGTCGTGCTTCCTTATTTTAAGAAGAAATCCAAGGTCTTGGAAATCGGTTCTGGCAACGGGTACTTTTTGGACAAATTAAAAAAGCTTCAAATAAAGGACATTACCGGACTGGAAATTTCTAGTGATGCGGCAAAGACATGCCAACAAAAAGGCCATCAGGTCATTAATTCGCCCGTCGAAGCTTTAAAGGAGGATAAAACCTACGATGTAATTTGTTCCTTTCAGATATTTGAGCATTTGCCGAATGTGGATGCGACCCTATTGAAATCCATTAAATTGCTAGAAAAAGATGGACTTTTAATGATTTCAGTGCCCAACAACCTTTCCTTATTGTTTTCATTGGATCCCTACCATACTCTGAATTTACCTCCACATCATGTGATGCTGTGGGATGAGATTTCGTTGAGGAAAATAGGCCAATTATACAATTTAGAAGTGGTTGATATTTTGAAATCCGAAGCGACCATCTCGGAGAAAAGCCGTATTTACAAATTGCAATTGGCGGGTATTTTTGGATCCTTTTTTGGTTCGATCTTTCACACATTAACTCGTTTTTGGGCTAAAAACCTGATGGGGCAGCGCTATGGTGCGGCCATCATTGCAATTTACCGAAAGAAATAAAATTCAATTTTTCGAGCTTTTGAGCTACCTTTAAACTTTTTACAATCAGTATATGTCCAAGTCGATTTTAGTCATCAAGTTTGGTTCTTCCTCCATCACCCATGCCAATGGGGAGGTGAATGAGCAGACTTTGGAAAAAATCGCAGCCCAAGTAGCCACTTTGCAACCTAATTATCACATTGTGTTAGTGTCTTCTGGTGCGGTGGCCGCAGGAAAATCAGTGATCAAAAACTACAAAGGAACTTTGTCCGAACGTAAAGCAGCGGCGGCCGTTGGTAATCCCCTTTTGATCGCTAAATACAACCATTATTTTCAAAAATATGGGATAGCCATTGCCCAATCACTCTGCGAAAGGCATCATTTTTCTCAAAGAGAGCAATTTTTGCAATTGAAGGAAACTTATCAGGAACTTTGGAAAAATGGGGTGATCCCGATTGCCAATGAAAACGATGTGGTGAGTAATGTGGAATTGAAATTTTCCGACAATGATGAGTTGGCAACTTTAATAGCCACCGGTTTTGGCGCAGAAAAATTATTAATTAGTACCTCAGTGGGTGGTTTATTAGACATAAATGGCGAGATCATTCGCCATGTACAGAAAATTGATTCCGATATTTTATCTGTAGTTAGCAGTGATACCTCCAGCACTGGTTTGGGGGGCATGATTTCTAAATTAACCTTTACCCGACTCGCTTCTAGATTAGGCATTAAGGTGGTGATTTTCGGATTAGAACAAGGCCGCGGAATTATAGATGCATTAGAGGAAAAGATCGGAACGATTTTTGAGGCCCAAGAAGCAAGTTTGACCGCGCGCCAAAAATGGTTGGCCACCGGAAGTTTAATCGCAGGGAAAGCCGTTTTAGATAAAGGGGCTGTGAAGGCGATAGGCCAACGAAAAAGTTTACTTTCCGTCGGGGTAGTCGAATATCTAGGGGATTTCGACAAAGGAGAAGTGATTGAACTATTGGATATCTCTCGCAACCCAGTGGCTATTGCCCGTACCAAGTGCTCGAAATCTGAACTCCAACAAACAAATTCTAGCATTGAAGTAGCTCATGCAGATGACATCGTCATCTGGTAAATTGCTTACGCAATCACCACAGCCTTGCCACTTTCCACATCCTGCTCCACCACTTTGTACTTCACATTTTCTTTGGTGCTTCCATCCATGTATTGTACCGTCACGCGCTGATTGCGATCCGCAATCTTGATTGCATGACGTGGCGCTACTCGCTCGACTGATCTTTGGGTTGGATCATGGTAGTCCATGTCCGAACCAACTTCCGAGCCAGAAGCTAAACCGCCTACCAAAGACGAAATAGCTTCATCTTTGCTCAATTGAAGTTTTGGTGCCTTTTCTCTGCTCGGTTTTTGAGATTGATTCGTCGACTGTACCTCTGGGATTTCCGCTTTGATCACAAAACTAATCGTGTCCATATTCACCCTCGCCACAAATCGCTGAAATAAATTCACCGCCTCAAACTTGTAAATCAATAAAGGATCTTTTTGCTCAAATACCGCATTTTGCACCGACTGCTTTAAGTCGTCCATCTCACGCAAATGTTCTTTCCACTCCTGGTCAATCAAGGATAAGGTGATGAATTTCTCCATCTCTGTCAGCACTTCTTTGCCGTTTGAATCGATTGTTTTTTGTGCATCCACCACCACGCCAGTCACCATCGCACCATTGGATATAGGTACCTGAATTCCCGAATAACCCTGGCGCTGTGCCTCTCGAGCGACCTCAATCACCTGCTTGCCTATGGCTTCATTTTTCGACTTATAATGCTGCTCCGCCGCTAAAAACAATTTCTCTGTCTTCGCATCCGGTGACATTTTAGTAAACTCCTCCTCGCCAAACGGCGGCTCCATGCCCAATAACTCAATCACCTTCAACTCTAACTCAGTGTAGTTGGTGTAGGTAGTTGAGATGTCTTGACACACGTCAAACAAAATATTGATGATATCCAACGATAATCGCTCGCCCAAAAGTGCATTTTGCCGACGCTTATAAATCGCATTTCTTTGGTAATTCATTACGTCATCGTATTCCAATAAACGCTTTCTAATTCCAAAGTTATTTTCTTCTACTTTCTTCTGTGCTCGCTCAATCGACGAAGTAATCATCGAATGCTGAATCACTTCGCCTTCATCCATGCCCAATCGGTCCATCACTTTGGCAATACGATCTGAGCCAAACAAACGCATTAAATTATCTTCCAAGGAAACAAAAAACTGAGAAGATCCCACGTCGCCTTGTCGGCCTGCGCGACCTCTCAACTGCCTATCCACACGTCTAGATTCATGGCGTTCTGTACCTATAATCGCTAAACCACCCGATTCCTTCGACACCGGACTTAATTTAATATCGGTTCCACGACCGGCCATGTTGGTAGCAATCGTCACCTTGCCCGACTGTCCCGCCTCAGCCACAATCTCAGCTTCCCGAGCATGCTGTTTGGCATTCAATACATTATGTTGAATCTTACGAATATTCAACAATCGACTTAATAATTCTGAATTTTCCACCGAGGTAGTTCCCACTAAAACGGGTCTTCCTTGGTTCACTAATTCCTGTATTTCTTCCGCCACCGCATTGTATTTCTCACGAACCGTGCGATACACTTTATCTTCATGATCATCTCGCTGGATGGGTTTGTTGGTGGGTATCGAAACCACGTCCAACTTATAGATCGTCCAAAATTCCCCAGCTTCTGTTTCTGCCGTACCCGTCATACCCCCTAATTTATGGTACATTCGGAAATAATTTTGAAGGGTAATCGTCGCATACGTTTGTGACGCATCTTCCACATTTACGCCCTCTTTCGCCTCAATCGCCTGATGCAAACCATCTGAATAGCGTCGGCCTTCCATCACACGACCCGTTTGCTCATCCACAATCTTTACCTTGCCCTCTACCAAAATATATTCCGTGTCTTTTTCAAACAATGTATAGGCCTTCAGCAATTGGTTTACCGTATGAATCCGGGACGCCTTTTCGTTGTAATCACGAATCAACTGCTCCTTCTGCATTAAACGCTCAGCGTCATTCAGCGAAGTATTTTTCTCAATTTTATTTAAATCAATAGACAAATCAGGAAGCACAAAAAAGCTAGGATCTTCGGTGTTGCCACTCATAAACTCCAATCCCTTTTCGGTCAACTCCACCTGATTATTTTTCTCCTCAATCGTAAATAACAAAGGCTCATCTGCCTGAGGCATTAATTTTTGGTTCTCTGCCAAATAAATCCCCTCCGTGTCGTTCAATAATTGTTTATTGCCGCTTTCAGAAAGAAACTTGATCAAAGGTTTTGACTTAGGCAATCCCCTAAAGGCCCTAAATAAAGAAAGTCCCCCTTCTTTTTTATCTCCTGCGGCTACGAGTTTTTTCGCTTCGACTAAGAAGTTTTGAACGATTTGTTTTTGGGCTTCCACCAACTTGTGAATGCGCGGTTGGAATGCCTCAAATTCCTGCTCATCACCCCTAGGAATAGGTCCAGATATAATTAAAGGAGTTCTTGCATCATCGATCAACACGGAATCCACCTCATCCACCATGGCAAAATGGTGCGGTCTTTGGACTTGGTCCTCAAGACTACGCGCCATATTATCTCTCAAATAATCAAAGCCAAATTCATTGTTGGTACCATAGGTAATATCAGCCATATATGCCGCACGACGCGCTTCCGTATTGGGCTCATGTTTGTCGATGCAGTCCACTTTCAAGCCATGAAACTCGAACAAAGGCGCATTCCACTCGGAGTCACGTTTAGCCAAATAATCATTCACCGTCACAATATGTACCCCACGACCCGCTAACGCATTTAAATAAGTAGGAAGCGTGGACACCAAAGTCTTTCCCTCACCCGTGCCCATCTCGGAAATTTTTCCTTGATGTAAGACAATTCCACCGATCAACTGGACATCATAATGCACCATATCCCAGGTGATTTCATTTCCGGCGGCATTCCATTGGTTTAACCAAATCGCTTTGTCCCCTTCAATCTTAACATTGGATTTTTTAGCCGCAATGACTTTGTCATCCATGGTCGCAGTAACGACCAATTGCTTATTCTCTTTGAATCGCCTAGCTGTTTCTTTCACTACGGCAAAGGCCTCAGGAAGCAATTCAAGCAATATAATTTCTAATTGTTGGTTTCGATCCTCGGTTAATTTATCGATGGCAACAAAGAATTTTTCCTTTTCGTCGATGTCCTCAGTGGCCTGACCCTGCTCGTGTAATGATTTTATTTCGGCATCGATATCCGCTAAAAATGATTGAATTCGTTCTTTAAATTCGGCCGACTTAGCCCGCAAAGCATCATCAGAAATGGAGGCTAGTTGGGCAAATGCACTTTTGATTTGATCAACAAGCGGTAAGATAAGCTTGATGTCACGATCCGATTTAGTGCCAAATATTTTGTAAACGGTTTTGCTAAGTATGGAAAACATTGTATTTATTCTGCCCTTTTCATTGGGTGGTGAAAAATTAAAACGCAATTTACCAATTTGAATTTTTATCCTTGCTATGTTGAACGAATTAATCTAAAAAAAATGCCGTAATCTTTTTTAAATTGTTTTGATTTACATTGAAATATTAAAATTTATGTCTGAATATCCCGTTCCACCCCGTCGCCCACCCCGTAAAAAACTTAAAATGCCCTTGTTTGGAGGCATGGGTGGAAGCAGCAACCAAGGCCCTTCCACCGACTGGGGAGTGAAGAACTTTAGTACGATTATTTTTGTGGTAGGCTGCTTGGGTTTATTGGCTCAAATTTTCTTGCCTGACCTTTGGGCTGAAAAAATCTATGATACCCAAAATGAAATTGCCGACATTTCCATCGACGGAGCCTTACGTAAAAAATATACGGACGCCTCTGACCCTAAAGAAATTCATTACATTTTAATTGTCCGTGAAAAAAATGGGGCCAGAAAAAAGTTTGATTTTTTTCGAGTGAAACCGAATTTTTTTGATCAGGTGGCGGTACCCCAACGATTATTCAAATCCTCGGGAAGTTTAGATGTTCGGGTGACTCGATTTACCAAACCTGACACGACGCTTAAAATCGAATTTTTAGAGGAATGAATTTTATAATTATGTTATTAAGCCAATATTAATTTTTTTTATTAAGATAATTTTTTTGATAAGTTTATTGATTATTCGGCAATAATTATTTAAAATTGAAATGTTATAACTTAATAATTACTCATCAAAAAAAGGATTATTGCTTAAATAACGCTTTATCCTACTTAAAATTAGATATATGCCTGTTTGGAACTCGTCCAACATGAGTCATTTATTATCTAGGTCATTGTTTGGTTTTTCCAAAAGTGATTTAACAATGGCTTTAGGTTATGGTACATTTGCAGATTTTATTGATAAGGCATTATTGAAGGACGCGGCTATGCCTGCAGCCCCTAATGCTTGGGTAAATACGGTGCCTAATAATATTCAAAATACCGACGGAAGTACTGGGCGATGGTACAATGAAATGACTGCTTGGTGGTATACCCGCATGGTGAATGAGAGTTTAAGCATGCGTGAAAAAATGGTTTTGTTCTTTCATAATCATTTTGCAAATGAGCGCGCCAAGGTGAACTATCCTCAAAATATGTATGCCCAAAATCAATTGTTTCGCAAGTATGCTTTTGGGAATTTTAAACAATTAGTCAAGGACGTTAGCAAGGATCCTGCGATGCTAATTTACCTAGATGGAAATAACAGTCGAGGAGTGAACCCGAATGAAAATTATTCCCGCGAACTCATGGAATTATTTACCATGGGCATCGGAAATTACACGGAGACGGATGTTAAACAAGCGGCTAAAGTGCTTTCTGGTTATATAGTTTCTGGATTAACGTCAACTTTTGTGCCGGCTCGTTGGTATACAGAGGCCAACGTTACCGTGCTTGGCAAAACAGCAAAATTCGATATCAATACATTAGTAGATCATATTTTCGATCAAAAAGCAACGGCTCAATTTATTTGCCGAAAGCTCTACCAAGAGTTTGTCTATTATAAACCGGATGAAGTATTCATCACTAAAATGGCGACGGTCTTTAGGGCGAATAATTTTGAGATGAAGCCAGTGTTGAAATTTTTATTCACTTCAGATGATTTTTATAAAAAGGAAATCATTGGAAGTAAAATTAAAAGCCCAACGCAATTATTAGTCGGTAGTGCCAAATTATTGCAAGTTAAAACTCCCGATTTAAATAATTTTTATGAATTAGCGAGGACCTTACAAATGCAATTATTCCAGCCACCCAATGTGGCAGGCTGGCCTGGGCAGCGGGAGTGGATAAGTTCGACCACCTATTCTTATCGGGGTGGATTCACCGATTCTTTATTGTCAGGTAAACGCTATAATGGAGTTGCGGTTACCTCAAAACTGGTCCCTATAGCCTATGCCAGAACATTTTCTACCTCGGAAAAGGCGATTGAATTTGTGGATGAGATCATCGGTTTAGCTTTGCGATTCCCATTATCAGATACAAGACGCAAGTTTTTGTTGGATACATTGTTGGACGGCACGATCGCCGCCAACTGGAATACCTACACGGCCAATTCGGACGCGCGGGTAAATAAATTTTTAAAAGCGCTGATGCGATTACCTGAATACCAACTTTGCTAACATGAAGAAGAACGTATCTAGAAAGCAATTTTTACATCAAATGGCCTTGCTCAGTGGCGGGGCTGCTTGGGGTATGGGTTCAGTGACTGGAAAAGCATATGCACAAGTTCCCGCCTCCATGGCTTCCATGGTTGCTGGAGCACAACCTGGTAAAGCCTTAGTTATCATTCAGTTAAGCGGTGGAAATGATGGATTAAATACCGTCATTCCGGCTGAGGATGATCAATATTTTATCAAAAGACCTGATATTGGAATAAAAAAAGATGCGGCTATCCCTCTTAAAAATGGCATGTATTTAAATCCCGCGATGCTTGGGATTAAAAAAATGTATGACCAAGGGAAAGTAAGTGTGCTTCAGAACATTGGGTATTCGAATCCTAATCGATCACATTTTCGTGCCACAGATATTTGGAACACGGGCTCTAATGCCAATATCGTTTGGGATGAAGGCTGGGCTGGAAGGTACTTAAGCATTAAATATCCTCAATATCCGATGAATTTGCCTACTCATCCGATGGCCATCCAATTGGGCTCTGTAGAATCGCTTTTGTTTCAGTCCGATTTGGGTCGCTTTGGAACCGTTTTTGAGGATCCGAATTTATTCTACCAATTGGTCAACGGAAGTACCGCGGATTCAGATATGCCTCCTGCCACCTTAGCTGGTGATGAATTGGGTTTTTTGAAACAAATAGCCACTTCTTCCATTCAATATTCGAAAGTTATTCAAGAATGTGCCGCGAAGGGCAAGATCGGTTATACCTATCCTTCGAGTAATTTGGCGCGCCAATTACAAATTGTCTCTAAGTTAATTTCGGGAGGTATTCAAACGCCTATTTTCTTGACAACCATTGGCGGTTTTGACACGCACTCAAACCAATTGACGCAACACGCTAACCTATGGAAAACTATTTCAGAGGCGGTGACCGCATTTCAAACTGATTTAGAAAATATGAATTTAGCTGATTCCGTTTCGGTGGTTACTTTTTCTGAATTTGGCCGGACTGTGAAACAGAATGGGACTTTAGGGACTGATCATGGAACAGCCGCGCCTATGTTTGTCATCGGAAAAACCGTGCGAGGTGGCTTGATCGGGGAGAATCCCAATCTAAAAATTTTAGATGCGAACGGGGATTTGAAGTTCAATTATGATTATCGCCAAGTGTATTCGACCATCATACGTGACCACTTGGGCGTAGATGCGGTGAAGACGCAGCAAATTTTCAATCAGGCTTTTGAGCGTCTGCCTATTTATCAGAATTCTCCGGACCAATTGCCAGAATTTACTTCGCTGGAACTTGTCACCTCAGTACCTAATCCGGTCATTGATTTTGCTTTAATTCAGTATTCAGTATTTGAAAAGATGCAAATTAAATTAGCGGTTTATGATCTTCAGGGTCAGGAGATTCAGGAGATTTATCAGGGCAATCGAGAGGTGGGATCCTATCAAATTACGGCGGATCTAGCTCGAATTAGCTCAGGTTTTTACATCATTAGTTTGTCTGGGCCTAATGGACAGCGCCAAAGTAGGCGAATGATCAAACAATAATTTGTATCTTCGTGGTTGAACGTGCACAACATTTTTAAATGCTTGTCGTTTGATGGTATAATATTAAATGTAGGAATTACATGATTCGATCAATTTACTTATCATTTGCGCTTATTATTTTAGCCGCGTATTCTGCGGAGGCACAGTTTTGGTTTTTGGGCCAAAAAGCCAAAGAACGTTACGAGGGAATGCCTTTTAAGCCACACTCTTCCGTTAGTTTTGGAGCTGGATCGTCTAATTATATGGGTGATTTAGTACCTGCGTCTGGCCTTTTTTCGGTCGCCGCGCAAACCATGCGTTGGAATGTAGGACTTCAATATACCCGTCATTTAAGTAAGTATTTCAGTGGAAATATTCAAGTAAGTTATATTCGAATCGTTGGGGATGATAATTATTTTTCTTCTACCGGCGCTTTTGAAGGGAATTATTTAAGAAATCTGCATTTTAGAAATGATCTTAAGGAGCTTTCAGTGAGTGCCGTGTATGAGCCGATGGGCAATGCGGAGAATTTGTCCAAACGACCTATTTTATCGCCCTATTTATATTTGGGTGTGGCTGGATTTACGCACAATCCTGTGGCGAGAAAGGATCCAAGTTTAGTTCCTGGGACTCCAAGTTTACAAGCTTGGCAAGATTTACAGACTGAAGATATTGAAGGGG
>CAMBGA010000030.1 GCA_945866095.1 Spirosoma fluviale
AGTGTTCAAGGAAACAGCATTGATAATCAAATGTTATTTTCATCTGCCACACCTAATCCAATTTACAATCGCTCAGCAGAAATTTATAATTACTATCCAAAGCCAAGAGCCTCTAGTATCCACAGAAGATCTGATTTGTTTATTGAGGATGGATCTTATATTCGTTTACGTAATATTCGTTTAGATTATTCTTTGCCTTTGGGAGATACTAAATTTATCAAGTCTGCTAATATTTATTTATCGGGTAACAATATAATTACCATAACCGATTACAAAGGATATGATCCTGAGGTGAATGTATTTAGTGGAAACTCACTCCAACAAGGGGTTGACAATGGTGCATATCCAGGTTCTAAAACGGTTACATTAGGTTTAACCGTCAACTTTTAATTCTATAAAATTTTAAATGATTCAGGTTATGAAAAAGATAAAAAACATACAATTAATTCCAATTTTAATGATCCTCATGATGGGATCTCTTTCAAGCTGTGAGAAGTTTTTAGAAGAAGTTCCTCCGGCTCGATATCAAATTTCAACATTAAGCAAGCCACTTTTGGATGCGTTTGTCATCGGGGCTTATGAGCCACTTTCCCGTTCTCGTGGTCGTCTCTGGGAATCTACTTTAACCAGAGATATCGAAGGTTTAGCTGAGTATTGCCAATTGCCTGCTGGAGGTGGAACAAATTATATGAACTATAATTTTGAGCCTCAAAGAAATGACAATGCGGCCAGATGGACTACTTTTTATGAAGCCATCGGAAAATCAAATTTGATCATCAAAGCCATTGAAGATGATAAATCACTCGCTGAAAACATCAAAGCACCTTATAAAGCGGAAGCTTATTTCGTTCGTGCCTTATGTTATTGGTGGTTGACCCGTATGCATGGCAACGTACCTTTACGTTTATCTCCGATCGAGAATTCAGATGGAACAGCTTTGCCATTAACAAGCTCCAATACGATCATCGATCAAATCACCAAGGACCTAGCTTTTTGTGAAGTAAATTTACCTAATAAAGTTCCTGAGGCTAATACAGGTAGAGCGACGAAAGGAAGTGCAAAAATGATGCTTGCCGACATCTATTTATGGAGGAAAGATTATACCAATGCACGTTTAAAAGCGAAAGAGGTCATCGACAATAAAGCAATTTATGGCTATGATCTAGTTAAATCTTTAGAGACTTTATATTCGCCGTCTACGCCAACGAATTCTGAAGAAATTTTTGCGATTAAATTTTCGCAGCAAAAAGCCTTAGGCTCATTCTTGCCAACCTATGCTTTTGAAGGACGTGCTTTAGATGCGGGTCTGGCCGCTCGTGGAATCTCTGCATTAATGTGCCGTAACTCTCCTTTAATCAGGGATTGGGACAGAAAAGACCTACGAAGAACTTGGAATTTAATCGATACCATTACCCTTAAAGGTGTAAAAGTAAGAGCCAATTTAATTCCACAAGCTTCCTTTATGTTTGGTAAATTCAGAGATGGTGCGGCGCCAGAAGAAACGGCTGCTGGAAATGATTATTACTTATATCGTTTTGCTGAGGCCTATTTAATTTTAGCAGAGTGCGAAAACCAATTAAATGGTCCTACTCAAACAGCTTATGACGCGGTAAACCAAGTTCGCAGAAGAGGATATGGAGTAGACTTAGCTAAGTCAAGTACTTTAGCTGACTTTCCTGCAGGATTATCAAAAACAGCCTTTGACGATTTGATTTTCCAAGAAAGAGGATATGAGTTTATCTATGAGTGTAAAAGATGGTGGGATATGGTAAGAACAGGACGTGCGGATGCCGTAGCGAAAGCTGCTGGAAAAACTCCTACTGGAGGCAGCATTGCTCGATTTACATTGTTCCTTCCTGATGTGGAGTTGGTGAACAACCCTTCCATCAAGTAATCATTTTTCTTATTAATTTTAAAAATAACTCCTCATTAATTGGGGAGTTATTTTTAATTTAGACGCTTGATGATTGTATTCTCCAAACCTATGAAAAAAGCAGCCTTCTATTTTGCGATTTTGCAATTCATTGCACTCTCTGCGTTTGCACAAAATAAATCTAAACCCAACGTACTTTTCATAGCTATTGACGACCTTAAACCGATGCTAGGTTGTTATGGGGAGACCCAAGTACATTCGCCCAATATTGATAAGTTGGCTTTATCGGGTACAGTGTTTTTATCCAATTACTGCCAACAAGCCGTATGCGCACCCACGAGAGCTAGTTTACTTACAGGACAGAGGCCGGATTATACACAGGTTTGGGATTTAAAAACACTAATTAGAGACAAAGTACCTAACATATTGACTTTGCCACAGTATTTCCGCCAACAAGGTTACACCACATCAGGGATTGGTAAAGTGTTTGACTCAAGGTCTGTAGACAAAAATTCAGATGAGGCCTCTTGGTCTATCCCCTACTTAAAACTAGAAAAGGATGATTTTGCTAAAGGTTTCAATAAGCCTTTCAATAACTATTACCAATCACAAGAACTTATTCGATTGATTGGTAGCTTCCGAGAGGAAGGAATAAAAAATGGATTAAAAGGAAAAGAACTAGAAGACTTTGTTGAAAATGGTCGCCGACCACTTTATGAGGCAATTGACGTTCCCGATGACGCTTATATCGATGGAGCAAATACCCAAAAAGCAATCCAACAAATTAAAAAATTAAAATCAGAAGGTACCCCTTTTTTTATGGCTTTAGGCCTGACAAAGCCTCACTTACCATTTGTAGCTCCTAAAAAATACTGGGATTTATATGACCGAGTTTCCCTTAAATTAGCGGCCTTTCAAGCACTATCAACAGGTACCCCTGAGTTTGCATTCCAAGCATCAAACGAGTTAGTCAATCAATATATTTTACCTTCTGGCGAGCGGATGCCCACCGGCTATTCACCTAAATCAGATGAATTACAGCGATTGCTATTACACGGTTATTATGCAAGTGTCAGTTATACAGATGCCCAAGTAGGGTTAATCGTGCAATCACTAAAAGAACAGGGCTTAGACAAAAACACCATTATCGTCCTATGGGGAGACCACGGCTGGCATTTAGGTGACCATACGATGTGGGCGAAACATAGCAATTTTGAACAGGCCACAAGAGCTCCCTTAATTTTCTCCGCGCCAGGTTTCAAAGGGAGCCAACAAGCAAAAGGAATTTCTGAGTTTGTCGACGTATTCCCTACGTTGGCTGAATTGGCAGGACTCCAAATCCCCAATGGCTTAGCAGGAAAAAGCTTAGTTCCTGCCATGAAAAATCCTAGCCTGAAAGTTAAGAATTTCGCACAAAGCCAATATCCGCGCATGAACGATAAAGCCATGGGCTATGCCATTAGGTCAGAACAATTTAGAATGGTTACCTGGTTTAAGGGAGAGTTTCATACCTCCAAAATCACTCCCGATAATCCAATAATCGGCATAGAACTTTATGACTATAAAAAAGATCCGCTCGAAAAAGAAAATCTAGCATCAAAATCTGAATATTCTAGCGTTTTAAAACAACATCAAGAAATTTTAACCAACCTATTGAAAACCCAAAATCAATCCAGATAACATGAAAAAATACATTGCTATTTTAACTCTTTTATGTTTTTCCAGCGCGGCCCAACAAGCCAGCCTGATCTCAAAAATAGAATCCCAAATGGATTATGCCCTAAGAGAGTCGTCTAGAGTTGCCTCAAGAAATAGTGATAAAGTGAGCCCGAGAACAGTCCGCCATGATTCACTAATTTTAGTTGCGTCAAAAGACTGGTGTTCAGGTTTTTTTCCTGGAGGATTATGGTATTTATATGAATTAACTGGAAATAAAAAGTGGGCAGCCCAAGCAGAAAATTACACGCTTCCATTAGAGAAGGAAAAAATGAATGCCGGAACTCATGACATGGGATTTAAGATGTTCACTAGTTTTGGAAATGGTTTACGGTTGACAAACAATTCCAACTATCGTGATATCTTAATCCAATCAGCCAGAACCAACATAAAAAGATTCAATCCTACAACAGGAGTTATTCGCTCTTGGGATCATAGTCGGGATAAATGGGACAATCCGGTGATCATCGACAACATGATGAACTTGGAATTATTGTTTTGGGCATTTAAGGAAACCAAAGATTCTGCTTTTTATAAAGTAGCCGATTCGCATGCGAATACGACGATGAAAAATCATTTTAGGCCCGACTTTAGTTCTTACCACGTGTTAGACTATGACGTGAAAACGGGGGCCGTGGTCAAAAAAAATACGCATCAAGGCTACGCACATGCATCTGCATGGGCTCGGGGCCAAGCATGGGCTTTGTATGGTTATGCCGTATGCTATCGTGAAACTGGGAAAAAACAATATTTGAATTTAGCTGAAAACATTGCTCAATACATCTTAAATCACCCTAGATTACCTTCCGACCTTGTTCCTTATTGGGATTTTGATGATCCTAAAATCCCCCATGTACCTAGAGATGCCTCCGCCGCAGCGATTACAGCTTCCGCATTGTATGAGTTGGCAAACCTCCAACCCTACAAAAAAACCTATTACCAAGGATTTGCCGATAAGATCTTAGCGAGCCTTAGTTCCACAGACTATTTAGCTCCCGTGGCATCTTCCACCCATGGATTTCTTTTAAATCACAGCACGGGTGGTTTGCCGAACGGATTTGAAATAGATGCACCTATCGTGTATGCCGATTACTATTTTTTAGAAGCATTGGTACGTCAAAAAAATAAAAAATGAGATCTTTATTCATCAGTTTATTGCTATTGTCTTCCGAAATATTGTTTGCACAAGCGAATCGACATGAGGTTTCTTGGAGTCCGGACGGAAGCGGAATTATGTTTCATGCCAACTTAAATCCGAAAGTACAAGACGTAAAAATTCAAATAAGAAGTGATCGAAATAGTCGAATAACGAAGATCACAGATATCTCCACCGAACATCCTGAGCCACAAACGGTATTACCTAATCCCATACCAAACAAGCAAATTTGGTACCCTGTGGTTGACATTGTTCGAAATCCAGGCATGAAAGGGCATATTATTCTTGACTCAATAGCCACTGTTTCCGCTTGGAATCAGCATTTTTACAAAAAGTCTGAACCTAATAAAAAGAAATTGAACTTCGAAGCAGACCGATTGGAAGACTGGGAAAATTCACTCTATATTGAACCACGTGCACGCCAAATTAAAGATTTTTATATCCAACAAATAGTTCAGCCTTTAAATGGATCCCTAAACTATCATTTTACTCCTTTAAGTGAAGACTGGAAAGGTACCATTACGGTGCATTACATAGAAAATGGGGTATCGAAAACAATCAAACATAAGATAAATTGGTCTACAAAAACCATCGTAAGACCGGAGCTTATAAATAGTAGCTTCACTCAGAAAAATCTGAAATTAGCACTTTCAAAATCCATTGACTACCTCCTTCGCTCACAAAACAACAATCCGAGTAGCCTTACCTACGGAAGTCTCAATTTATTTTATGATTTAGACGCACAGAGTTACCGATCAAACCATTGGATTTGGGGTTCAGGTCCCGCGGTAAAAGTACTTTTAAATGCCCGAAAAATAGCTGAATTACCTATTTCTACCTCCAAAGCAGGGCTATTGTCAGCAGCAGAAAAAATAGGCCAGTCGGCCATAAATTCGCGAATCATGGATGTGGCTCATCCTATGTTTGGTGTGCCACTTTCCCGCTGGAGAAGAGATATTATTTTGCCAGATTTCGGGTACCAACAATGTTATAGTACCTCGGATGCGAATTTCTTTTCCGGCTGGGCTTGGATTCCATTATACGCGGAAACAGGCAATAAAAAATATTTAGATGCGGCGAAATTATTAGCTGAAACTACGGACCGCTTAATGACCCAATATGGGCTAATCCCACAAGATTATTATGTAGATGAACAAAAGTTTTCAGAGCATACCATAGACGAATCGGGTTTTGGATCTGAAGGAATTGCTAATTTATACGCCATCACGAAGGACCCAAAATATTTCAAAATGACTGAGCAATACATTCAAGAACATTTGAAAAAATTAAGTCGACCGGATGGATTATGGGAACGTGGTTGGCATCAAAAAACAGGGGTTCAGCCGACTATAAAAATGACCCGAGGACTTGGTTGGGCGATGGAGGGATTATTGGCCGCTCATCGAAACAACCCAAAAGGACCCTACCTAGATTTAGCTAAAAAAATGGCAGATCGCATGTATACCTGGCAAAAACCGGACGGCCATTGGAACTTTATCACGGATGAACCGATAGAAAAAGTGGGCATCAGCGAAAAAGGAACTGCGTTATGGAGTTATTTACTATACCAATTATATGCAGCTAGTGGAGAGAAAAAATATGTGGACATGGCTCGAAAATCATTAACTTGGTGCATGAAAAATCAATACCAAGGTTCTGACCGACAAGCATATGGGGGGATTGTTGGCAAAACAATTCATTCAGCAGTAGGCGCCGCATTTAGACCTTGGTTTCCAATCACTTGCGCATATACTTCGGCCTTTTTCTCCTTAGCCATCATGGAAGAACTTAAACTAACCAAGAAATGAAAAATAGCTACTTTTTCTGCTGCTTACTCTTGATGAACATGTCGACTGTTTTTGCACAAAAAACGCCTCCGAATGTGATCGTTATTTTAGTGGATGACATGGGCTATAGCGATATTGGAATATTTGGATCAGAAATCAAAACGCCCAACATCGATTTGCTCGGTAAAAAAGGAGCCATTTTTACCCAATTTTATAATGCAGGACGCTGTTGTCCAAGTAGAGCCTCACTGCTTACGGGGATGTATCCACATCAAGCGGGAATGGGTGGAATGGTCAACACAGGTGATTATGACCGAAATAATACAGGATCTTACCAAGGATTTTTAAACGTAAATACCCCAACGATCGCCGAAGAATTAAAAAAGAATGGGTACAATACCTATATGACTGGGAAATGGCATGTGGGCGAAAAAAAGCCTGATTGGCCTAATCAGCGAGGTTTTGACCATTTTTATGGGTTAATCTCAGGAGCTAATAGTTATTATGAGTTGTTGCCAAAACGTCAGCTCGTTGAAGATAACGAACCATTTGCCCCCAAGGGGAATTACTATTTTACGGATGCTATCTCAGATAAATCCGTTTCCTATTTACAGAAAAACAAGTCCACAGGAAAGCCCTTTTTTCTATATGTAGCCTACACGGCGCCACACTGGCCGATTCATGCGCCTCAAGATTTGATTGATTCCTATAAATCCAAATACACACAAGGGTGGGAAGCTTTGCGGAAGCAGCGATTTGCGCAACAAAATAAAATTAAATTAAACCCTAATATTGACAATTTACCCGGATCGGATCCTTCGATAGTTAATTTTGAACAAGAAGCTGACAAGACTATTTGGATCGAAAGAATGGCCACTTATGCGGCGATGGTCGACAAGATGGATCAAGGAATCGGGAAAATCATAAAGGAATTAAAAGCGAATGGAACCTATGACAATACCGTTATTTTCTTCCTTTCAGATAATGGCGCCTGCCATGAAATATTAAATGAACGTTCATCCAAAGATTTAGGGCAAGGCAAATACAATGCTTCATTGACATCGAAAATTGGCGCCCCAGGAAGTTATACCACCTATGGAAAAGAATGGGCCTATGCTAGCAATACTCCTTTTCGGATGTATAAACATTGGATGCACGAAGGAGGAATTTCTACGCCTTTAATTATTTCATACCCGATAGGAATTAAAAAAAGCTTTCAAAGTGACCAAGTGGGACACATCATGGACATTTTTCCAACCATCATGGAGTTAACAAAAACCAAAACTGCAAAAGTGGTCGAAGGAAAAAGCTTAGCTCCTATTCTGAAACTAAATAAAAGGGATTCTCAACCTTACATTGCGTGGGAACATTTTGGCAATAGAGCCATTCGGGAAGGAGATTGGAAATTGGTTTGGGACGATGAAGTAAAAGAATGGGAATTGTATAACGTCCGAATAGACCGAATTGAAATAAATAATTTAGCTAAATCAAATCCCGAAAAATTTAAAAATTTATTAGCCAAATATTCTCAGTGGGCTGTAAAAATGAAAGTCAAATGAAATTGAAAATCTCGTTCTTTTTACTCTTTTTATTAAGTAATACTTTAGGCTTTTCGATAGCTCCTAGAGAGATTTATTCCAAAGAGCGCATCGCAAAAACGATTGCCATAGCGGATAAAAATTTAGTGCAAAAACCCATTACCGTTACCGCCACACAATGTCTGCGGTCAGCTGGAGGCCTTAATGATTTTTATTCGGAAGGCGATTATTGGTGGCCCGATCCAGCAAATCCTACTGGACCTTACATCCAAAGAGATGGAGAGACTAATCCTGAAAATTTTGTGGCACACCGATTAGCCATGATACGTTTCAGTGAGATTGTCGGTTCGCTAGCCTCCGCCTACACATTCACCGGAAAGGCTCAATACGCTAAAGCGGCTATTCCGCACTTTAAGGCTTGGTTTGTGGACCCATCCACGCGCATGAACCCTTCCCTATTATATGCCCAAGCAATTAAAGGAAAAGCTACGGGTCGTGGCATTGGAATCATTGATACCATTCATTTTCTGGAAGTGGTCAAGGCCATGGAAGCCCTAAAAAGCCAAATCGCCCCAGAAGATTATGCGGCATTTGTCGCTTGGTTTAAGGAATATGTACTTTGGATGACAACGCATCCCTATGGAATGACTGAAAGAGATGCTTTAAACAACCATGGAACTTGTTGGGCGCTCCAAGTCGCCGTATTTGCATCCTTTACAGGCAATGCTTCTCTCATCGATTTTTGTAGAAAACGCTATCGGACGGCTTTTATTCCGGACCAAATGGCGGCCAATGGATCTTTTCCCCTCGAGTTAAAACGGACTAAGCCCTACGGTTATTCCATATTTAATTTAGATATTATGAGTACCCTAGCCCACGTTTTGAATATGTGGGACTGGCAAATGCCCGATGGCAGATCCATAAAAAAAGGCGTTTCTTATCTAATTCCATTCGTCAAAGACAAAAGCCTATGGACCTATCCGGCTGATGTCATGTATTTCGACCAATGGCCGATTGCCCAAAGTTTTCTCTATTTTTCTGCCATTCATGGCGATGATAATAGTTTGGCCCTTTGGAAAAAATTAGACCATTTTCCGACAAACCAAGAAGTCATCCGAAATTTCCCTATCCGAAACCCAGTTCTTTGGAACCAAAAATCCTTTTAAATTTAGGGTAAAATAAGGTGGATTTCGTAGCTAATTCCCCGGTCTGCCTGTATGATGGCATTGCCGGAATCGTCGATGTCGGTTGGCTTAAAAGCAGCCTCAAATCCCTTGGCTACCTTGTCGAAAATAATGTGAATGACCTGGCAACCTTGAATATCTACGCTCGTTAAAAAATCGATCTTGTTTTTAGGGAGGCGACTTTGAGTAGCTATTATTTTCGCTTGGAAAGGACCATCTTCAAACGTGCAACCAAAATTCGGGGTCTTGTATTCAATGGCTTTTTTTGTTTGTGCAGAGGCCTCCACACAAACACCCATAAAAAACAATACACATATGCCCGTCAACAAATAATTTGAAAGATACATCTGCGGGCCTTTTTTAAAATTAATATCCATTATTGACCATAGCTTTTATTCGGCTTAGCACCCAACAAATAGGTAATCTTTCCACCTTTAATTAGGTCAGGATGTGAAATCCAAGATTTTATCGGCTTGCCATTAAAACTCGCCTGCTGGATAAACACATTGTCCTGAGAATTATTTTTAGTCTCTATTGAAATTATTTTCCCAGGATAAAAATCTGGGTTAAGCTTGATTTCAATTTTATCAAAAATAGGGCTACTTAAATCGTAATAGGGTGTTTGAGCAACACCACCATCCATACTAAAAATACCTATTTTCATCAACACGGCCAATGAACCCATGAGTCCTTGGTCTTCATCTCCACTATATCCATAATTGGGCGACAGGCCTGAATATACTTTTTCGATGACCTTACGGGTCCATTTTTGGGTCAACCAAGGAGCCCCGATTTGATTGAAAATATAGCTAGTCTGAATGGAAGGCTGGTTGCCAAAGTTCAAATAAACCCGGCGATTTTCCTCCTGAGTTTCCTTATCATGAGATTTTCCACTCACAAAATCATGCGCAGATGCCTTCTCAAAAGACTCATTTAATTTTGCTACCGCCTTGTCGTTTCCTCCCATCAAGCTTGCCAAACCTTTCAAATCGTGAGGTACAAACCAAGTCCATTGGGCCGAATTTCCTTCTTCCCAACCATGGTCATAGCGTAAAATGTCTACTGATTTTTCCCAGTTTCCATCTAGGTTTTTGATCCACATCCAACCTAATTCAGGATTCCAAATGTTTTTAAAATTCTGAGAACGCTTCATCAACAGCTGATAATCGTCTGTTTTGCCTAAGGCCTTCGACATTTGAGCTAAAGAAAAATCCTGATAGGCATATTCGAGCGTTTGCGCAGATCCATCCATGTGAAAGCCATATCGAATTGGACTGATGGGATGAGGAACATAACCACGCTCCATGTAATATTCAATTCCACCACCTTTAAAAGTCTTGTGTTCATACCCTGCCTTGCTCATCATACCCCCAGGAAAATGATTTTTACGCATCCCCTCATAGGCTTTTTGAATGTCAAAACCGCGAATCCCTTTTTGGTATGCGCTCACAATAAAAGGCGTTGAAGATGCTCCCGTCATTACATAGGTATAATTTCCGCCGGCGGGACCCCTTGGAATTAAGCCTCCGTCATCATACATCATCAACATCGAATTAATAAACGACTCCGTCACCTCAGGATACACCAAATGCCACAGCGTATTAATCGTCCATTGTGCTCCCCACATCGCATCAAAATTATGGTGATTGAATTTCGGTTGGCCATTCGCCTTCAAAGGAATTTGACCCGCACGCGGCTTATCCCCCGTCATATCTAAATATTTTCCGTTCACATCACTCACAATTCGTCTCCCCTGTAAAGCATGAAATAAGTCCGTGTAAAATCTTTTCTTTGCCACTTCGTCTTTCCCTTCCACCTGAATACGGCCTAGCCATTCATTCCATTCGGTCTTGCTTTCTTCCACGACACGATCAAAATCCCAATGAGGAATTTCCGTTTTCATGTTTAAACTCGCTTGCTCCGTACTTACATAGGAGATGGCCACCTTCATCAAACGCTCTTCATTATTGGCCGTTGGGAAGCTCACATAAACCCCTATTTTCTCCCCTTCTATCTCATTTGAAAAGGCTTCCAATTTACCTTTTCGCCAAGCGGCTATTTGAGTAAATGGCTTATCAAATTCCACGACAAAATACACAGGCAAAATCTTTGGTCGGCGTACCGCAGGCGACATAATGGCATAGCCTTCAATTCGACGATCTCCCACTTGCTTGACATACGCACTTTGGGTATCTGATGGTCCTAAAAAAGTAGCAAAGTCGAATAATATTTGGCTTTGTTCAGCCTTTGGATAGGTGTATTTATGAAACCCCACTCGGGTAGTAGCCGTTAATTGGGCCTTGATCTTATACGATTCCAAATAGACTTCATGATATCCAGGCTTGGCTATTTCCTTTGCATGCGAAAAGGTGGATCCATATTGGCCTGAACCTAATTGGCCTTTAAATTCACCCGTGGTCGGTAGCACAGGGATCCCCGATAATTGCCAACCGTGAATGTGGCTAAAGCATTTTATACTATCCGAATTATATCGATATCCTGCTCCCCAATCACTCTGAACGCCATTATCAGGGCTTAGGTTGACCATACCAAAAGGCCGACTCGTCGAGTTAAAGAAAAACCACCGTGAATTAGCTGAATCTAAAAATGGATCCACCAAATCAGATGGAGAGAATTTATCATGGTTTACAGCACTTACTTTTTTCGCTAAATCTGAATAAGAAATATCTTTATAAGCTTTAAAACCTTCGATCAAGATTTCTTCAGTATCGGCCCAATGAATTTCAGCAATTTGCTGGTATGGCCACACCTTATCCTTTTTCATGTAAGGGATTAAAAAATCCAAGCACTTCTTAATTGTCGCACCCTCAGGAGTTTGATAATGCCATAGATCAACATTCAATTTTTGAGCAAATTCCGCTAAATAAAAGAAGCCTCTAAGATTCATTAATGAATAACCAAAAGACTTCGTTCTGGCTAATTCATGGGGTTGTGATCCGTCGGGCTTCAACTGTGAAGCCATTCGGGATTTGGTAATTTCTAGTTGGCGCTTAGCTAACTCATTTTGGCCCAAAAACATGGCAAAATTAACGAATTGTACATCATAATAAGTTCCATGATTGTTATGTTCATCGGCTTCATCTTGGCCGATGGGGCTTTCAATAAGCCATTTTAGATAGTCTTTAAACCAGTTTTTCAACGCTTGATGATCGGATTTCAACCAAGAAGGGGACGCCTGTAATTTGACAGACGCATCCGTAATTTTAATTAAAAATCGGGTCTCAATGATACCTATTCCCCGACCTGTGTTAATGCCTGGAATTCCTTGACTAAAATTCAAATTGGGATTCTGCTTGGTTTTGGGATCAATGAACCAGGTTTTTATTAATTGGGATGCAAAGGCCGCATATTTTTCATTTTTGGTTTTTTGGAATGCCTGGGTCAATAAGTCCACATCGTCAATGAGCTCATCCATTTCATCCGAATCTGCAATTCCTTTTATTTCAGGATTTCTAACTCCATCTTTTCTAATGTACGGTTTTCCGTCTGCCTTGCTTGGATCTGGCCACCAATATGGTCCTTGGCTCATATAGTCATGCTTATCCCCACTGGGTGGAATTTGAGTTTTATGCATGACCGTATACAGCTTATGAACCGCAATAATTCGATCTGCCTTTTTCATCAGCTCGGAATGATCTTTGGCCTTAAGGGAATTGAACGAAAATGTAAAAAATATGAGTAGTAAATAATTTTTCATAGGAGTAAATTGGGTAAACTTGAAAGCAAATTAAGGATGATTTATACTGAAATAAAATTATTAGGTAATTAATTCGAAAAACATTTAAAAATTTAAATCAGCATTAAAAATTCAAACACAATCTTTATATTTAAATTCAATAAAAGCATCTGTTGCCATAAACCTAGCTCCATGAAAATCTTTAACATGCTTATTTTTCTAATGGGTGTACAATCCATTTCCGCACAAAGCCATAGCGACTTTAGAAAAGAAATAAAAACGGAACTGAATGACATTTTAAGTTACTGGGAAAAGAATAGTGTGGATGTTGAAAAAGGCGGATTCTACGGAGCTGTTGACGCGAATAACGTACCCAACCTTCAGGCCGACAAAGGTTTAATTTTGAACAGCAGGATTCTTTGGACGTTCTCCGCTGCCTATCAAATGGACCCAAAACCAGGATATAAATTATTGGCCAACCGAGCATTTAATTACCTCAATACTTATTTTTGGGACGCTAAAAACAAAGGTGCTTATTGGTCCGTGAAATCAAACGGCACTCCTTCCGACACCCATAAGCAAGTCTATGCAGAAGGATTTATGTTATATGCTTTAGCTGAATATTATAAGATTTCGAAAAATCCTCAAGCGCTGGATAAAGCAAAAAGCATTTATCAGATCTTACAAACCAAATGCAAAGACCTGAAAAATGGGGGTTATTATGAGGCCTACAATGAGGCTTGGACGCCGATTGAAGACAAGACGATTACCGAGGGAAAAGCAGATCAAAAAAAATCCATGAATACACATTTACATTTGATTGAAGCCTTTTCAAATCTTTATCAGGTGTATCCCGACAAAAAATTAAAGGCTGAAATTGAAACCATGCTTTCCATTTTTCATGAAAAAATTATAGCCAACGGCAAAACGCAAACTTTATTTTTCACTGATAATTGGTCTCCAAGATCGGAAGCCGTTTCTTTTGGACATGACATCGAATCTGCCTGGCTTTTGTTAGAAACTGCGGAAACCATAAAAAATCCAATCTGGATTAAAAAAATGAAAGCTTTAGCTGTCAATATGGCCATCGAAGCCGAAAAAGGAATTGACCCAAAAGATGGTGGAATGTGGAATGAGAAAAATCAAGGCCATGTCAATACCCAGAAACATTGGTGGCCACAAGCTGAAGCGATGGTCGGATATTTTAACGCATACCAGTTAACTGGAAATAAAAAATTCTACGAACTGAGTCTAGGAAGTTGGTCTTTCATCAAATCAAAACTTAAATCAACCTCAGGCGAATGGCTTTGGGGGATCGATGAAAAAGAAGAGCCTATGATTCGCAATGGAAAAATAGGCCCTTGGAAAGGCCCTTACCACAATGGAAGAGCCTGTATGGAAATTTTAAAGCGTATCCGTTAATCAAAAAACGGAACTCCTTTAACTGCGTATTTACGCATGGCTTCGATGTTGATATCAACACCCACACCCGGTTCATTCGATAATGGAATAAATCCTTTATCCAACCATTCTCCTTTGTGAATGACAATCTCTTTAAACATAGGATCCGTATGGAAATACGCCTGCCATTCTAAGACTAAGAAATTCGGTACCGATGCACACACATGACAAGCAGCCATAGCACCTAAAAATGAGGACACCATGTGTGGCGCAAATGGCACATAATACAAATTCGACAAGTTGGCAATTCGTTGGCCTTCACCCAAACCACCCGCTTTTTGCAAGTCCGGCATGACGATGTCAACCGCACCGATTTCCAACATCTCTCTAAACCCATAAGCTAAATACTGGTTTTCACCCGCACAAATAGGTGTAGAAGTGGAGTCCGTGATTTTTTTATATGCCTGGATATTCTCAGCTGGAACGGGTTCCTCTAGCCACATTAAATTTAATGGCTCCATCATTTTCGCTACTTTCTCACCGGTAGGAGCATCATATTTTCCATGCATGTCCACACATATGTCGATATCGGGACCGACTTGCTTTCGGGCAGCGGCGATTTGATCATACATCCGCCTTAGCTCAGCAGGATTTGCAGTCCAATTATATGCATCGTATTTATTGGGATCATTGGCTTGATCTATGTCAAATTTAATTGCATTAAACCCCATATCCACCGCCTTCTGTGCTGCATCAGCAAAATCAGAGGGTTTAGGTAATTTAGTTTGATATAGAGCTGTGTCCATATAGACACGGATTTTATCCCTAAATTTTCCACCTAATAATTGGTACACCGGTAAACCCAAAGCCTTTCCAGCCAAATCCCAAAGGGCACTTTCTACCGCAGACAAAACGGCTACGTACATGCCCGACTGAGCTCCCGCAAAAAATCCATTTTTACGAATATCCTCAAATAATCGATGAACATTCAAAGGACTTTTGCCAATGATCCGTTGGCCCATCATTTTAACTAAATGATAAGTTCCCGGAGTCGCATCCGCACCTTCTCCCACGCCATAAATACCTTGATTGGTAAAAATTTTAACATACAGATGGTAGCCTCCACGGATATACCCACATTTAATGTCAGTAATTTTCAAGTCGGCCGGAGCCGACATCTTTGGATTATCACTGATGGCCTCTTCGTAGCGACCACCCCAGTGAAACATGGATCCGGACATTAACGCCGAAGCAGCTAAAGATCCATTTTTAAAAAACTCGCGTCTATCTGATTTATTTTTCATTTTCATCTATTTTTTACCAAGTCCTACCTTTCAAAAATTCTTGTATTTGTGCCTTAGGAACTGGCAATTTGTCTATTTTGTCATTTAACCATTTTGAGAAATCTTTTTCGATTTCTTCACTCCAACGATTGTCAATTTGGCCTGGGGTATATTTTTGCTCACGTAAACGCTGATGCCCAAACATATCCCTCAAACGAACAATCTCAGAGGTCTTTACCACTTTTTCCAATAAATGTGGAGGGATGAAAATTACTCCGCCATCTCGACCTAAAACCACGTCTCCTGGAAGAACCGTTGCTTTTCCGATACGGGTCGGCGTATTGATTCCCACCAACGTAGTGTTCAACTCCCCATCGGGATTATTTAAATGATGGGAAGGATGATAGGTGCGAAAAAAGGAGGTAAACCTACCTAATTCCTTTAAGCCATTGATGTCGCGAACAGCACCATTATACACAATGCCATTACCCGTTTTAGCATAAATGGAGTTTCCTAGGTTATCGCCAATCGTCGGACCATCCTCATGTGCACCAAATTGGTCCACCACATAGACATCGCCTTTTACGAGCATGTCTATAGGCCAGGAATTTTGAGACTTAATTCTTCCGTCTTTCGTATGACCACGGTCGTCAATGACCCGTTGGATATCAGGGCGACCCGGCATAAAAGTAGCGGTTAGCGCACGACCCACTAAAACACTATCGGGATTGATGGTTTGCCAACCGTCTTCATAATTATGCTTAAAGTTTTCATTTTTCAATACTGCCCAGGCCTCTTCCAATGTCACGGATTTGAGCCTTTGCAATAAAGCATCAGAAGCCTTTGGTCGGCCATCAGCAAAACGTTCCCCTTTCCATAAAGGAGTCAAAAAAAGCATTTCCTCCTTGGAAATTTGTTGGCCCCACGCGAACGTCGATACCCATAACATTGCGAAAACTCCGATTATTTTTTTCATCCGGTTTACCAATTTTTATCTTTCAAAATCTTGGCTAATTCCGCTTTGGACATCGGACGCTTATCAGGATTTTCATCAGCCCATTTAACAAAATCAGCCTTGATATCATCCGTCCATTTTTGATCTATTTGCCCTGGCGTATATTTTCCTTGCTTTAAACGTAAATGACCAAACGCATCTGTCATGCCAATAAACTCAGATGTTGAAATTACTTTTTCGGCTAAATGAGCAGGAATAAAAATGACACCTTCTTTTTTGCCTAAGATCAAATCACCAGGTAAAACCGTAGCGCGACCAATGCGAATAGGATAATTAATGCCCGTAAGCATTTCATTTTTGATAAATGAAGGATCCATACCACGTACAAAGCCAACAAAACCGTCAATGGCCTCAAGTCCTTCTAAATCGCGGATACCTGCGTCAAACACAATCCCTGTTTTAGACTTTGCATAAATCGAGTTTCCTAAATTATCACCAATCAAAGTACCGTCTATAATCTTGCCATAACCGTCAGCCACGTACACATCATTTTCTTGTAATAAATCAATAGGCCAGGAATTAGAAGAACCTTTGCGATTTTCTGATTTTCCTTTTTCCATGATGGGCGTATTAACATCTGGACGCATCGGCATGTATTGAGCGGTAACTACTCGGCCAGCTAAGGGCTTATTTGGATTAATGATTTGCCAATTCCCTTCAAATTGACTTTCGTATCCTTCGCCGCGCATTACGCCCCAAGCTTCCTCAATGGAAATTTTGGCTAATCTTTTGACCAAATCATCTGAAACTCTTGGACGACCATCAGGAAAGCGCTCACCCTTCCATTGCTGAGAGTAAGTCATAATCATCTCTTTTGGCATTTGGATATTTTGTCCGAAAGACAAAAATGAAAGGCTAATGGCCAAATAACTCAATATTATTACTTTAATCTTCATGATATAAATAGGTTTATGTGTAGATAAAAAAGGGTGATGCGAGCATCACCCTTATAAAATTTAAGACCATTCGCGGTCCCATGAATCAATCTTGGTCCAATCATCTGTAGGGGCAAAGAACATTTCACCTGATTTCAAGTGTGCTTTTACTACCTCTTCATTCAATTCGACCCCTAAACCTGGCTTGTTTGGAACTTTGACAAAACCTTTGTTGAAAATTGGCTTCTCGATTCCAGTCACTAAATCCTCCCACCAAGGAACATCGAATGAATGATGCTCAAGCGCAACAAAATTCTCTGTGGCAGCAGCACAATGAATATTAGCCATAAAGCAAATCGGAGAACCGGCAAAGTGCATTGCCATAGGAACTCCATTTTCTTCAGCATAATCACCTATTTTCTTCGTTTCCAAAATACCACCTGAACTAGCTAAATCTGGTTGAATCATATCCACCGCGTGTGCGTCGATCAACTTGATAAATTCTTCTTTCAAGTAAATGTCTTCACCGGTTAACGTTGGCGTATTGATTGCCGAAGTAATTTGATGCCATTGTTCCGTATACTGCCAAGGTATCATATCCTCTAACCAAGCTAATTGGTATTTCTCCAACGCATTACCTAAACGAATCGCGGTATTTACATCAAAATGACCAAAATGATCCGCTGCAAGTGGAGTATCATACCCGATCACATTTCGAACTGTGCCCACATAATCAGCTAAATACTGAATCCCTTTATCGGTTACTTGGATACGTGTGAAAGGATGTTTCGTCCAGCTATACGAACGAGCATTTCCCCTCGCAGATGGGTTATTCCCCCATTGTCTCTTTACATCCCAATTCTTTCCACCCACTAAAGCTCCAGGAACATCAGCTAATAATTGAATACCAAAGTCCATTTTCAAAAATGTCAAACCTAAATTTTGACGTTCCTTCATTTTTTTAGCAAATTCGTTTGGATCTGCGACCTCAGGAGTATCTCCATAAATTCGAATTTCATCGCGATACTTACCTCCTAGCATTTGGTACACAGGAACGCCAAAAGCCTTTCCAGCTAAATCCCATAGTGCCATTTCCACTCCACAAACACCCCCAGCAGCTCTTCCTTGACCGCCAAATTGCTTGATGATTTTGAAAATCTTCTCCACATTACATGGATTTTGACCCATCAATCTGCTTTTCAGCATCATGGCATATTTCGGACTTGCGCCATCGCGCACCTCACCCCATCCTACTAATCCTTGGTTTGTATCAATACGAATCAAGGGACAAGTCATGGGAGCCTTATCAATGACAGCAATTCGAATATCTGTAATTTTAAGTTCTGAGGGATTACTCGATTTGTTCACTTTTTGAGTAATATACTCCATTTCCTTTTCAGGATCATGATCAAAAATCATTCCCAATGACAAACCGCCTAAGGCAGAATTGCGAAGGAAATTTCTTCTTGAGTTTTCTTGGGCTTTGGCCTTATCCTCTGCTCTAAAACGTTTTACAAAATCTTTCATATATGTTATAGGTTTATGATATTCATTATTTATGCCACCAAACTTTGGTATCTAAATCATCCGCACCTTGGTTCGCTATCGCTGCTTTTACGTTCACCGAATTAACTGAAATTTCAGAGTTAGGATACGTTAAGCGATTGATGAAATCTCCTTTGATAGCCTTGCCTGAGAAAGGATTGGGTGCCAATTTAGGAAATCCTGTACGGCGGAAATTAGCAAATGCTTCAGGCCCATTTAAGAAACATGAAATCCAATATTGCGTATTAATTTGCTCTAAGGCCGTTGTAGAATTGAATGGATTTGCAGCTAAATATTCATCCACGGCGCTTGAAGAAACCACTGAATTAGCATCCATTTCACTTACTTGGGCCATGTGTGTTTTAACACCCGCTTCAAAATAATCTTTGGCATTTCCTGTAACCCAACCTCTTGTTACTGCCTCAGCTAATAATAAATTAGTTTGAGAAGCCGTTACTAGATAAGCGCGAGCCGTTGTTTTATTCATTCGAGTTCTGTCGGCTTGACTAAAATCATAAAAACTAGCTAAACCTAATGTCTTAACAGGTCCGCTAATAGATGAGTTATCAAAGCCAAAAGGCATTCCAATCTGAACCGCAGGATCAATCACCGCCCTAGCAGGCGTTTGTTGAGTTCCTGAAGTGGCTCCCACGTAACGTACCGCGATTGACCTCAAACGTGGATCATTTGTTTTCTTTAAATAATCAACGAATGGTGCAGCTAGGTAAAAGTTGTTCGCCTCGGTAGCGTTTAACAATTGGCCTATACTATTTAAATAGTTAGCATCATGAAGAATAAGCACATTGTCTGCGTTTGTGGTGATAACTCCACCGGCTAAGGCCTTGGACACCAATGATTGCGCTTGGGTTGCGTCCACTTTAGACAAGCGCATTCCGATACGAAGCAAAAGTGAATTTCCAAACTTCTTCCATTTTGCCACATCACCTCCAAAAAGGACATCAGCTGTTTCTCTAGTTTTACTAGCATCTAAGGCAGCTACTGCATCCGATATATCTTTGATAATTCCAGCATAAACAGCTTGTTGTTTATCATATTTAGGATAAACTTTTTGGTCAGTATACCCTTTTCCCGCTTCTGTATAAGGAATATCACCATACGTATCTGTCAACACTAAAAAGGCATATGATTGTAAAATTTTAGCCATGTTAACCAAATTAGTCCTTGAAGGATCTTTGGTTGTAGCGATCACATCATACGTATTTCGAATCACAGAACGGTAATAACGCTGCCAAGTTGCCTGCGTATTATCACGGTTATCTTGATTAAAATTAGCCCCTGTTAAAACCCCAGAGTTTGGAGAAACAATTTGTTGGACTATCCCCATTTCATAAAGAACGGTTGGTGACGGAGGAGTAGTATTAATTACGGCGTTATTTAATGCAAAAACAGGGTTGATGGCTATTGCCGCTGTTTTGTTTACATTCATCTCGTCGAAGCCCGCATCACAAGCATTGAGTCCTATTAACCCACATGCTGAAAATAAAATTATTGCTATCTTTTTCATATTATTTTTCGTTTAAAGCGATTTAAAATTTAACATTTAAATTAAATCCTAAACTTCTAGTCGTTGGCAAGCCTGTTGACT
>CAMBGA010000031.1 GCA_945866095.1 Spirosoma fluviale
ATTTTAATATTTAATTCTATGCTGCCTGAATCTTTTATCGCAAACATCTTAGAGAAGCACGTTCATACGCGTGCATTTCCGGCTACATCCGAAATCAAAAAGCTATTTACCAAAATTGTCCTAACGCTATTTCCTGAGCAGTCCAAAATGCATTTCAAAACAAAAGCCGAATTAAAGGCTGTATTTGAAAGTTTAGAAACTGGATTAGAAAGCATTTTACATGCGATGAAAAATGAGCTGAAGGAATCACCGGAAAAATTAGCCCAAGCATATTTTAATCAAATTCCAGAAATACACGAATTGTTATTGACCGATGTGGAGGCCATGGTACAAGGCGACCCCGCTGCCAGCACTGATTATGAAGTAATTAGAACCTATCCAGGATTTTATGCCATGGCTTTTTATCGGTTGGCCCATGGATTACACCAACTATCTATTCCGTTGATCCCTCGAATTTTAACCGAATATGCGCATTCAAAAACGGGTATCGATATTCATCCGGGGGCAAAAATAGGTCGGTATTTTTTCATGGATCATGGGACTGGGATCGTAATAGGCGAGACATGTACGATCGGCGAGCGAGTAAAAATTTATCAAGGGGTAACATTAGGTGCGCTTTCCGTCGACAAGAAAATGGCCTCGACAAAAAGACACCCGACCATCGAGGATGGAGTGGTTATCTATTCAGGTGCCACCATTTTAGGGGGTGAAACCGTCGTAGGAAAAGAATCAATTATAGGTGGAAATGTTTGGCTAACACATAGTGTTCCCGAACAAACAAAAATTTACCATCAGGCCAATTCAAAATTAATCAAAGGTTAAAATGAGCAACTTGTTAGATTTGGTTGGCAATACCCCATTAGTGGAACTTACTCGTTTGCATGATAATCCCAAAGTTAAAATTTTTGGTAAATTAGAGGGTGATAATCCAGGAGGATCTGTCAAAGATCGTGCGGCAAAAAGCATGATTCAGGGAGCATTAGAGCGAGGAGAAATCAAGGCGGGGACTAAATTAATTGAGGCAACTTCAGGGAATACAGGTATCGCATTAGCCATGATTGCGCGATTATATGGAATCGAAATTGAATTAGCTATGCCATCCAATTCGACCAAAGAACGCATACTGACGATGGAGGCCTTTGGGGCGCGGGTAACTCTGACTGAAACCATAGAAGCAGCGCGCGATTATGCCGTAGAAAAATCGAAATCTGGCGAATACATTTTGTTGAATCAATTTGAAAACCCGGATAATTATTTAGCCCATTATAGAACCACAGGACCTGAAATTTACCGAGATACTCAGGGAAAAGTTACGCATTTTGTTAGCTCCATGGGAACTACAGGAACGATTATGGGGACTTCCATGTATTTAAAGGAGCAAAATGCTGCAATACAAATCGTGGGTTGCCAACCGACCGAAGGGTCTAAAATACCCGGAATCAGGCGTTGGCCCATCGAATACCGACCTAAAATCTATGAGCCTTCACGCGTAGACCTAATCATGGACGTTTCCGAGTTGGAGGCCACCGAAATGACTCGAAAACTCGCGAAAGTAGAAGGGGTTTTTGGTGGGATGAGTAGTGGCGGAGGCGTATCAGCTAGCATCCGACTGGCGAATGAATTAGAAGAAGGCCTAATTGTATGTATAATCTGTGACCGAGGAGATCGCTATTTATCGAGTGGATTATTTGGCGATTAGCACGCCTAGTATTTTATAGCTGGTAGGCTCTGCTAAAAAAAACTGCTGCATTCCTTCGATATAATACGTTTGAATGCGTCCCTCTGAAAAATTCATAAACAGCTTTTTCCGTGTTTCAAATAAAAAGTTTTTTTGAGAAATCTCAATTTCCATTTTGGTTGGGCGTTCATTAGCATCTAAATGAATGATCATCTTTTTGACTGGTAAATTTTCATCTTTTTTCAAAGAATACCAGTAAAATCCAGGTTCCGAAAGGTTATCGTAACTCTTTTCATATGCTGGCTTATTAAGATCCGCCTCTAGGTATAGGGCAAATTCCTTTTCCCAATCTACATTTGAGACAATTTTAACCTCCTTTTTCCCGTCCATGACCACCGTCTTGTGAACCCTTTGATTTGATTGGGCAAACCCATTAATTTGTTGCTTTAAGAAAGCCGACCATGCAAAATAAGTATTTTTTTGTACTGATTTCTCAGCACTGCCACAACCTAGGAGCAATCCAACAACGAAAATAAAACTCGTTAAATTCTTTAGATAAATGATCATCACTCAAAGGTAATCATATTAAGTCCACGAATAAAAAAATCCTTGGTGATTAAGTCCAAGGATTTTAAAGGTCAACCGCCAATCATTTCTTCAATCGGTATACTCAAGACTCGAGTTAAAGAAAAAATCTTTTGAACGTTTGGGTAATGTTTGCCAGACTCCCAATAATTGTAAGCGCTTTGGCTTACCCCGACGGCCTGAGCCACTTCGCGTTGGGTCAATCGCTTACTGCGACGAGATTTAATTAAAAGTACTGAGAAATTTAATTTTGTTTTCATAGTGGTAGGCGTTTAAGGTTAAAAATCTATTTCTATTTCAAATATGTTTATCAAATTAGCAATCAAACTAAACAATATTTCTAAAATTAATAACTATACTGATTTCAAAAGCGCTTTTAAAGAATTTTACTAGACTTATGGTTTAGAAATGTCTTTTAATGACATGTAGCATTTGAAAAAATGACAAAAAAAGGAGTAGAATAAATTCCACTCCTTCCCTTTTTAACTGCTCTTCTTTTTACTTAATCGAATATTTATACTTATATCGTTCAAACAGTTGGCTATGCTTGTTATCTAAGTTGACAGCTCTTCCTTGAATAAAAGCATGTGTTACCGTACTTGACTTCATATCTAAAATATCTCCATTACAAATAACAAGATTGGCATCTTTTCCATTTTCAAGACTTCCAGTACGCGAATCAATGCCCAATATTTTGGCAGCGTTCAAAGTAATCGCTTGCAATGCCTCCTCTTTTGTCAAGCCATAAGCCGCCATGGTTCCTGCTTGGAAAACCAAGTTACGTTGTTGGTTGTATCCATCAGACCCATCTTGACAAATCGTGAATAAAACACCTGCTTTTTGAAGCATCGCTCCTGTTTTATAAGGTTGGTCTACCGCATCATCATCCGTTGCCGGTAAACTATGTGGTTCAGCTAATATGACCGCGACCTTATTTTCCTTCAAAATATCGCCAATCATCCAAGCATCTGTACCGCCAACAATCACTAATTTAAAGTTAAATTCGGCAGCTAAATGTATGGCGGCCAACATCTCCTTTACCAGGTCACAGTTGACATACAAGGATTTAGACCGATCAAACAATCCCTTGCAAGCCTCATATTTTAGATTAGTCGCGACATGTGTTTTTTCATTTAAATAGGCCTGAGCTTCTTTGAAAAAACTTCTTGCCATATCAATGCGCTCTAATCCTAATTTAACTTGGTCCACATCCGCATCTCGACGTCTATAGCTCATAAATGAAGGCCGATTAATTAAAGCGGGCATGGTCAAATGAACTCCATTATCTAAGGCATAGGCAGCATCTTCCCAATTCCAAGCGTCCAATTGGACCACGGTAGAAGTTCCAGGAATTAAACCCCCACTTGGGACAATTTGAGCCAGTAAAATCCCATTCGAACGCAATGTATTGATTACTTTACTATCGGTATTATAGGCAACAATAGATCGAATATTGGGGTGAATATCACCTAATTCTACATTGTCGACCGTCGATTTAGTTGAACTAACTTCCACCAAACCCAGATTGGTATTAGGAGCAATAATGCCCGGATAAATTTGCTTTCCTGTGGCATCGATGTGTTCAATATCCCCTGTCAAAGCAGGCGAATTCATGTCAATTTTCAATTTCCCTTTCTCAATGATGATATTTCCAGAAACCACCTGGCCATTTCCTATGTGTATGGTTCCACCGGTAATCACGATTTTTTTTGATTGAGCTGGTGACGGATGCATGGTTTCTTGGGAAAACAATGGAAATGAAACCAAGCATATTGCGATATATAATATATTTTTCATGTGATGTGTCAATGTTAGTTTTCTGTTAAAATCATACGTTGGGAAATCCGATCCCAAAGACTCTTGCCATGTCCGTGATCATCTTCGCACATATTTTCCTCTCTGAATGATGGAGTCATAGGCCTGGTTGCAGAACCGCCTTTTTTAGCCAAGATCATTTTTTGAATTAATCTTTGCTTTTCTTTCTTTAGGTCAACTTGCAATTTCGCATCTACTTCGCGATCAAAAACAACCGCGCCATCCACAATCGTCTTTTCAGATTTTGCATAAATACTTAATGGATGATCAGACCAAATAACTAGATCCGCATCTTTACCTTCTTTAATGCTGCCCACGCGATCAGCCACATGAAGCATTTTTGCCGGGTTCAACGTAACCATTTTGAGGGCATCTTCTTCTGACATTCCCGCATATTTAATGGATTTGGCTGCTTCATGATTTAAACGACGCGCCATTTCAGCATCATCTGAATTGATGGCCACATTTACACCATTTTTTTGCATCAAAAAGGCATTTTGAGGAATCGCGTCGACCACCTCCATTTTATAATTCCACCAGTCTGAGAACGTTGACGCACTGGCACCATGCGCTTTCATTTTATCCGCCACTTTATAGCCCTCTAAAATATGGGTAAATGTATTCACAGTGAAACCAAATTTATCCGCCACTTTCATCATGGCATTAATTTCACTTTGTACATAGGAATGGCAAGTGATAAATCTTTTATGATTTAATATTTCAACCAAAGCCTCTAATTCCAAATCAATTCGCTTTCCAGGACCTTGTTTTTCATAATCACGTGCACGTGTGAAAGCGTCCGTTAAAACTTGCTCCACTCCCATTCTTGTATCTGGAAATCTCGGATTCGATGGATTATATGATCGTTTCACATTTTCCCCCAAAGCAAACTTGATGAATGGGTCCCAATTAGCAAACTTTAAGCCTTCGGCTGTTTGGCCCCAACGAAATTTCAATAGTTGAGTTTGTCCGCCGACGGTATTACAACTACCATGCAAGATATGACTTGATGTTACCCCGCCGCTCAATTGGCGGTACATATCCACATCCTCAGGATCAATCACATCGGTGATGCGTACCTCCGCCGTAACCGATTGAGAGCATTCATTGATTCCCCCAGACGCGGCAACATGCGAATGTTCGTCAATGATTCCCGCGGTAACATGTTTCCCGGCTCCATTAACCAAACGGGCCGTTGGGTCTTTCAGTCCTTTTCCAATTGCGGCAATTTTCCCATTCTTAATCAGTACATCCGTTTCTTTTAAAACACCAGATTTTTCATTCGTCCAAATAGTTGTGTTTTTAATCAAAATAGTTTCTGATTTTGGAATCGTTTTTTGTCCATATCCATTAAACGGAAATACGACCGATCCCAATTCTTCTGATTTTGTAGGACGCTTTTTAGTGCTCACGGTATCTGCATTGGCTTCACGAGTGGCTTGCCAAGAAACCCATTCTCCATTCCCTAAAGTACCCGTACCTAACATTGAATTTCCTAAAAAGTCACCCGATAGGCGAGTCTTTTTCCCTTGATCTGCTTTGGCAGTATATGTCAAATTGACCAATTGGTCCTTTTGACTAAATTCTACGGCCAAGGTATCTTTCCCTATTAATTGAGCTTTATAATTCCCGGTTTCGCCTGTGACTGCCAACTGAGCATTTTGATTTCCTAATGTAAGCTTATACTTGCCCGCCAATTCCATTTTGGAATCCGTCGAAATTCCATAAGAAGATCCTTGAATCCAGTTTTCAACCAATACCGTTTTGTCCGCAAAAATAGGACCGGTCGTAATGAGGAAATTGGCCCATTTGCCTATATCCAAACTACCTACTGAACTTGAAACTCCTAGCAATGAAGCCGGTATTGAGGTTAAAGCCTCTAACGCTTTTTCTTCAGATAATCCATTTTGAATCGCCTTTTTTAAGTTGGGCATGAACTGACTTATATCCTTTAACCCATTCGCGGTCAAAGCAAATGGAATCCCAGCCTTTTCAAAAGCGGCTGGATTTGTTGGCGCCAACTCCCAATGCTTTAAATCCGACACGTTGACAAAACGCGCATCATTTGGATCTTCCACATCCATCGCTTGTGGGAAGTTGATAGGCAAAATGAAAGACGCTTTAATCGCTTTAACTTCGTCAATGCGTTGGTATTCATTGCCCCCAGCTTTAAAGATATATTGAACCCCAAATTCACTAGCAATTTTGTTAGCCCGAAAAACAGACCATTTATCGGAAACTTCAAATATTTGCGGAAGGTTTGCATTGTCGTTGAATGCCTGCAAGGTAAGGTTTAGTCCTTCTTGACTTGGTTTGATTTTATACCAATTGGCATCCAAAAAATGCTGGCGTAAAAGAGCGATGCTCCCCATCAACGAATTTGGATAATCTTGCGTGGAAGAACCCTTGTCGAAAGAAAAGTGAGCGGACGCTTTTTCTTTTAGGATCACCATATTTTCTTTTTCTTTGGCAAGCGTTGTTAATAACCCAACACCCCGTGAAATACCATCTAAATGATGCGTCAGCACAGAACCAAATCCCAATTTCCTATATTCCTTAGCCCTTGCATCATTCACTGAAAAGTTTTTAACATGCAAAACCTCTGTTTTCAAAGCTTGATTCCATGAATAAGGCCCCTTGGTATTTGAAAGCATTTGGGATGGCGAGCGATAAGTAGTCATGGAGGGCTGCACTTGGTTCATCCCATAATCACTATATATATCGATAAAGGAAGGATAAATCGATTTGCCTTTGCAGTCAATGACAATGGCGTCTTTTGGTAGAGGCAAATTAATGCCAACAGCTTCGATTTTCCCTTGTTTGATAATCAGGGTAGCTGAATTGATAATGGTTTTGGCGTCTTTATAAATTTTTGCGTTTGTAAAAACGTAGTATCCTGAACGTGGGGTGGCCACATCGTTAGCGGGATACGATGTTTGGGCGAATGAAAGACTAGAGCCTAATAAAAAAGTTAGCGCGAGCCCATAAAGTACGTTTAATTTCATGCTCAAAATTTGTTGATTAAATAAAGATATAATTATTTGCCTAAATGTATATCTGCTTTGCCATAATAATTGGCTATGCATTTACACCAAAGATGTTTAGGGTCAGTGGATAATTCTTCCATAAAAAACATGGTATTTTTATTTTCGATGGGAGTAATGATCACCTGTTGATTATTTGATTTAAGGATCAAATCAAACCTTTGTGCATTTTCATTGGCGTATTTTTTAGCTTTATCAAAACGCCATTCCTCATAAAATTGTTTTGAATTTTGATTAAAAAACAAGAGTGTTATGAACACGACTAGTAATGAGATTTGAGAAATAGTCGGGCTTGAAGGGCTCAATTGGCCTACCTTATATTTCATCCAAACGACAAGATACCCAAACCCGAAAATCAAATACATCAAGATTAAACTCTGAATTCGATCCGGGATAAAGTCTTCTCCTAGGGCTAAAGCCATGGGAACAAAAGCTAAAAAATAGCTGATAAAGAACAAGATTAAAAGGCCTATTACTTCCATGATTGACAACAAGTATCGCTTTTTAGGCTTGTCAATTGTGACAAATAACAATAAATTAAATACCCAAATCAGCGGTGATTTAACGTAAATTTTAAGCAACATGCTAAAATTCAACATCGACTCTGTGAGTCCTTTGATGTAATCAATATGTTTAGGGGCACGCACTTTATTTCCTGGGGAAAGTAAAACTAGTCCTATGGAAATGCCCCAAATGATTAAAAATAAAACGGTCTCTAATTTGATTTTTTTCTGTTTCCATGCCATATATAATTGCCATGGCCAAAAAATTCCAGAGAACATGATCATAGAAATTTCGCTTGACCCGATCAAACAAAAAATGATACAAGAAAGCAAAATCACTCTTAATATGGGCTTAGAACAATAGAAATATACATTGACAAATAAAATGGCTAATTGAAAAGACAAGTAGTAATAATGGCCTGAGAACCAGTAAAATAATTGGAAAAGGCCTGGAATCGTATACCAACAAACGGCTTGGCTGACCAATGAAAGTATCCAGAGGTTCGGGTTACTGTGCGAAAAATGGAATACATTTTTAAAAAAATAGTAGCCATTAGCAAAGCCAATCACAATTAAGGCGATCGTTCCCCATTTAAAATGCTCAAAGGATGTGCTAAAAACTAAGGGATTAAAATGAAGGAGAAGGTCGGCGAAATAGCGCCCGCTCCAGCCCGCATAATAATGATATGCGCCCAGAAATATTCCATATTCCTTGCCCATCCAACCGAAGCAAAAGTCATCGGTGACGCTGGGTTGATTGTAAAAAGATAAGGTAATTAATAGAAATGCCATAAATCCCCACGCCAATAAACTAAGAAATAAAGGGATTTTCGAGAACATAGTTTTATCGCAGACTCATTAAAAAATGACTCTATTTTTACGAAGGTACTGGGTGAAGAATAAGTAGGCAATGTATAAAAATCGATTTTTAGCTCGTTTTATTTCGCTAGAAATATTTCTCTTTCTGGCCTCAGCTACGCGGCAAGTAACCTGAGTTTCGATCCATTTCGCTGAGGAGTTTAGTAATTTCCCAGTATGGTCTAATGAATAATTCATGTACCTGGCATCTAATTTTAGCGATTGAAGCAACTGCGTTTTGACTAATTTAAATGCACAAGAAAAATCTTGAAGTTGGGAATTAAAGATTGAGTTACAAAGTTTGTTGGAAACCTTTTGCCCAAAGCGATTAAACTCATTGTCATATTTGCGATTCCGATACGTAAAAACAATATCAGCCTCTTGATTGCCTAATGCTGAAAGCATTTGATTCACGTTATCGATAGGAAATTGGCCATCCGAATCGGTGATTAAAGTCCAGTCAAATTTGGCCTGAGCAATGGCTTTTTGAAATGAAAACCCGGGTCCTTCATTGACCTCATTTCGCAAAATGGTCACCCGATGGTTTCCGATGAAGGCGTCGCGTAAAGATTCATATTGTTGAAAATCACTATGATCATCACAAATGATTACTTCTCCTTCGGATATATCGGAATGCTGACCGAAAAACGTCAGCCATTCGTTTGCCAACTGGATTATTCCGGGGCATTCGTTAAAGGCTGCGGTGACGATGCTGATGGATTTCATTCTTCGATTAATTGGCTTATTCCTTGTTCAAGAGATATTTCCGGGTTCCAATCTAAGTATTTTTGAGCTTTTGATATATCGGCTAACGTTTCTTCCGCGTCCCCAGATCTCCTTTCTGTATGGTAATTTTCAATAGGGAAGAAATTAGCTAATTCTTTTATGGAGTAATTGACGCCCGAGCCGATGTTAAAAATTTCACCGACGGTCGCGGAATTCATCGCGGCAACATTCGCTTTGACGATATCCAAGACATGAATAAAATCACGTCTTTGCTCGCCGGATCCATGTATTTCAAGTCTCTCTCCTTTTTTAAATCGATCGATAAAAATCCCGAGAACTAGTGCATACGCCCCTGTGGCTGGTTGGCCTGGACCATACACATTAAAGTATCTCAAAATATTGCATTCAAGTCCAAAGTTTCGATAAAACTGCTGAACATACAATTCCCCCACATGCTTAGTTAGGCCGTAAAAGTTCAGAAAATCTCCTGGATCTCCTTCTTTTTGGACCCCTATTTTATTGCCATAAAAGGTTGACGATCCGGAATATATGATGCGCTTAACTCCATTTTTTTTACACGCTTGAAGTATATTTAAAGTCCCTAAAGCATTGCTTTCATGGCATTGTTCTGGCATATCAAAAGATGGACCACTTCTGGAAAATGCCGCCATATGAAACACGCCATCTATATCTTTAGTCACCTCTAGGCACAAATTGCTATCTTCAATTTTACCAATGATCAAATTGGCTTTAGGGTGAATTTTAGTGGGATCACCGAAAGACATGTCATCTAAAATAGTCACTTGATGACCTAAAGAAATCAAGTAATTAGACAAGTGAGTCCCAATAAATCCGGCGCCGCCAGTAACTAAATAATGCATAATAAAATGTTAATCGACAAATTTACGATTTATCGCTAGAACCTTAATGGATTTGCTCTTTTTGGCTTAAAAATAAATTAGCTTCCTTAAGTTCCTCGGGGGTATTGATACCAATGGACTTATAATACGGCTGATCTAAGCGCCAAAAAATCTCGGTTTTCTGCTGGATGGTTTCAAAAAATTTAACAAAATTTCGTTCGCCCGTAACTCTCCCAAAGGGCGCATTGATTTTATACAATGGCCATGCGGCGTCAATGGACCCACGGGTAAAGGCAAAAATCCCCATATCTTTAAATCCAAAAGCATCACATTTTTCGCCTTCCCTACTTTCCCAAACGGCTAATGGGGAGCCTAATTTAAACTGAACATAGGGCGAAGAAACCCAAACAAGAGGGACTGAAACTTCAAATTTATTTAGGTCTGAAAATAAGGTTTGATGCAATTCGGCATCACAAAACGGTTGGTCTCCCCATTGCACAATTACTTGAAAATCTTCCTGGCGATTTAAGAGCGATTCAAATAATTGATTCATAGCGTCAAACATTCCGGTGGCAGATTCTTGTACCCAAACATGTGCATTTTTGGGTGCAGAAGAGGCGATATGAAGGTCGAAATATTCTTTGCCCGCGGGACTTAAAAGTAAAATCATTTCGTCAACGTGTGAGGTTCCCTGCTCCACAATCAAGTCAAAAATAGATTTGGACTGATAAATAGCGGTAAATATTTTTGGCAAATCGCTATGGAGGCGACTTCCTTTACCTGCAGCAGGAATTACGATGACTTTTTTCATCCTTGGGCAATTAAATATTTTAAATATTCATTTATTTCAGGAAAGTACAAATCTGATTTTTTGGCAATTTTTGGGTTATGAACTCCAACAGCAAATATTCCTGCATTTTTAAGACTTTCTATGCCTTGCATTGAGTCTTCGATTCCATGCGTTAAGCCTGAAATATTGAATTTTGAAATACAGGTTAAAAAAGGTTCTGGATCTGGTTTGGATTTTGTGTAATCATTAGCGGCAATAATTCCGTCAAAAAAACCAGCAATTTGATGCATGTTAAGCAATAGGTCGATGGAGAGCCGACTTCCTCCCGTTACAATAAAAACGCGATTTCCTGTACTTTTCAACTGCCGAATTAGGTCAAAATCAACCAAGGCTTTAATGGAATTTAGGTCGGCCTGATAGGTTTGCGATTTGAATGAAGCCAGTTTTTTTACCATGGCCTCATCGTCCGCATAATTAGCAAAAACGTCTTTGGTTTTAATTCCTTTTAATGATTCATAAGGGGGGCATTCCCCTAAGCTAAATGCCTCAAAAGTCTTTTGAAATGCTAATTCGTGAGCTGAATCAGTGTCAAAAAGAGTTCCATCAAAATCAAAAAGTAGATTATACATAGAGACCAAACAAGTTGACGATTACATTTTTTATTTTGGTTAAAATTTTAACTTTTTTAAATGTGCGGTAACTGATGGGCAAGGAAACAAATTCGAAATTCTTTTTTCTATTTATTTTTTTCAAGAAATAGGATAGGCTTTTGTAGGGGATGTCATGCTTTGATTTGATCAAATAAATGCCACTGAGTGGATCGGGCATAATCCTCCAAAATCGAATAAAATAGACGATACTAACCCAATACGAAGTAATAAGGGCAAATAAATAGATTAAATTAGACTCGACAATCGAGTGTTTGAACGAGTTGATTAGTTGGCGTCTCGACTCAAACCTAGAACCTATCACAGCATCTAATTGGTTTAATTGCATGATTCGAATCCATGCGTCAATTTCATAAAGTGACACTTTCCCCGAAGCATCTAAATGCAGCGTGTATGAGGATGCCTCTTTTTCTCCTTTTTGGTAAAATTTTATTACCCTCGTTGGGTCGCTATTAAGGCTTTCCATCTCATTATGGTAATATTCTTTAATAAAATCCTCGGTATTTTTGGCAAAAGAGATGAGCACGGGAACTTCCCCCAATTTAATATCCAGTGATCGATTGATCCAAGTCCATAGCTTTTGACCATCATGTTTCCCTGAAGGATCAGCAACATTAGCCGTGGTCAAATTGGGAAGCGACTGAATAGGCTTAATAACTGAATTTGTATCTACGATAATGGAGTCAAAAAAATCACAATTTGATTGGTCTAATTCATTTAGAATTTTTTGTGCAAACTCGTCAAATTGAATATTTCTTGTGTCATTGTCATAATTATTATTGATAACTAATACTTTTTGAGCCTTCGATTTTAGAATCGAATTCTTACAAATTCGATAAGATGGAAGGAGGGAAGAAAACTGAGTCCCTGAACCAAAAATAATCAGATCGGCATCTTTCAGCGCTTTAAGGGCCTCTTTAGAAACGGATGGTATTTTTGAAATTCGCTCTATTTCTTCTTTATTATAATTTCCTTGTTTATCGAGCGCATTTAGCTCATCTAAAGGCAATAAATAGAATTCTGAAAGGGGCTTATTGCCATCATAGTTAACAATGTCCGCTTCATTCGCTAAAAAATTACCGTCCCCGTCAAAGGCCACTAATTTGGAATCATCGGCCGTAGAAATATTGATAATTTTGGCTGTTAATTCAAATTGGGTTGTTAGTAGATACAATGCAAGATTGAAGTCGTTCGTTTCTGCATAAATGCCGCCAATAATGATATTCCCCAAACTAAAACCATTCAAAATGGAAAAATTATGGGTGAAGTTTAAAAGCTTTTGAGAACCAAACTCAAAGTATCGAGTAATAAAATTTTCTGAACGGCGGTCTAATGCATAATGTTCTTGAATCAGATTTTTGATCAATTCATTTGGGTTGTGAAGAAGGACTCTCGTTTCTTCCTCACTTAGTCGATGTTCAAAAAGTTTTTTAAGATTGGGGTTATAATCGGTGAAATCATCTAAAATATACGTGAAATTCTTACGGTAATCCGAGGGCCCAAGCATACCTTGGTTGGCACTCCGAATAACCCCCGTGGAAAGCCCGTCGTCATATCCATTGATTAAAAGGCTTAAATTCACATAGGATAAGTCTTTTAAGTGCTTGATAAGATTAGCATTTCCATTACCCCCTGTAAAAACAACGACGTTCATAATAGACCTGATAAGTTTCAAAGTTAATAGATTTTAATGAAATGAGATTTGCTAAAATTATTTTTAGGGGTATTATTTCAGAATAATTTGGTGATTATTTGTAAATTGCTAGACTTAAAAGCAAAGCCTTGTTAACTGAGATGCAAAAAATTATTTCACTTTTATTTTTTAGTTTATTTTTGTTAAGTAAAACTTCAGCTCAGACTTTTGGCTCTTTTACTTTCAATAAATTACCCCAAGATTTTCAATTGTATCCTAGGGAATCTACTAATTTGGCCGACATTGCGGTAGCGGGGGTAGCAAAATCTGCCGATTTTACCGCTGTATCCATTCGGGTTTTGCGAAATGGGGCTAACAATAAATACCAGAAATTGGCCTTAACATTTAGCGGCTCTTTTGCTAAATTTTCGACTAAATTTCAAATACCAGCAGAATTAGCAGAATATGATTTTGAAGTTTATGGGTTTAAAGGAAAAGATTCTAGCTTGGTGGTTAAGCGAAAAAATGTAGTTGCCGGTGATGCTTATTTAGTAAGTGGCCAGTCAAATGCATGGATTGGACCTATAGATGACTTAGTTTATCAGGGCGAATGGTTAAGATCTTTTGGTTTAGTACAAGGGGGGGACAATTTTGGTCCATATAATTTGGCGGATACTTTATGGTCTTTACCTGTAGGTCGAGCTCGAATTGGCCCGTGGGCTGCAGAAATTGGGAGGCTTTTGTTTGATTCCGAAAAAATTCCGATTTCAATTATAAATTCTTCCGCTGGTGGTTCAGATATAGATTGGCATTTGATATTAGATGGTAATTTAACTTCCCCAGATGGGGGAAATATTATGTTATACAAAGCAACAAAAGCTGGCATAATTAATCACATAAAAGCTATAATATTCAGGCAAGGGGAATCAGAGGCATCTGTACCAATTGGCACAAAATATCTTTGGGGGGCAAAATTTGAAACCCTAAAACAAAAATATAAAAAATATTTTCCCGCATCCCAATTTCTGTTTACCCCACAAAATAATATATATGAGTATCAATATCCACAAGCAGCAACATTAAGAGAAGACATTAGAAGTCAACAACAAAATGACCCTTACGTAAAAACTTTTGCTACGGCTGGTCTATCTGGATTTGATCGACTTCATTACAATAATTCAGGATATAGACAGGCTGGTTTAGAGTTATTTAGAATAATTAGTAAGGTCGTTTATAAGCGCAACTTGACAAATGAAGTGTTTAGCCCAAGTATACAAAGTGTATATTATTTTTCTCCGAAGGAGCGCAATAAATTATTTTTAGAATTTGATGAAGGCCAAAAGCTTGTTATTCCAAATGACACAACCATCCTTGACAATAACGGGAACCCTCGTATTTCTAAATTTGTTAATCAATTTTTCTGGGATAAAACCAATTCCAGGAGTTTAGGTAATTATATTTCAAAAATTGAGGTGGTTAATTTTAATAAATTATTACTAACATTTATAAGTGATTTTGAAGGCTTTATTGGTTATATGCCAGATTATCATAGAGATTTCATTAGTTCCAAAAGTGAGTATCCCTTTCCAGGGCCTTATATTAAAAATTCTATAGGAATGAGAGCTTTAGGATTTTCGTATTTCCCCGTCGAAGTCCAAAATTATAGTGTTGCCACCAAATTTAACTTTTATCCAAATCCGTCAAGAGATAAAATTAAAATTGATTGGCCAACATTTACAAGTGGCAAATTGACTATTTATGATATGAGTGGCCATATTTATTTTGAAGAGGATTTTACAGGATTACGTACTAAGTTGATAGACGTCTCTCAATTCCCCAATGCAAACTATTTTGTGACTTTTACTAATACAGAAGGAGTCTATTCATCTAGACGACTGGTTATTATCCATTAATTTCCTCTACCTAATTAATGAAATAGCAATGCGGATGTTTTTGCATCCCTATTTTAGGATAATATGCCTCCGCTGCGGGCGCGGCCAATAAAATCAATTTCGCTTTTGGGATATTTATTTTCAAGATTTTAATTAATTCTTTTCCAATCCCCTGATGCTGATATTTTTCATCGACCGCCAAATCCGCTAGATAAGTCGTATACACAAAATCGGTCATCGCACGCGCCATTCCTACCAATTGGCCATTTTCATATGCCCCGATGTAATAATTCGCGTGTGCCAACATGCTCTCCATCGCCTCTAAATCCGCCAACGGCCTTCTCAATCCCAACGTGGACTTTTTTAAAATGTCAATCAAATCGTGAACAGAAATAGTAGGGTTAACCTGATAAATAATCGACATGGAATAAAATTTAAATTGTTTTGCCTTATTTTTAAGGCTAATTTAAAAATCTTCTCCCAGGGATGGTAAAGAAATTACACTTTGTTAACAAATCTTTTTTTTCTCTTTGTTACCTTGCAGCTTAAACATATTAAAATGAAATTATCTACCTCTATTAAACTGCTCGTTTGTCTTTTAATGCCATTTTTAGGAATGGGTCAATCGAAATCGCTCGCAGGCCAATTAGCCTCCAAAAGAGTCACTTTGCCAAACAGTTGGAAACTTTCCCCCTATGGAAAATCAGTCTCTTTAGGTGATCTACCTCTTAACTTAGTCGTGTCGCCCAATAAATCCTATATGGTGGCAACCAACAACGGACAGAGCGTTCAGAGTCTCCAATTATTCAATGTGAAAAAAGGTGAAATCGTCGACAGTAAGGTCATTCCAAAATCATGGTACGGACTTAAAATAGCTGCCGATAACAAAACGATATATGCATCCGGGGGAAATGATAATGTCATTTTACATTTTGAAATCGTAGAAGATAAACTAGTCGACAAAGGAACCATCGCACTTAGCAACATCCCAAAAGACAATATCTCGCCCGCTGGGTTGGATTTAGATGACGCAACGGGGATACTTTATGTCGTTACGAAGGACAACAATAAACTCTATTTAGTCGATACGCGCCAACAAAAAGTCCTGGAGTCTTTCGCCTTGCCTGCTGAGGGATATACGTGTTTGCTCGATAAAACAAAAGGGGTACTCTATATTTCTGTTTGGGGTGGACGCCAAATTTTACCTTTTCACACGCAGTCAAAAAAATTCTTAAAAGCAATCCAAGTAGGTGATCATCCGAACGAAATGGTTTTAACAAAAAATGGGAAAACTCTTTTTGTTGCCAACGCAAATGACAACTCTGTTTCAGTTATTGACCTAGAGAAAGGAAAAGAAATCGAGGTTTTAAATGCTGCCTTATTTCCAAATTCATTAGAAGGATCATCAACCAACGGCATCGCTCTATCCGAAGATGAGGAAAAATTATACATCGCAAATGCCGACAATAATTGCTTAGCGGTTTTTGAAGTAGAAGATTTAGGCAAATCAAAATCATTGGGATTCATTCCGGTAGGTTGGTATCCGACCCAAGTAAAAGTTGTCAATGGCACTGTTTACGTGGCCAATGGAAAAGGTTTTTCTTCTTTTGCCAATCCCAAAGGACCTAACCCAGTCATTAAAACACAAACGGTTACCTATCAAAAATCGGATAATAATCGGGCCGTACGGAATGAATATATCGGAGGATTAATGAAAGGGACCATGTCCATTTTTAAAGAGCCTTCAGCCGCTGATATGGCTATATTATCAAAAGCTGTTTATCAAAATACCCCCTACACCAAAGCTGGAGAACTAAACGCAAAAGGCGAAAAAGGGAATCCAATTCCCATGAAAGTTGGCGATAAATCACCCATCAAATATGTCTTTTATATCCTAAAAGAAAACAGGACTTACGATCAGGTTTTAGCAGATGTGAAGGGCGGAAATGGAGACACGACATTGTTGCTGTTTGGCGAAAAATACACACCTAACCAACATAAACTTGTCAAGGATTTCGTTCTTTTAGATAATTTTTATGTGGATGGGGAAGTAAGTTCTGATGGGCATAATTGGTCTACATCAGCACATGCTACAGACTATTTAGAAAAAACCTGGCCTACTTCCTATGGCGGCCGCGGAGGAAATTACGATGGCGAGGGCAACCGAGAAATCGCGAATCCTAAAAATGGTTTTATCTGGGATTATTGCAAAAGAGCCGGAGTTAGCTACCGAACTTATGGTGAATTTGCAGATGATTTTAAACCCAATATTCCTTCCTTAGCCGGACATTTTTGCACGTATTTCCCTTCGTTTGACCAAAATATTATGGACACGCTTAGGTTTAACCGTTGGCGAAAAGATTTCGATTCATTATTAGTGAAAGGGCAAGTGCCGAACTTTAATTCATTGCGTTTCCCAAATGACCACACAGAAGGACAAAAAATTGGCGCAAAAACACCGTATGCTTATGTAGCCGACAATGACTATGCCATTGGATTGTTTGTGGAGCACTTATCCAAATCTCCTATTTGGAAAGAAACGGCCATATTTATTGTAGAAGATGACGCCCAAAATGGTTCCGATCACGTAGATGCACACCGGACAACAGCCTATGTAGCAGGTGGATTTGTGAAAAGGGGATTTGTGGACCATACGCCATACTCCACTTCGTCGATGTTACGAACGATGGAATTAATTTTAGGCTTACCTCCAATGAGTCAATATGACGCGTCGGCTACACCGATGTTTAGAAGTTTCACATCAAAAGCCGACCTCTCTGTATTCAAACATATTTTACCCAATGTCGATTTGTTCGAAAAAAATACAAAGGAAAATGCAAGCTCTCGCATGAGTGAAAAATTTGATTTCTCAAAAGAAGATTCAGCACCCGATTTGGAATTAAACCAAGTTATTTGGAAAGCAGTTAAGGGAGAAGATTCCGAAATGCCAGCACCTAGAAGGGCTGCCTTGTTGAATACTACTGAGGAAGATGAAGATTAAGAATTTTATTTTATTTTTTATGTATGTCCTAAGCTTTACTAACTTTTGGAAAGTTAGTAAAGCTAAAGGACATAAAAAAAGGCTTCTATTGCTTTTATCAGTTAGTTGGTTTACCCCATTTGTGGGTTTTGGGCAAAATAATCATCCGGACACACTAGCAAATGTGGTTGTAAGTGCGAGCCGCCAACAGATTTCTAATTTAAAAACTCCCTATTCTGTAAGTGTCTTCCAACAAAAAGACATCGAGAAATTGGCATCACGCGCGACCCCGGATATGCTTTCAAATATTCCAGGAGTCTTCATTCAAAAGACCAATTTGGGAGGTGGTTCCGCATTTGTCAGGGGTTTAACGGGGAATCAAACCCTGCTCATTATCGACGGAATTAGGTTCAATAATTCAACCTTTCGCTATGGTCCGAACCAATACCTTAACACGATAGACCCCTCCATAATCTCCAAAGTCGAATTATTAAAAGGTAGTGGATCTGTGCAATACGGATCCGATGCATTAACGGGTGTCGCAAATTTCTTTACACTTCAGCCTGAATTTACGGCTCAAAAAACCTTTGGCGGACAGGTGTCGGCGCGCGTAGCCTCCCAAGGAATGGAGCTGAGCGAGCAATTAAAAATGACTTATAGCTCCGAAAATACCGGCATCGTTTTTGTGGGGGCCAATAAGCAATTTGGCGATATGGTTCGAGGGAGTGGATTAGGTTTGCAGCGGCCTACCGGCTATAATGAATGGGATTATTTTGGTAAAATTCGCCAGCAATTATCAAAAAAATGGGTTTTAGAAGGTTTGATTCAAACGACCCAACAAAGCCAAGTACCTGTTTTCCACAAAATCCAATTGGAAAATTTCAAAATCAACGAAATGGATTTACAGAAATACCAAAGAGGCTATTTAAAGGCTATTGGCCGATATGAAAATCCCATTTTTAGAAAAATCGAGTTTTCTATATCCCAACAAACCAGCATCGAACAAAGAAAGCTTCAGAAAAATGCCTCGACGACACTCCGTGCTGAAAGAGATGAGATCACAACCATGGGAATTTTGGCCGACGTACAAAGTCAATTTTCTTCTACTTGGTCCGCGCATAGCGGCATCGATTATTTCAACGACCGGATAAACAGCACGCGTAATGATATAAGTTTGACCAATAATTCGATCAAAGGATTAAGGGGACTTTACCCCAATGCCGCGGGATACCAATACCAATCCATCTATTCCATTCATCACTTAGACTTAGATGCATGGCAAGTAGAAACCGGATTGAGGTTTCACCAAAATTTGGCTAGCCTGCCCGACACGACCCTAGGCTTAACTCAGGTAAAATCAAGTGCGCTCGTATATTCGCTGGGTGTTGCACGCGCCATTGCCCAAGGAATTTCCCTTTATGCCAATACAAGTTCGGGATTTCGGGCGCCCAACATGGACGATTTAGGTAGCCTAGGCATCGTAGATTTTCGATATGAACTACCTGCTTTTGACCTAAAACCTGAGTATTCACAAAATTATGAGCTTGGAATTAAAATTTCAAAAGCTAAATTTTTTCAGGAATTAACCCTTTTTCAAACTGAATTAGAAAATTTAATCACCCGAGTAAAAACGAGTAAAGTAATACAAAGTTATCCCGTATACGAAAAGCGAAATGTGGATAAAGCATTTTTACGAGGAGGAGAATGGAGCGGACGTTATGAACTTTCAAATTCCGTTTCCGCAAAAGCTAATATTTCCTATGTTTATGGCCAAAGCGTGACATTGAATGAACCCATGCGGCGGATTCCTCCTTTGCATGGTGGCCTCAGCCTAAGCTATGCTAGAAAAAATCTGTTTGTAAATTCTGAACTTTTATTTGCCGCTGCCCAAGACCGATTAAGTGCCGGAGATAAGGCAGATAATCGAATGAACCCTTTGGGAACACCGGGTTGGGCAATCATTAATTTGCAGGCCAACTACCTTTTTAATTCACACTTCAGTATTTCTTTACAAGCCCAAAATATAGGCGATGTCGATTATCGCATGCATGGATCTGGAATCAATGGGGTAGGAAGAAGTTTGTGGGGCCAAATTCATTTTAAGTTTTAATTCTATGTCCTAAGCTTTACTAACTTTTCAAAAGTTAGTAAAGCTAATGGACATAACAAATCTCGCATATTGCTTTTATAAGTATCCTGATTTTTGAGAATTCAAAGAAGGATCTTTGAATAGCCAATAATTCTTACATTTGTGAAATTTAATAGTCGCATTTGAAAAAAGTATTATGAACAATACGGCTAAAAAAATGTTAGTTACTCATGAAAAAATTACATCTTAATTTCATTTTTTTCCTTTTAATTGCTTCCATGAATATTGGATGGGCTCAGACCAACGGCAGAATTTCGGGAAAGGTAGTTGATAAATTAACTCAGAAGCCCATCGAGGGAGT
>CAMBGA010000032.1 GCA_945866095.1 Spirosoma fluviale
CAGCTGAAAGGATTATTTTATTTAAATAATGATGTTTTGGCTTCTTGCGATTCGTCTAATAAAGTTTTTATTGTTGACACGAAAGCTCAAAAACTTAGATATTCAGGCTTCAGCTTAGATGAAATGGTTTCTGGTGAACTATGGAATTATACCTATAATAAAGATGCAGGGTATGGTTGGTTAGTCTGTAAAAAAGGATTATTCAAAACGTATTTTGACTTAAAAAAAGGATTTACTTATGAAAAATACCCTTTTTACAAAGTAGATTTGGATGAATTAAGTTATCGAGTTTTACCAGAAGGAAGTGGAGATAATGAGGTGATTTGGTTTGGTTCGCAGGAGAACAAATTGTATCGCTACCTTCCTGCTTTGGCGTTAAAGGAGCCAGCCCAACAATTTAAAGCGTTAATTCGGTCGATTTCTTCCAATGGTGAACCCGTTCCCATCGTTCCCGAAACACTTCCTTTTTCTCAAAACAACCTGGTCTTTGAAGTGGCCTATCCTTTATATGGAACTGAGAACAAGACAACATTTAGTTATTGGCTCGAAAATCAGGATGATGCATGGAGTGAATATACGAAGGATTTCAAAAAGGAATATACCAATTTAGATGAAGGTACCTACACCTTTCATGTTAGAGCCATGGACGCTTCAGGCCATGTGAGTGATGAAACTAGCGTCAAATTTAAAATTTCTCCACCCTGGTTCAGAACTATTTTGGCCTACCTAATTTACTTGGGTTTGTTGGTCTATCTATTTATTTTGTTTGGAAAATACCAAGCGAAAAAATCAAGAGGTAAGGCGGAAGACGAGCGTAGAATGGCTGAATTAGAGGCGGCTAAGGATTTGCAAAATAGAATGTTGCCTAAAACCTTGCCTAAGGTGGACGGCTTAGAAATAGCTACTTATCTACAAACATCATCAGAAGTGGGTGGTGATTATTATGATTTTCATCCTCAACCCGATGGTAGTTTGGTGGCAGTTTGTGGAGACGCCACAGGTCATGGAACGGCAGCGGGTATGTTGGTGTCCATCACCAAAGCTGGTCTAATCGGTCTTCCTTTAGATGAGCCGAATAAAATGCTGTATGACTTAAATCGACTTGTGAAAAAAGTGGATTTGGGGATTTTAAGGATGAGTTTAAATATTGTTCATTTTAAGAAGAACAAATTGAAACTTAGTTCAGCGGCTATGCCACCGTGTTATTTATATGTAGCTAAGTCGAAAAAGATCGAAGAAATACAAATCAGTGGATTGCCTCTAGGTGGTTTGTATGGAGCTACTTTTGATATGGAGGAACGTTCATTTTCAAAAGGAGATATTTTTGTCATTGCTTCGGATGGTTTACCAGAAGCTCCTAATTTAAAAGGAGAGCAACTGGGTTATCAGGCTGTTGAGGATTGTATTTTACTGAATGCAGACAAAACGGCTGAAGAAATAAAGGATGCATTGATGGTATTAGGAAGTGATTGGTTGGCTGGCCAAACAACCCCTGACGATATTACGATAGTCGTTATTAAACATGTTTGATTTGATACATGATAAAAAGAGAGATTATTTAGAGAACGAATTAATTAAACCTATGAAAAACGTTATAAAGACATTCTTTATTTTGCTTTTAGTATGTTTTGGAAGCATGAATTTATTGAATGCCCAATCTAAAGTAAGTGTTAAAGATTCATTGCTTAAAATCGAGAAAACAAGTGATAAATCGGCAAAGGCAAAAATCTATATTAGTTTGGCTGTCAATTTAGTTCAAAGTAAACTAGATTCAGCAGTAATTTTTCTTAAGAAGGCTGAAATTGAAGCCAAAGAAGTTAATTCAACCGAACTGCTTGAACAAATTAATTTATTATTTGCTAATGCAGAGAATATTTATTCTGGAAACTATACTTCTGCACTTTACCATGCATTTGATGCTTTAAAATATAGAAAAATTAATTTAGATAAGGGATATAAAACAGCTCTTACAGAAAAATCTACTTTTTATTTTTCAAATCCTTACAATGATATAAATTATCAAATTGCCTATATATATGCGCATTTAGGGAATAAAGACAAGTGCTTAGAGTATTTAAATAAAATAGATCAGGATTTATTGAGTTTAAACTCTGTCAAAAATTCCGAATTGACAAATACTACTAGGCAGAGAGTGATACATTTAGTCGATATATATTTATTAATCAATGAATATGACAAAGCACAAAAATTTCTCATCATTGGACAAAAAATCAATAATAAATATCCCTATTTAGAACAATGGGGATACCCATATATATTAGAGGGAAATTTAAATATACAATTGGGAAATTTTGAAAAAGCGATCAAGGCCTATCACAAAGCAATTCCCATTCAGTTATATACTAGTAGATTAAAAGGTGCGTTGGAATCATATTATGGTATGTCGGAGGCTTATTATAAACTCAATATGCCAGACTCTAGTTTGAAATATGGTAACTTATTTAATGAGCTTTCTAAAAAGTATTCTTATACGTTAGGAGCTCTAAATAATTATAAGCTTCTATCTAAAGTCTATAGAAGTTTGGGGCAAGATAGCCAAGCATTTTTGTATTTAAAGAAAGCAAATGATTTACGCGATAGCCTTTACAGTGATAAGCAGGTTAATCAGGCACAGAATTTTGCGCTCGTCGAGCAGGATAAAAATGATGCGTTGGATGCCCAAAAAGAGCAAACAAAACTATTGATCGGAGGTATTTGTGTTTTATTTGTCTTGGCCATTTTTGTTTTAATGATGGTACAATCTAGTGCTCAAAAGCGCAAATTTGCTAAAATTGAAGAGACTCGAAAAACAAAAGAATTAGAAGCGGCGAAAAAAATGCAAATAGGCTTTTTGCCCAAAATTTTGCCAACAAACAATGATTTGGAAATAGCAACTTTTATTCGTTCTTCTACTGAAGTAGGCGGAGATTATTATGATTTTATAGTCAAGCCAGATAAAACGATTTTATCTATTTGTGGAGATGCAACCGGACATGGGGTTGCCTCTGGTATGATGGTTTCTGTAACAAAGGCTAGTTTAATTAGTATTACAGAAACGAACATCAATTTAATCCTGAAAAAATTAAATCAAGTCATTCGCAAGATCGATTTAGGTACTTTAAGGATGAGCTTAAACATCGTTGAGGTTAAAGATGACAAGATACGGATGACCTCTGCTGCTATGCCTCCGATATTTTTATACAAAGCAGCTACTAAAAAAGTGGAAGAAATCTTGCAAACAAATTTGCCTTTGGGTGGTCTTGGAAATGAAGATTTTGACCTGATTGAAAGGGATTTTGAGTCAGGAGATGTGGTGATTCAGTTGTCAGATGGTTTGCCTGAAGCACCGAATCCAGCTGGGGAGATGTATGATTATGATCGAGTAAAAGACCATTTAGAAGCTGTAGGATCTAAATCTGCGGATGAAATTAAAAATTCTTTTATTTTAGAGGCAGATAAATGGCTGGATGGTTTGCACAACCCAGATGATATAACGTTTGTAATAATCAAAAAAAATAAATGATGTTTAATAAAATGAGAAAAAATGGATAAACCGAAAATTGAATTAAAACTCCCGATTATAGCCAACATGGAGCTGGTGGCTATCAATACGGCTGAGGTAGTTGCGAAGCACATGGATTTGAGCGAAGATAAAGCCGCTGAAATCAGTATGGCGCTTATCGAGGCATGCATTAATGCATTTGAGCACTCTCAGGCTCAAAACAATGTATTCATCCATTTTATCTTGGAAGAAGACACCTTAGTCATTAAAGTGATTGATCAAGGAATTGGCTTTGACAAATCAAAAGTCCAAATTCCAAAAATTGAAAATAAGTTGGGCACCGATGAACGCAAGCGTGGCTGGGGTTTACAACTTATAAAAGAATTAATGGATACCGTAGAGTTCGAATCCACAAAAGAAGGTACAACTGTAACAATGACAAAAAAGAAAGAATCATGAGCCAATTTAACGTAAGCATACAAGTAGAGAACGATCTAGTCATTTTAACAACTGAAGGTTATTTGAATAATGAAGGAGGAGAAATGATTTCAGGCATTTGCTACGAAAACATTTCCAATGGAAAGACCCGATTTTTATTAGACATGGCCCAGACTAAAGTGGTCAACAGTATCGGGGTTTCTATCCTGATTGAAATCATTGAAAAATTGCAAGAGGTAGATGGGAAATTAGGATACTATAATCTGGCACCTATCGTCGACAAGACTTTTAAAATTATGGGTTTAACGAAATACTCATCTGTTTATGCGACTAAAGAAGAAGCATTAGCTGATTTTTAATTTCCATTTTCCCTAATTGCCATTAAGTCTTACCTTTGAGTTTTTTTTATATAAAATAATACCCTTTTAAGCTTTTTAAAAGGGTTTATTTTATGAAGCGATGGAATTAAATTCTGTGCGCAAAAAATAAAGACATGAATAACATTGCATTCAAACAGCTCGAATTAGAGACTTTGCTTGAAATCACCAACACCCTGATTGAACATGAGGATGTAGATGATTTATTGCAAGATATTTTAATTCGAACCTGTGGGATTTTGGATGCTTCCTGTGGTTTTGTTTTAATTGAAGAAAAGAATTCTGATTTATTTGTCCCAAAGGCCGTTTTTAACCTGGATGAAAAAGTTCTGTCGAAAATAATTTTCAACAAAAAAAGAGGCTTTTTAAATACCTTAGCTACACAGACGGAGAAACATGCCTGTATTCCTATTGAGACTAATCTGTTAGAAAAATTAGAGAAATCGTTTGCCATTGCTGTTCCTATCACCGGGAAAAAGCAATTGCTGGGTTCGATTGTTATTTTTGACAAAGAACTAAGAAATGGCATGTCAGATTTCTCCATTGAGGATTCAGCTATGCTTTCAGCCATATCTGTTCAGGCTAGCGTAGCTTATAATAATACCTTTTTATTGGATACGCTTTTAGAATCGAAACGATTTAATGATAACATCATGGAGTCGATTCACACGGGTGTTATTACGACCAATTTGTTTGGTGAAATTGATTACGTCAATAAAACAGCGGTCAAAATCGCACACATTTCAGCCGAAGAATGCATGGGTAATCATTATCAAATCGTATTTGAAAAGGATCCTGAATTATTGACTCTTTTAGAAAAAGTAGAGCAGGAAGTTAGGGTTTATTCGGAACAAAACTTTTTGATCAAAGTGGGTCATGAATCTGTACATGTGAATCTGACCATCTCCCCACTGATCGATGATCTGGGGGAACAAATTGGTACAGTGATTGCCATGGAAGATATTTCCTACCTGGATAAAATCAAGAGTACCTTCAAGAAATACGTATCGAAACAGATCGTCGACAAGATTTTAGAAAATGAAGATTTATTAAATCTGGGCGGACAGGAATTAACGCTGACCACTTTATTTACGGACATCCGCGGTTTTACCAATATGAGTGAACGCATGGATCCGATCGATGTGGTCAAAACCTTGAATGAATATTTTGACTTGATGATTGAGGTAGTTTTCAAGTACAACGGTACCTTGGATAAGATTATTGGCGATGCCTTAATGGTCATTTACGGCGCACCTATTTACGGCCACGACGATACCAAAAGGGCTTTGTTGACCGCCATCGAAATGCAGAAATTACTTATCGATTTCAATGTGCTTAGAGGGGAAAAAGGAATGGATCCCATTGAAATCGGCATAGGCATCAATCGAGGAAAGGCCATCGCTGGAAATATAGGGTCTAAGGATCAAATGAATTATACGGTGATTGGTGATGCGGTTAATTTAGCAGCCCGACTATGTTCAAATGCCGGACCAGGACAAATACTGGTTTCTGAATCCGTTGTTTCAGATGTGGATCATTCAGGACTTTTTGATTTTCAAAAATTGGATGCCATTAAAGTTAAAGGCAAGGAAAATGAGGTGCAGATTTATGCCCTTTCAAAATGTTTTTGTACCCCAAAAGTTTTGGAAGTGTATGATTTGGTGATATCTGAATTGCTTGTCGACTTATCTCCCAATTTATTTTATCATTCGATTTCTCATACGCTCGACGTATTTACAAGTGCCCGTAAAATTGCCATATTAGAAGGGATAGCAGAGAGCGATTTAGAGCTTGTCATGGTGGCTGCACTTTTTCATGATACGGGTTTTTTAGTTCAGGCCGATGGGCATGAGGAGATTTCCTGCCAATACGCAAAGGATCATTTATTTCATATCGGATTTACACTGTCTGAAATTGAAATCATTTGCGGGATGATTAGAGCCACTAAAATCCCTCAAAAACCACAAAATAAATTAGAAGAAATTATCGCCGATGCGGATTTAGATTATTTAGGTCGGGATGATTTTTTTATCATTGGCGACCAATTATTCAACGAATTAAAAGCTAGAAATGTGGTCAATGAAGAATCTGTTTGGGATCAAATACAAATTAAATTCTTAGAAAATCATCATTATTTTACAGACACGGCTCGCAATTTAAGAGCAGCGCAAAAAGAAAAACATTTACAAATTATTAAATCTAAATATTCATGAGTACTCATTCAATCAAAGACAATGTTCAAGACTTTTTCTATGCTGTCGCAGGCATTTTGTTTGCCGGATTTGCCCTAGAAAGTTTTTTAGTCCCCAATCATTTCTTGGATGGGGGGGTGACTGGAGTAGCACTGTTGATTCATGAAACTTATCATATTCCGATCACCATGTTGGTGATACTTTGCAATGTCCCATTTATTATCATGGGCGGCTATTTAATTAGTAAAAGTTTTGCCATTCGGACTTTATTAGCCGTTATAGGATTGGCATTAGCGCTAACTTTTATTCCATACCCTGTCATTACTTCTGATAAATTATTGATTTCAATTTTTGGTGGAGTATTTTTAGGGTTGGGTATCGGTTTGGGAATGAGGGGTGGTTGTGCCATTGACGGGATTGAAGTCTTAGCCTTATATACCTTGAAGCGCTCCGGTTTCACCATTTCTGAAATCATTTTAGGGATCAATGTCATCTTGTTTTTAATTGCTGCGATTGGCTTAGGAATGGTGACGGCACTTTATGCCATGCTGACGTATTTTATTGCCACTCGGAGCATCGATTATGTTGTCGAAGGTTTAGAGGAATACATCGGCGTGACGATTATTTCCAAAAATCATGAAGAGATCAAAAAGGCCGTTGTCATGCAAATGGGGAAAGGAATTACCGTATATAAAGGGGAAAGAGGTTTTATGAAAGACAGTTTTGATGTGAGTCATCCAACCGATATTCTATATACGATCATGACGCGTTTCGAGGTTCGGCATTTACGGAATTTAGTTCTTGAATATGATTCCAATGCCTTTATTTTTACGAATATCATCAAAGAAGCCGCTGGCGGGGTATTGCTCAAAAGGAAGGGAGATCATTAAATTTTTTGCAATTTTTCAAATGCCTCTTGTAATACAAAATTATTGATCGTAATATTGCAATATAATAATATGTCATGGGGATTACCAAAACCGATTTATTTTCAACAGAACAGAATGCCATGGCACATATGGCTAAAGTTTTAGGACATCCGGCGCGAATTGCGATTTTACAGTATTTATTTAGGTCAACTACCTGTATTAATGGGGATTTGGTTCAGGAATTGGGACTCGCCCAGGCAACTATTTCCCAGCATTTACGTGAATTAAAAGAAATCGGATTTATTCAAGGAACGATTGAAGGGGTATCCGTTTGTTATTGCATTAATCCAGAAAAATGGGCGGAGTTTAGCCAATTATTTGGAGTATTCTTTGACGATTATTATGTTACACAAAAATCTAACTGTTGTTAATTATGAGCTTTCCTCGCATGCATGTATCACTTTATGTCAGCAATTTAGCGGCTTCCGTGAATTTTTATACCACTTTTTTTGGCCAGCCTGCTAACAAGGTAAAGCCAGGATACGCAAAATATATTTTAGATAAACCTTCTTTAATTATCTCATTTATCGAAAATTCAGATCGTGTTCAATCAAATTTTGGTCACCTAGGTTTTCAAGTGGAAACATTTGAGGAAATGTCTAATTTATTAGAAAAAGCAAGGGCTCAAGGAATAGTTTCTAAAGAGGAAATTGGTACCTCTTGTTGCTACGCGATTCAAGATAAATTTTGGGCCACAGATCCCGATGGTGTTCAATGGGAAGTTTACTACTTTCATGAAGATGCTGAATTTAATGATCCACATTATGCTTTACAAGATGTGTCCGCTTGCTGCATGCCACCCGTTTCTGAAAAGGAAAAAATAAACGTATCTGAATTAACGACCGTTAACACGTGCGCACCGGATTCTGGTTGTTGCTAATTGAATATGAGATGAATACTAAGTTAAACGAAAACATAGAATCAATTTTATCGCTTGAAATATCTGATGAGCGTAAATCTGTTCTTCAACTATTGATCGATTACATCAAATCAAAGCGTGAGAAGGGTCAGCCCATCCGACTCAATTTCATTTGCACGCATAATTCACGTCGATCACAATTTTCCCAAATTTGGGCACAAACGGCTGCGGACTATTTTGAAATACCAGCTTTTTGTTATTCGGGGGGTGTCGAAGTCACGGCCTGCAATGAAAGAACCATTAATTCTTTGGAACGTTCAGGCTTTATTATTTCCAAGCATGGCCACTCAAATCCAATCTATTTTATTTTACATCAAAAAGACGCCAGACCCATCATTGTCTTTTCAAAATTATATGACGATGTCATTAATCCACATGGAATTTTTGCCACCATTATGACTTGCTCACATGCAGATGAGAATTGTCCATTTATCCCTGGCGCCGAAGCAAGAATTCCTGTTCGATACGAGGATCCTAAGGAGTTTGACGATACTAATCTTGAGTCTCAAAAATATGACGAACGTTCCAAGCAAATTGCAAGCGAAATGTTTTACGTTTTTTCAAGGGTTTAAATTAACTAGTGTGGTCTCTGACAATGAGCCAACGGCCTTTAATTTTTTTCATTAAAATGGTGAAATAGCCACCCACATCTCCTTTTTTAGGTCGAACTAATTGCCATTTACCCAAAATCCATGCTGTTTTACCAGCCGTGACGTCGATTTCCTTGATGTCAAAGGTTAAATTCCCCATTGTTTCTTGATCTGGATACGTAGTGAGGTATCGTTGTAAAGTTGCTTTCCAGCCACTTGTAATGCCATTTTTGCCAATAAACTTGAGGTCTTCCGATTTTTCGTAGTATTCCATGAATCCTGGAACATCCCCCTTATTCCATAAGTTTACTTGTGTTTTTAGCACGAGCTCAATTTCCTTTTGTTCCGTATTCGCCTGGCTAAATAAGGAATGCAAAGGCAATAAAAATAATAGAATAAACAATTTCATAGGTTGTAAGGTTAGTTGAAAACAAATTTGTCGACAAATATTCAATTTTGGTAGCAATATAAATGCTAAATTTTTAATTGATTGATTATTGTATCATTTTTGTTAAATAATTAAATCAACCTGTTTTATGAACAAAATTTACGCTCTATTAGCTTGTTTGTGTTTTTTACATATATCAAGTTCCTTTGCTCAAGCCCCTGACGAAAATCGATTTGTCAAAACAGTTCTAGCTGAAAAGTTAGACGAGCCTATGATGATGACTTTTCTACCCGATGGTCGAATTTTATTGGCCGAACGTAAGGGTGACGTGAAGCAGTTTGACCCCAAAACCAATCAAACGAAAGTACTTGCCCATATCAATGTAAACACGAAATATACCAATCGGATCGGAACCGTTCGCGAAGCCGAAGAAGGTTTACAAGGCATAATACTAGATCCAAATTTTAAAGAAAATCATTGGCTTTATGTGTATTACGCACACCCTTCAGAGAAAAAGCACGTGTTGTCTCGTATCGAGTTAAAGGGGGAGGAGTTATTAGTAGACCAACAAAAAATCGTATTAGATGTTCCAGTTCAACGTGAGGAATGTTGCCATACCGGCGGTGGAATGACTTTTGATAAATCAGGAAATTTATTTTTAACCATAGGAAACAACACAAGTAATAGCAATAATGAAGGATATTCTCCGATAGACGAACGTCCGGGTCAAGCCTATTGGGACGATCAAAGAGGAGCCGCCTCTACCAACGATTTTCGTGGTAAAATCTTACGTATTCATCCTGAAAAAGATGGTACGTATTCGATCCCTAAGGGTAATTTATTCCCTGTAGGAACGCCAAAAACCAAGCCTGAAATTTACACGATGGGTCACAGAAATCCTTGGCGTGTCAGTGTAGATTCAAAAACTGGATTTATTTATTGGGGTGAAGTAGGCCCAGATGCCTCTGTGGATGGACCTAAAGGACCTCGTGGATACGATGAATTTAATCAAGCGAAAGGACCTGGATTTTTCGGTTGGCCTTATTTCATTGGAAATAACATTCCATATACCGACTTTAATTTCGAGACTTTAGCGATGGGGCCTAAGTTCAATCCGGCGAATCCAATCAACGAATCTCCTAATAATACAGGTTTACGCGAATTGCCTCCCGCACAAAATGCTTTCTTATGGTACCCTTATGCTAATTCAGAAGAGTTTCCATTGATGGGAGCTGCGGGTAGAAGTGCAACGGGCGGACCAGTATATCACCGTTCTGATTTCCCAACAGCTAAAAGAGCTTTCCCAGCCTATTATGAAGGAAAATGGTTAATTGTTGAGTTTATGCGCGGTTGGATTATGGCCGTAACCATGGACGAAAAAGGAAATTATAAATCCATGGAGCGCTTCCTTCCTAATCAAAATTTCGGCTCTGCTATAGATATGAGCTTTAGTCCTGATGGCGATTTATATGTATTGGAATATGGTTCGGCTTGGTTCAAAGGAAACGACAATGCGCGCTTAGTGAAAGTTGAGTACCAAGGAGGAAACCGTAAACCTCAAGTAGAAATATCCGCATCTAAATTAAAAGGTGCGGTTCCTTTCAAATCAACCTTGTCTGCTGAAGGCACAAAAGATTTTGATGGCGATGCCTTAACCTACACGTGGACCGTTAAAAAATTAGGTACCCTGGTGAAGACCTTGAAAGGCGCTAGCCCGGAATTGGTGTTGACAAATCCAGGAACCTACCAAGTGACCTTGAAAGCTACTGATGCAAAAGGAGCGAGCAACACGAATTCACTAGAAGTGTTGGTAGGTAACGAAGCACCGGAAGTGGACATCGTATTAAATTCGGCCAATAAATCCTTTTATTTCCCAGGTCAAAAAATCAATTATCAGGTGACTGTTAAGGATAAAGAAGATGGGATGTTAGGAAATGGAATTAAAGAAGAGACGGTAGCTACTACGCTCGATTATATTCCTTCTGGTTACGATCCGATTGAAATGGCGCAGTCGCACCGGAAGGCCGACAGTGATTTGTTTGCATCCGCTGGTTTGCGGTTGATCAATCAAAGTGACTGTAAATCTTGCCACATCAAAAATGTACGTTCGGTAGGACCTAGCTACCAAGAAGTGGCCGATAAATATAAAGGACAAAACATGATTGATCAATTGTCCAATAAAGTGATTGCTGGTGGAAATGGAGTATGGGGTGATCACGCGATGGCTGCCCATCCACAAATTTCAAAAGCAGATGCTAAAACCATGGTGACTTATATCATGAGTTTGTCAGATCCTAAAGCCAATAATTCAATTGCCTTAAAAGGAGATTTATCGCCGACTATTCCTCAAGAACATGCAGCCACAAAAGGCGTGTTTGTTGTTCGCGCTACTTATTTAGACAAGGGAAACAAAAAGATGGCTCCCGTTCAATCTGAAAAGTGGGTATTATTACGTCATCCATTTTTAAATCCAGAAAAGGCGGATGTGCAATCAGGCATTGAGCAATTGGTTACCCCGTCTAAGTCGACAAATATGATTGGCCAAAATCCATATGTTGGATTTAAGGCAATCGATTTAACCGGAATCAAATCGTTGGATATTACGGCAACAGCTCCTGGTAGATCAAGCGCTTCCGGTGGAGTGATTGAGGTACACGTGGGTTCTCCTACAGGACCGGTGATTGGTAAAACGAATTTCATCGCGGTTTCTCAAGCAAGTTTTGGAGGTCCTCCAGCGGCTGCTAATCCAAACGCGGCTCAAAAAGGTGCTCCTTTAGGAACTCCTGTGGTCGCGCCAGCTACTCCAGCTCAAGCTGGTGGTGGGGGAGGAATGCGTCGTGGTGCACCCATGCCGGCGATAAAAGTAGAAATCCAACCGACAATAGGTATGCAAGATTTGTATTTTGTAGCGGTAAATCCAAAAACATCTGTCGCACAAACCGTGCTACAAATTATAGGAATAGAAGCAAAATTATAATATGCCCAAAATTACGTCGAGTGCACATGTATTTGCTGACTCGGTAGCGATTTCAGACCCGAATGGGGACTATACATACCAACAATTAATCGATGCGTCCAACCAATGGGCGTGTCGATTTTTGTTAGGGGGAACTGACTTATATGGTGCACGAGTGGCCTTTATGGTCCAGCCGGGTTTTCATTATGTCGCAGTCCAATGGGGAATTTGGAAAGCTGGCGGAGTGGCCGTTCCCTTGTGTATTAGTTATCCCATCGCTTCTTTGCAATATGTTTTGGAAGATACGGGGGCAAGCCAAGTGGTGATCGACACCGATTTCCAAGAAGTTTTATTGCCGTTTGTGCAGTCAAGCCAACAAACCTATCATTTGGTTCATGAAGAAGTTGAGCTACAGGAAATCAGTTTGCCTGATATTTCTTCTGAACGACCCGCCATGATTTTGTATACGTCTGGAACCACTTCACTTCCCAAAGGCGTAGTCACAACGCATGCAAATATTGATTTTCAAATCGCTTGTTTGGTACAAGCTTGGGAATGGAAAGCTTCAGATCGGACCCTATGTATTTTACCTCTACATCATATTCACGGCATCATTAATGTGATCGGCTGTAGTTTGTCGGTAGGAGCCACTTGTGAATTTTTGCCCAAATTTAATGCGGCCGAAGTGTTTAGTTGTTTACTTTCAGGCGAATTGACAGTTTTTATGGCGGTGCCGACCATTTATTTTAAACTCATTTCTCATTGGGATACTTTGTCGACGGCAGACCAACATGTCATATATGACACCTTGCTTAAATTTCGCCTAATGGTATCTGGATCCGCTGCTTTACCCGTTTCTGTTATGGAAAAATGGCATATCATCAGTGGGCATTGGCTTTTAGAACGGTATGGGATGACCGAAATAGCCATGGCCATCAGTAACCCTTTTCATGGGGAAAGAAGACCTGGGCATGTCGGTATCCCTTTGCCAGGAGTTTCAGTCCGATTAATGGGTGATAACGATGTAATTAATGGAGAATTGGAACCCGGAGAAATTCAAATCAAAGGCCCGAACGTTTTCCAATCGTATTGGAATAAACCCTCAGCGACCCAAGAAACGTTCACGGAAGACGGTTGGTTTAAAACGGGCGATGTCGCCCATTTGGATACTGGATACTATAAAATTTTAGGACGTAGTTCCGTGGATATTATCAAGTCAGGCGGATATAAACTTTCTGCTTTAGAGATTGAAGAAGTATTGCGTATCCACCCCGATATAGAAGATTGTGGGGTTGTGGGTTTGCCTGATGATGAATGGGGCGAAGTGGTTGCCGCCGTTTTAGTCTTAAAAAATGTCATTTCAAAAGAAGAAATAAATACCTGGTTGCGCGCGCGATTGCCCGGGTATAAGGTTCCTAGACTGTATCAATTTGTGGAAGAATTACCTCGAAACGCGATGGGAAAAGTGACCAAAAATGATTTGAAAATAATGTTTTAAATTGCGAATACACAAATGCATGGTGGGTATGAAAAAAATAATTTTTGTTTTTATTTTTTTAAGTTTTTGGGTTCAGGCACAGAAAAATATTACCACTGCTTCGGATGCCACGGCTCCCTTACACGCTTTAAAGCCAGATTATCCCACGACTTACGGAGTACCTGCGGTAGCTGACATTCAAAAAACGATTGATCGTGTTTTTGATTATTTAGACAGAGCAACGCCTTCAAATTTTGTGGACAAAAGTTCCGGTAGGCCATGGACGCCTGACCTCGGATATTCAGACCAAGTGGTTTTCGCGAAAGGAGATTTTAGGCCCATATCCTATGAATGGGGAGTTACCTATTCGGGCATGTTGAATTTATACCAAATAACTGGTGAGGCAAAATACCGTGATTATGTTTTCAAGCGTTTGGATTTGATTGCTTCCACCATTGAATCAGCTCGAAAATACGATGAAGCAAGCCGGTTGAAGCCACATGTATTAAAGGGATTAATTCAGCCCAAAGCTTTAGATGACATAGGAGCTATGGCCATGGCTGTTTTGAAAGCTAAAAAATCGGGTTTTCCAACCGACATGTCATATGTGACACGAAGAGCCTCTGATTTTATTTTGAAGGAAGAGCATCGACTGCCCGATGGAACTTTAGTTCGTGTGCGTCCCTTAAAAAATACGATGTGGTTGGACGATGTATATATGGCGATACCGGCATTGCTCCAATTGGGAATTGCGTCTAACGATGAAAAGTATTTTGACGAATCGTTCAAGCAGTTTTCTGCTTATCAAAAGCGGATGTACAATCCGTCGTTGAACGTTTTTATGCATGGCTATTTGGAAGGAGCGGAGGCGCATCCGGAATTTCATTGGGCTCGGGCAAATGGTTGGGCTTTGTTGACCACTTCAGAAATGCTAATGTATTTACCTGCAAACCATCCGGGTCGGAAATTTATGGAGGCCCAATTAAAAAACCACTTAAAAGGGCTCATGAGTTTACAAGATGGGACGGGATTTTGGCATCAATTATTAGAAAAAAACGATTCGTATTTAGAAACTTCGGCCACGGCTATTTATGCCTATGTCATCGCAAATGGTGTAAATAATGGTTGGCTAGACCCTAAAATTTACGCCCCTGCGGCCATTTTAGCTTGGAATGCCGTCAACTCACGTGTGAATGCGCAAGGCCAAGTAGAAGGAACTTGCGTGGGAACTGGTTTAGCATAGGACCCCGCATTTTATTATTTCAGACCTATTTCTCCATTTGCGGCTCATGGCTATGGGCCAACTTTATTGGCCGGTTCGGCGATGATGGAAATGTTGAAAAAATACTCATTTGAAATCAATGATTCAGCGGTTCACCTTTCGACAAAGGATTAATGACTCTTCAAACCCAGTAATTTTTCTCCTAAATCGCTAAGTACGGCAACAGGTTGGGATTTTTCTAATTGCCTCGGATCACCTGGAAAGGCATAACCTTCAGGTGCAATTTTATGTTGCCATGAGTTGATGCGCCATTGTTTCAATGCTTCATTATTTTGCTCCGCTGGCATCATGGAAATATATTGTGCCACTCGGACTTTGTTGGCCGTCAGGTTAGGTCTAATCCCGTGGGCCAACAAGGAATTGAAAATCAATAAATCTCCCGCCTCTAATTTGACTTTATGCAATTGAAATCCTGAAATGTCTGGTTTAAAACGATCTCGGTCTTCAGGTTGAGTTTTTTTCCAGGTATCATAATTTCTATACAATTCTGGAATACATTGAAAACCACCCATATTTTCATCCGTTTGATCCGCTAAGGCTAAGACGCCTTGCACATTAACCGGTTTTGTATCCGGATCATAATCCCAGTGAATAAACCCTTTGAATGGTTTGTCGGCTTGCACAGGAAAATTTAAGTTGCAACGATCGATCGTCACCCATAAATCTTCCACTCCCCAAACATCCACAAAGGCATCATAAACGCGCTGAGATTGCCTATTTTCCCATAACAAAGGATGATTGTACATTTCCACCATGCCAGATCCGACGAGTTCCTTCATTTGCATTTCGGCTCTTGGCTCAGAATTCCAAGTTTCGGGTTGGCCTGGATCTTTTTCCTCAAAATCCCAAATGGCTTTTGCTGTTAATGCGGCAGCCTCTTTACTAATGGCATTTTTTACGATGACAAAACCATTTTCTTTCCAAAAAGCAAACTCCTCTTCGCTTAGCGCTCGGAGCGGTTTTCCATTACTTCGATCATTTAATTTGGTGATACTGCTTTTAGAAATGGATGGGTTTCCGGGTATATCCTCATGCTCATTTTTAAGTGTCATGGTCGGGTTCATGGATTTGTTTTGCATCTTTAATTCCTTTATGATTTTGCAAATTAGTAAGTTTGTATAATTCACAACACGAATAGTGTTAAAAAAAATGAGTAAAAAACATATTTTAAATACTTTGTAAATAAACACAGAACGATGCAGAATTTATTTGATTTAAAGGGTAAGGTAGCTATTGTAACGGGCTGCAAACGTGGAATTGGCATGGAAATGGCTATTGGCCTAGCAGAGGCGGGAGCCGATATTATTGGAGTTTCAGCTTCGTTGGAATTAGCGGGTTCTGCGATTGAAAAAGCTGTGAAAGCATTAGGGAGAAATTTCAAAGCCTATCAGGCCGACTTCTCAGACCGTGAGTCTTTGTATGATTTCATCAAAGCAGTCTTAAGGGATTATCCTAAAGTTGACATTTTGGTTAACAATGCAGGAACTATTTTACGCGATCCTGCGGCTGAACATTCAGATGAATATTGGGATGAAGTGCTGGAAGTAAATTTATCTTCCCAATTTATATTGAGTAGGGAAATTGGCCGGACCATGTTAAAAGCAGGTTCTGGCAAAATTATTTTTACGGCTTCCTTATTAAGTTTTCAAGGGGGCATTAATGTGCCAAGTTACGCAGCAAGCAAAGGAGGAATTGCGAGATTAACTATGGCCCTGGCTAATGAATGGGCTGGAAAAGGGATCAATGTAAATGCCATTGCGCCTGGTTATATCTCAACGGACAATACGACGGCATTGCGAGAAGATAAAGAACGAAGTACTTCGATTTTAGGGAGAATTCCAGCGGGTCGTTGGGGTGATGCGAAAGATTTCAAAGGTCCAGTTGTGTTTCTTGCCTCTGAGGCGTCCAACTATGTTCATGGAACTATTTTGACGGTAGATGGGGGTTGGATGGGACGATAACCCTTATCCTATAGAGCCATTTGAATTTAAATAAAGCCCGTTTTAGGCCAAGCCTGTATTTTGAATTCGGATATATTTTTTGTTATTTTCGTTGGTAATTATTTTTTTGCCTGATCACATATAGGTTTGACCGTTAATCGATAAAAATTCAAATTAAAAACAAAACCAATTTACAATGAAAAAATTCTTATTCATTTTTACGCTGATTACTTCTGGGGCTTTTGCTCAAAAAATTGATATCAATAAACAATTTGCTTTAGCGGGCCAACAATACCTTCGGATGTTGGCAGATCATCCAGATACTTCGGTAACGATACATTCAGCTAAACCTGATGGGACTTATCGAAACTTGCCATCTAGTTGGTGGTGTTCGGGATTTTTCCCAGGTGGACTTTGGTATTTATTTGAAAAAACAAAAGATCCAAAATGGTCAAAGGCAGCTCGTTTATGGACTGAAGCTGTTAGGAAAGAACAATACAATACAGGAACGCATGATTTAGGATTTATGATGTTTGATTCTTTTGGAAATGGTTTACGTTTAACGAAAGATCTCGCGTATAAAAAAGTTTTGATTCAGTCAGCTAAATCATTAGCTACTCGATTTGATCCCAAGATTGGCTTAATTAAATCATGGAATACTTTTAAGGGAGGGTATAAATATCCAGTGATCATTGATAATATGATGAATTTGGAGTTGCTATTTTGGGCATCTCGTGAGACGGGAGATCAACGTTTTCATGACATTGCCATCACGCATGCAGACAATACGATCAAGAATCATTTTAGACCCGATTATTCTTCTCATCATGTGATTTGTTATGATCCTGATGGTAAAGTTTTAGCTAAAAAACAACATCAGGGATATCAGGATGAAAGTACTTGGACGCGTGGACATGCTTGGGCGATTTATGGGTATGTGGCGATGTATCGTGAAACGAAGGATAAAAAATACCTTGATTTTGCTCAAAAAATTACCGATTACTATTTGAATCATCCGAATTTACCAAAAGATAAAATTCCGTATTGGGATTTTAATGCGCCTAATATTCCAAATGAAGAAAGAGATGCCTCAGCGGGTGCCATTACGGCTTCAGCTTTATTGGAATTAAGTAAATATTCAGGAGCTAAAGGAAAAAGATATTACAATGATGCCGTGACAATGATGGAATCTTTATCTAGTCCAGCATATCGGGCAGCCTTAGGAGAAAATAACAACTTCTTGATCAAACATTGTGTAGGGGCTAAGGGCTTAAATTCTGAGATAGACGTTCCCTTAATTTATGCGGATTATTATTATTTGGAGGCTTTGTTGAGGTTACAGAATTATAAGCAAAAGAAATAAGCGTTTATCCACTTACACTGGTAGCTTTTCTCATTTAAAAATGGAGGAAAGCTACCTTTTTTAAGACATTTTTTGTAAATTTATATTTCATTTTTACAATTCCAATGTCCTTTAAAAAAATACAATCTGCCCTCATATCTGTTTATTATAAAGATGGTTTAGAACCTATCATTCGATTACTTCACCAACAAGGCGTCACGCTTTATTCAACCGGTGGAACTCAATCATTTATTGAAGAATTAGGCATACCGGTAATTGCGGTAGAAGATTTGACGGGCTATCCTTCTATTTTTGGAGGGCGCGTTAAAACATTGCATCCAAAAGTTTTTGGTGGGATTTTATATCGGAGGGATTTGCCTGCTGATGTAGAGGTGGCCAAGCAATTTGAAATTCCTGCCTTAGATTTAGTGATGGTGGATTTATATCCCTTTGAGGAAACGGTAGCTTCGGGTGCCTTTGATGAAGATATTATTGAAAAAATAGATATCGGTGGTATTTCATTGATTCGGGGTGCTGCCAAAAACTTCAACGATGTCTTGATTGTGAGTTCCCGTGAGCAGTATGGGGAAGTGGAGTCGATTTTAAAGACGAATGGAGTGGCGACGACATTAGAGCAGCGACGGAATTTTGCGCAAAAGGCATTTTATGTGTCTTCGCATTATGATGGCGCTATTCAGCGATATTTTGCGGGTGAGTCGACAGATTTAGCTAATTACACGAGCCTGGCATCTAGCTCGTTGAGGTATGGGGAGAATCCGCACCAACAAGGTACCTTCTATGGTGATTTAAATACGTTGTTTGACAAATTACATGGCAAGGAACTGTCCTATAATAATTTAGTGGACGTGGATGCTTGTTTATCCTTGTTGGATGAATTTGAGGAAACGGCTTTTGTGATTATTAAACATATGAATGCTTGTGGAGTGGCGACGGGCAAAACAGTTAGGGAGGCATATGATAAGGCTTTGTCTTGCGATCCAATTTCCGCTTTTGGAGGTGTATTAGCGACGAATCGCGAAGTAGATCAATCGGCTGCCGAATCCATTAATCCATTATTTTGTGAAATATTAATTGCCCCGTCCTTTACGGCGGAGGCTTTAGCTATTTTACAAACCAAGAAAAATAGAATTTTGTTGAAGCGAAATCAAGTAGAATTCCCTAAAAAAATGTTTAAAACATTATTGAATGGTGTTTTAGAGCAAGACAAGGATTTAGTGATGGAGGGGGTAAGTGATTTCAAGACCGTGACTAAAGTTATGCCAACGGACGAGCAAAAGCGTGCATTAGCCTTTGCGTTGAAGATCTGTAAACATACCAAATCGAATACGATTATTTTGGCTAACGATGGTCAATTGTTAGCTTCAGGGGTGGGTCAAACTTCTCGGGTGGACGCTTTAAAGCAAGCGATCGATAAGGCTAAGGAGTTTGGTTTTGATTTAAAAGGTTCCGTGATGGCTTCAGATGCGTTTTTCCCTTTTCCAGATTGTGTGGAAATTGCCGGAAATGCGGGTGTGGTTGCGGTCATTCAGCCTGGCGGATCGATCAAAGATCAGGACTCGATTGATTATTGTGATGCAAATAATATGGCTATGGTGATGACAGGAATCCGACACTTTAAGCACTAAAATTATTCGTTTAATTTTATTAGTTTTTCAGAGGAAAAATCTTTATTTTTAAACATTAAATTCTAAAATTTTTACGGATGGAGATTCTTTAGAGATCAAAGTCCATTTAACCATTTATAAATAAATTATGTCAGAAGCACAAGATTCATCAGCCGAAGATCGGGCAAATTATGGTGCAGATAATATTCAAGTTTTAGAGGGATTAGAGGCGGTTCGAAAGCGGCCATCCATGTACATTGGTGATACC
>CAMBGA010000033.1 GCA_945866095.1 Spirosoma fluviale
TGGATTCGCTCCAAAGGTGGGAAAGAATATAGAGGTCTAATGACTGAAAATTACACCTATGTACGTGATTTAAAAGGACCTTGGTTATTGTTTGATCGGACGAAAGACCCATTCCAACTCAATAACTTGGTCGGCCAGTCTTCCCTTGCGGCTGTTCAAAGTAAATTAGACCGTGATTTATTGAATGAATTGAAAATACGTAAAGATGAGTTTTTACCCGGGTTAGACTATGTTAAAAAATGGAATTATGTAATAGATGCCAATGAGACTGTCCCTTACGTAAAAATAAATTATCAAGGATTACCTATTACTGATACCTCATCTGGTTATCCTAATTTAAAATAGTTAGCTATGAAATCTAGTGCGTTGAAATGCCTGCCATTTTTGTTGTTTTTATTGACTTGTTTTTTCAACATCCATGTCACTCGGGCACAAAACAAAAAGCCGAACATCATATTCATTTTGACCGATGATCAACGTGCCGAAGCCATGGGTTATGCGGGAAATAAAATCATCAAAACGCCTGAAATGGATAAGTTGGCCAGCCAAGGAATCTATTTCAAAAATGCTTTTGTCACAACGCCTATTTGTGCAGCTAGTCGAGCCAGTATCTTAACGGGTTTGTATGAGCGGACGCATTTATATACATTCCAACAAGGTAACCTGAAGCAAGGGTATGCGGATAATTCATACCCCACTTTATTGAAAAAGGCAGGGTATTATACAGGATTTTTTGGGAAATTCGGAGTGGAATATCCTTCATTTAATACCATGTTTGATCAAGGTGAAAACTATGATCGAAACACAAAATACAAGGATCATCGAGGCTATTTTTATAAGACTTTAGGGAAGGATACAGTTCACTTAACTCGGTATACGTCGCAAAAAGCCATGGATTTTATTTCTAGTGCGCCGGCCGACCAACCCTTTTGTTTGTCTTTGAGTTTTAGTGCTCCCCATGCGCATGATCCTGCGGTCGACCAGTATTTCTGGCAGCCTGAAGTGGATCATTTGTATAAAGATGTGGTGATTCCACCGCCTATTATGGCTTCTGATGCTGATTTCATGGCTCAGCCTGACTATGTGCGTAACGGCGAAAATCATACGCGTTGGCTCTGGCGCTTCGATACCCCAGAAAAATACCAGAAAAGTGTGAAAGGGTATTACCGCATGATTTCTGGGGTGGATTTGGAGATTGGTAAAATACGTAAACTGCTAGCTGAAAAGGGTTTAGATAAAAACACTATCATCATCTTTTTAGGTGATAATGGCTACTTTTTAGGGGAACGTCAATTTGCTGATAAGTGGCTAATGTATGATAAGTCGCTGCGTGTTCCTATGATGATCTATGATCCGCGAAACCCGACACATCGGGTGATTGAAGACGAGGTTTTAAACATTGATATTGCACCGACTATTTTTGGTTTTGCGGGATTAAGCCAGCCGAAGTCTTGGCAAGGGGTTAATTTATCTAGCTATACAAAGGCGGGTTCGCCGGCTAAATCTAGAGTAGACTTTTTATGTGAGCATTTGTGGAAAGTAGATATCATCGCTTCCAGCGAAGGATTTAGGACTAAAAAATGGAAGTATTTCCGTTATCGGGAGGATTTGAAACATGAAGAATTATATGATCTATCGAAAGATCCTTTAGAAAAAACGAACTTGGTTAATGAGCCTAAATTCAAATCGGTGCTAATCGAGATGCGTCAAAAAATGGAGAAAAAAATCGCCTCTTTGGAGAAAAGTCGTTTGTAGAATCAATAAACTTTTAATTAAACCACAGTTATTTAATGATTCGTTTATTTTAAAAGTGTAAATATTGCTTAATTTCGGGGGTACAAATTTGATCTACATACCTATGAAAACTCGATTACTTATTTTCCTTTTTTTAGGGAATCTTTTCGCCATTTCTGCTCAAAAAATGGCTCCTATTGTTTCTTTACCTAATGGTTGGAAATTAAGTTCTGCAGGAAAATCTTTTGGTTTAGGTGATTTGCCTTTAAATATCGCGGTGAGTAATTCTAAGAAATTTGTTGCCGTAACAAATAATGGCGTTAGCGCCCACAGCATCATGTTGATCGATGTGAAATCTGAGCGTGTAATCGATTCCGTCATCATTCCAAAAGCTTGGTATGGTTTGACTTTTAGCCCAGATGACCAATTTTTGTATGCGGCCGGTGGTTATGACAATAAAATCGTTCGGTATGAAATCGTTCAAAATAAGCTAAATAAAAAAGATGAGATTGTTTTAGGAGCCGTTTGGCCTAATCGAGTGGGACCTTCAGGAATCACCTTTGACTCAAAGCGTCAAAAAATTTATGTGGTTACGCGTGATAATCGTACGTTATATGTGATTGATGCCAAAACGCAAAAAATTGAAAAGCAATTTGGCTTAGATGGGGAAGCTTATATGAGTGTGTTGAGTAATGACGCTAAAGAATTATATATTTCTTGTTGGGGCTGTGACCACGTGCTTGTTTTTGATTTAAATATGCAGGCTTGGAAAGCGCCGATCAAAGTAGGTGATAACCCGAATGAGATGTTGATAAGCCCCAATGGCCTACAACTTTACGTGTGTAATGCAAACGACAACACGGTTTCTGTAATCAATTTGAAAACCAAAAAAGTAATCGAAACGCTAGATGTAGCTTTGTACCCGAACTCTCCTTCAGGTTCTACCACGAATGGTTTAGCAATGGACCCCGTTAAAAAGAGCTTGTATATCGCAAATGCGGATAACAATTGTTTGGCGGTTTTTGATGTTTCCACGCCAGGAAAAAGTGTTCCAAAAGGTTTTATTCCAGTAGGTTGGTTTCCGACCAATGTGAAATTTATCAACAATAAAATTTGGGTGACGAATGGAAAAGGAAATACATCTTTGGCCAATCCATATGGTCCTCGTCCAATAAAAAATGGCGAAGAAGTGATTTTGCATGGGGCGGATGTTAATGCTCCCAAAGAGGTTCAATACATCGGTTCTCTTTTTAAAGGTACAATGAGTGTAATACCTTCTCCATCAGTAAAAGATCTTCAGGGCTACTCCAAAGCAGTTTACAGAAATACCACTTATTCTCCTAGTAAATCAGATTTAGCGGATAAAGACGCACCGGGATTTCCAATTCCAATGAAAATGGGTCAAAAGTCACCCATTAAATATGTTTTTTATGTGATTAAAGAAAACCGTACCTATGATCAGGTTTTATCCGATGTAAAGGGTGGAAATGGAGATACTACTTTGCTTTTGTTTGGGAGAAAATATACGCCAAACCAACATGCCATCGCCGAAAAATTTGTGCTATTAGATAATTTTTATGTAGATTCTGAGGTAAGCGCCGACGGACATCAATGGTCCATGGGGGCTTATGCCACAGATTACATGGAGAAGAGTTGGCCTACCAGCTATGGTGGAAAAGGCGGCGGAATTTATGGAGAGCCAGAGAAAAATGTGGTATTGAATAAAAGTGGATACATCTGGGACCTATGCAATCGATATGGCGTAACTTTTAGAACCTATGGTGAGTTTGTGACGAATGGAAAAGCAACCATTCCTGTGCTGGACAAACATTTTCATCCTACTTTCCCAAGTTATAGTTTAGCGATCATGGACACAACTCGACTACGCATTTGGAAGACGGAATTTGAAACAATGGTGAAGGAAAATAGAGTTCCACAGTTCAATACGTTGAGATTAGGAAATGACCACACCGAAGGTTTACGGTTAGGGCGTCCTACACCCTATGCGCACGTGGCCGACAATGATTTGGCGGTGGGCCAATTGATTGAGACGCTATCTAAAAGCCCAATTTGGAACGAAACGGCTGTATTTATTTTAGAGGATGATGCTCAAAATGGTGCAGATCACGTAGATGCGCACCGAAGTACTGCCTATGTAGCAGGAGGATTTGTGAAACGAAATTATGTGGACCATACGGCTTATTCCACTAGTTCGATGTTAAGAACGATGGAATTGATTTTAGGCCTAAGTCCTATGTCACAATATGATGCGGCAGCGATGCCAATGTGGAGATGTTTTGATTCAGTGGCTAAGCCGAGTGATTTTAAAGCGATCAGTCCTAATGTGGATTTACGTACTAAAAACGTAGTTAGAAATGAATGGCAACGGAAATCTGAGTTGTTTAATTTTGAGAAAGAGGATACCAATAATGATGTGGCATTTAATTTGGTCCTTTGGCATGGCTTGAAAGGGGATAAAATTCCTTTCCCAGGTCCTACTCGGGCTGCGTTTGTGTATCCCATCATAAAAAAAGATTTAGATGATTAGAAAATCCTGGGCATTTGTTTTTTTATGCCTTTGGAGTTTGAATGCTCACGCATTGGACAACCCAAAGAAGCCGAATATCATTTTCATTTTAGCGGATGATTTAGGTTATATGGATTTGGGATGCTATGGAAATCCATATAATGAAACGCCTCATTTAAATAAACTGGCTAACGGAGGTGTAAGATTTACTCAGGCTTATGCGGCGAGTACGGTTTGTTCTCCATCTCGTGCGGCGATCATGACGGGACTTCATCCTGCCCGGTTAAAATTGACTAACTTTTTAATTGGAAATCGGACAGAAGCAGATTCTCCGTTATTGCCAGCTCAGTGGAAAACCTATTTGGGATCTAAAGAAATCACGCTGGCCCAGCGATTAAAGTCCATGGGTTATCAGACGGGGATGATCGGAAAATGGCATTTGGGTTCTGGCGACAGCCTGGCACCTTGGAATCGAGGTTTTGATTACGCGACGATGATCGGTAAAAATGGGCTTGATTATTTTAATTATGGAATCTTTGAAAATAGCTTTCAAAAGGTTTTTGAAGATGACGGTAAAACCTATATGACGGATAAGTTGAGTGATTATGCGGTCGAGTTTATCGGCCAACAAAATGACTCAAAACCGTTTTTTATGTACATGTGCTATTCAGCACCTCATGTTTTCATCGTGCCCAAGGCCACTAAATTGAACAAGTATTTCATGAAATATGAAAAATTCAAAGGCAAATACAATCCATATTATGCCACGATGGTGGAGAGTATGGACGATGGCGTAGGGCGAATCATGGAGTCACTAAAGAAGCAAGGGCTTTTGAATAATACCTTAGTCATTTTTGCTTCAGATAATGGGGGAGTGGGTCTGCCTGAATTAGGGCCTATTCCGACTCAAAATGACAGTTTAAGAAAATGGAAAGGGCATGTGTATGAGGGAGGGATTCGAATTCCGACCATCATGTTCTGGGAGGGTAAGATTATACCCAAACAAGTGAATGATAATTATTTCATGAATACGGATTATACGGCTACTATTTTGGATTTATTAGGTCAAAAAGCACCTGATTTAACGGATGGTGTGAGTGTGTGGCCCATGATCAATAAGCCTAATCTAAAAGATCAGTCTAGGCCTTTATTTTGGCATTATCCTCATTTCTCAAACCAATTAGGTAGACCGGCTGGAGCGGTTAGATTAGGGAATTGGAAGCTCGTTGACAATTTTGAATCTTCTCAGGTAGAGCTATATAATCTACAAGATGATGTGGGAGAGCGCCATGATGTGGCCAAAGATTTTCCAGTTAAAAGAGATGAACTACATCGATTATTAATGGATTGGCGACAAAAGGTTCAGGCCAATATGCCCATTAAGAAATAGAGTATTTTATGGTTTGAAAGGATTGCGTTTTTTCCACGTAGTTTCGGGTTCTAGGTAGTTGAAAATTCGGCCTAAGAATTGATTGATCAAGGGCTGGCTATGTCGCATGAATCCAAACATGGGAATATCAATGGCGCCTACGGAACTCTTTATTTCAAGTGCTGTTCGGCCAAAAATAATGTTTTTAAATTTTAAACTAATCCCACATGCGATCATATCGTAGAGCATGTTGAGATACAGCATTTTTTCTTTTTGAATTTTTTCATCATAGCCTAGGAAGTAGGTGTCTAAGCTTTTTCCATTTTTAATTAAGGTATTGAATCCAATTAATTTCCCGTCGATGAAATAGCCATAGAGCATGAAATCATCTTTAAGTTTTTCCTTTAACAAATAAAAGTGATTTTTAGGAATGTAAAAGGTGTTGAACGGAGCATTTTCAGCTACATGCAAATACAAATCATAGATGATATCTTGTTGGTCTTCTATTTCGTCGAGGGTCAATTTTCTCTTTTCAATGCCTGAAGCTTTATTTCTACTTCTTTTATATTGATCTCTGTATTTTTTGGTTAAGGCGTTTACATAATCGTCCTCCTGATTCCACAAAGAATTAATCTCAAAAATCATGTTGGGTTGCGAATTGAATTTCAGATCCTTTTTAAATACTGCTTGGTCGAAATATGGAAGATCACTGGGCATGAAATCTTTAAAAGAAGTCAAGTGATTTTTTGAATGTTGATTGATGTCGAAAGCGGCTTGTTTTAAAGTTTGTAGGATTTCTGGAATGCTTGCTTGGTCTTTTGCAGCAAAGGCATTTTGGCCAGATAGCATGTTGTTGCCGATAAATAATAGTTTGGATGAGAATTGGCTGAACAAATAATTCCGAACCCATGTTTTAAGTTTTTTGTCTCTTTCACCATACGATTCTAAATGCGAAAGATCGATGAATTGGGCCAAAGCGATTCCGATGAGTTCTTCTTGATTGAAAATACCAATATATTGGCATTTCATATTAGCTGGAGCGGCTGACTCTAAAACCTGAAGGTATTTTGCGGAAAGGAAGATATTTGCCTGTGCGATGGAATCCCAGTCGTTGGGTAAATACTGACTTTCCGAAACAATTTGATAGGTGTATTTTGTAGTCAAAATAAATGTTAAGCTAGTCTATTTAACTTTAGAACGAGTAAAATAGTTTCATTTGATTTTATTAATCATGTTGGCTAGCTCATGATCTTTGGCTGTGATTTGATTGTTATCATCATGCGTGCATAACCAAATCTCTACGACATTGTAGTTGTTAAGTATGCTGGGATGGTGATCTACTTGATTAGCCAGCTCTGCTACTTGATTGATAAATTTGATGGCTTGCGTGAAGTCGGCAAATTTGAATTTTTTGTACAGTTTATTTTCTTTTGTTTCCCACATCGTTTTTTGGATTGGCGCAATTTAAGGATTTGTTGGTAATCTAGGCGGATTCTATTTTTTTTTCAAAAAGTTGTGATTTCCCAATTTTTACTATTTGTGAATCAATTACATTTGAGAACTATGAAAGCGGTAAGGATCAAAACTTCGGATCAAGCTTTAAATTTAAGTCGATTTGAAATCGTTTTATTTAAAGATATTGCTGATCATCATTTAGATTATCAACTGGCAAAAAGCGAAGCAGTTATCCAGTTGGAACTTCATCATGGGGAGCCATTTTTGTTAAGTTTATCTTGTGATGAAATGGAATATGACAAATTTAAGTTGAGGTGGGAGCGGTTCCAAGAGAATGAAGATTATTATTTTGATTTGTCTGAGTGGGGGTTAATAAAATAAAAATATAATTTAGAACACGGAGTATCGGAAATCCTTGGTTTTTTAAATCAGGGATTTTTTATTCATTTTCCTGCACTTTTTGATTCAATAGTTTAGATAGATAGGTGGCTTCTATATTTAAAAAAGAGCATAAGTACTTATTCTTAACCCTTTTGAGTAAATAAGGGTATTCTTTTTCAATGTACTTTAAGCGATCAGGGGCTGATAATGTTCTTAAAAACTCGCATTGATTTTGGTACTCACACAAATTGGTAAATAATTCATGAATGGAAAATTTAGCAAAATTAGTACTCAACTCAACTAAATATAGATATGATTTTTTGTTAATGTAATAGATTACAGAATCTTCAATGGCCTCAAAATATTCTTTGGAGGGTAGGCCAGAATGAAAACTATTGACGGTGGTGACAAAATCACCTTCTTTGGTAAACCAAGTAGTGATTTCTTTTTCACCTTCTAATCGATATATCCTCACAAGCCCTTTCTCAATGTAATATAGCTTATCGCAAACTTCTCCAGCTTCAATGATGAATTCCCCTTTGTTGACTTTTTTTGAAAAGACTAATTTCAAAAACCAATCAAAAAATAACGAATGACTTCCTTTGAAAAAATAGGGACTATTGGATAAGCGTTCAGATAATTTCATGGTTTTGTTTCAATATAGAAGAATTGTTTAAAATTGAAAATTTTCTTTGAAATAACCAAACGTCTATGATGTCACGAAAATGGTGGCCCCGTAAAGAATCGAGTCGAGCGCGTACCCGGCGCGTATCAAGCGTAAAGGAAACGCCTATGATGTCGTGAAATATGGTGGCCCCGACGAGAATCGAACTCGTATCTAGCGTTTAGGAAACGCCTATTCTATCCGTTGAACTACAGCGCCAAAATTAAATTTACTCGTTCACAAAAATATAAAATCATTTACAATTACACATTTACATCATGGTAATTAACCTAGGATTCTGGAATATAGCCATCACTATGCCCGAGCAAATGGTTGCTTTCGAGCCAATTGGGGAAAATTTGAAAGTGTTTTTCTTTGATCAAATTCAAAATTACCTCACGCAACTCAGGTAAATTACTTTTTTGTTCTGCTGAAATAAAGACTGTTTTAGGTTGTTCTAATTGCCAGTGTGAGCGCTTTAAAAATGCGGTCACCCGATCCATTTTACTTAATTCGGGCTCCCCATCTTCATTGACCGCAGCCCCTTCAAAATACACTTCCTCCACAGGAAACAAATCAATTTTATTAAATACTAAGACCGTTGGCTTATCGCCAGCCCCCATTTCATTCAAAATTCCTTGCACCACTTCGATCTGTTCTTCAAAATTGGGATGCGATATGTCGACAATATGCAACAGCACATCTGCTTCTCGAACCTCATCTAAAGTAGATTTAAACGACTCGATCAATAGGGTAGGAAGCTTACGTATAAAGCCTACCGTGTCCGTTAATAAAAAGGGTATTCCTTCCCACGATATTTTTCGCACGGTGGAATCTACGGTGGCAAATAGTTTGTTTTCGGCAAATACATCAGCCTTCGCTAATTTCTTCATTAAGGTAGATTTGCCCACGTTGGTGTAGCCAACTAAAGAAACACGTACCATCCGATCCCTATTTTTTCTCTGAGTGAATGATTGTCGGTCGATGGCCTCCAATTTATCTTTCAAAAATGATATTCGGTCATTGGCAATTCGACGGTCAGTTTCCAATTCCTTTTCACCTGGACCTCTCATCCCCACACCTCCGCGTTGCTTGGAAAGGTGAGACCACATACGCGTTAATCGCGGCAAAATATACTGGTATTGAGCCAGTTCTACTTGCGTGCGTGCTTGGACTGTTTGCGCTCTTTGTGCAAAAATGTTCAAAATTAATAAGCTTCGGTCTAATACTTTGACTTCTTTTCCTAATAATTCGATGGCATATTCAATATTACGCACTTGAGATGGACTTAGGTCATCATCAAAAATGATCATGTCTACATCCTTATCGATCACATACGCCATGATGTCCTCAAACTTCCCTTTTCCTACAAACGTTTTATTATCAGGTTTGGCAAGATTTTGAGTGAATGAGTGTAAAGCCAAAACGCCTGAGGTACTGGCTAAAAAAGCTAATTCGGCCAAGTATTCAGCCGTTTGTGTGGCATTTTGTTTTTGGGAAGTTATGGCAACTAATACCGCTGTCTCTTGCTCCTCACCTGTACTGTGTAAAATTCCCTCTTTCATTTTTAGCTAAAAAAAGCCCTTCTTCGCAGAAAGGCTTTCCTGTTTATGTATGCTGTAGCTACAAGCTATCAATTAATTTCTGATTTAAAGCTACGTAATCATCGTTTTTACCAGCTTTCGCTAATTCGATTGATTTTAAGGCTGTTGCTTTTGCGCCAACTTTATCCCCCGTTTTTGCCTGGATTTTTGCTTTCAAATGAAATACCCAATAGGCCGTTGGATTTGCTTCAGTTGCTTTGTTTGCCCATTCTAATGCCTTCTTAATGTCGCGTCCCGTTTCGAAATAATAGGAAGCTGACTCAAAATAAGGCTTTGAATCTACATTCATAGCACGGTCAATGGAACCCATAATCTTAGCATCCACATCTGTCTCTACCGGAATGGAAACGGACGTTTTCTCCCAAGCCATTTGAATGTTCAATTTATTAGCTGTAACATCCGAAAATTGAATGGCGAAGGACTCAACTGAACTAGCCAGCGTGGTAGAAGGTACCGTAACTTTTAATACATCTTCCGCAGGATTATAACTGAAAACTCCATTAGTTCCTTTGCTGAAAATAATCACCCATGATTTCTCAGATGGGATGGATATTACTTGATATGATCCCGCTTTTAACGATTGGCCAGCCACTTTAACATCCTCACCAAACGTGAATTTAGTCGGGGAATTAGCTCCCGTCCTCCATAATTTGCCAAAAGGAACAATGTCGCCAAATATTTTACGCCCTTTAATCACAGGTCTTGAATAAACGACCTCGATAGCCGAAAGAGAAAAATCCTGTTTAATTGTTTGCCCAGGACTTGGTGCAGGAATTTTTATTCCTTGTCCATAGGAGTTAAACATCATCCCAAAAATTAGGGTCATCATTAAAATCTTTTTCATTGCTTATGCAGATAAAGCCTCGGCACCACCCACAATCTCTAGGATTTCCTTGGTAATGGCTGCTTGGCGTGAACGGTTATATTCTAATTTTAATGCTTTGATTAACTCACCAGCATTTTCAGTCGCTTTGTCCATGGCGGTCATTCGAGCACCATGCTCAGATGCATTAGACTCTAATAAAGCTCTGAAAACGGAAAGCTTAATGGATTTTGGGATTAATTCTTGGATAATTTCCTCTTCGGTCGGCTCAAAAATATAATCTACAGCACTTGATTTTTTTTCTGCGGCCAAAGGCACCATCGGCAATAATTGCTCCGTTTCAATAATTTGAGTCGCTACGTTTTTGGAATAATTAAACAAAACCTCAACGACATCGTATTTTTTTTCTGTAAAATCAGTTAAAATCATTTCACCAATCTCACGTACGTTGGCAAAATTCAAGCGAGTGAAAATATCCGTATATGCATCTTCAATTTTATACCCTCTTCTGCTTAAATATTCGCTCCCTTTTTTACCCAAAGGTAAAATAGTCACATGTCCAGAAGCTTGTAAAGCTGCGTATTTAGCGTCCACCAAGGCGATTGTGGCCTTGCCGACATTCGCATTAAATGCGCCACATAAACCTCTATCTGAAGTAACCACTACGATCAATACGTTTTTAACTTCACGTATTTCCGTAAATGGATTTGATTGTCCAGCTTCTGTTTGGGCAGAAACGGTGGATATCATTTCAGCTAATTTTTTTGCGTATGGGCGCATCTGGCTAATGGCGTCTTGTGCGCGTCTCAACTTCGCCGCTGAAACCATTTTCATGGCCTTGGTGATTTGCTGGGTCGAATTAACCGATACAATTCTATTTCTTACTTCTTTTAAGGAAGCCATCGTATTCTAATTTTTAAACTGCGTATTTAGCACCAACTTCTTTACCTACTCTCTTTAGCGTAGCTGTTAAGGTATCATCAAATTTACCTGCACCTAAAGCATCTAAAGTAGCTTTTTCAGTAGCGCGAAGTACTTGGATGAAATCTTTCTCAAATTCACGCACCTTGTTCTCCGGAATTAAATCCAAAGATCCAGTCGTAGCTAAGTAAATCATCGCCACCTGATCTTCAACACGTTGAGGTGCAAATTGAGGTTGCTTTAACATCTCTAAGTTACGACGACCACGGTCAATCGTTAATTTTGTTGATGCATCTAAATCTGAACCAAATTTAGAGAAGGCCTCTAATTCACGGAATTGCGCTTGATCTAATTTTAAAGTTCCAGCTACTTTTTTCATGGACTTAATTTGGGCATTACCTCCCACACGTGATACCGAAATACCTACGTTGATCGCCGGACGAATACCCGCATTAAATAAATTAGTCTCTAAGAAAATCTGACCATCCGTAATCGAAATAACGTTGGTAGGAATATAGGCAGAAACATCACCTGCTTGAGTTTCAATGATAGGAAGTGCCGTTAATGAACCACCACCTTTGACAATTCCTTTGATGGAATCAGGTAAATCATTCATCGACCTAGCAATATCATCTGAACTATTGATCTTAGCCGCACGCTCTAACAAACGTGAGTGAAGATAAAAAACGTCTCCAGGATAGGCTTCACGTCCTGGTGGACGACGAAGCAATAATGAAACTTCACGGTAAGCGACCGCTTGTTTTGATAAATCATCATAAACAACTAAAGCAGGTCTACCCGTATCACGGAAAAATTCGCCAATGGCAGCACCCGTAAATGGAGCATAAAACTGCATTGGAGCAGGGTCAGCAGCAGAAGCTGACACGACAACGGTATAGTCCATCGCTCCAGCTTTACGTAACGTTTGCTCTACCTGCTTAATTGTACTTGCTTTTTGACCAATGGCCACATAAATACAATAAACTGGCTCACCTTTATCGAAAAATTCTTTTTGATTAATAATCGTGTCAATACAAACCGCGGTTTTTCCTGTTTGACGATCGCCAATCACAAGCTCACGCTGCCCACGTCCTACCGGAATCATGGCGTCAATCGCTTTAATACCTGTTTGTAATGGCTCGGTCACCGGCTGGCGGAAAATTACTCCCGGAGCTTTACGCTCCAAAGGCATTTCATATAAAGTACCTGTTATGGGTCCATGTCCATCAATAGGCTCTCCCAAGGTATTCACAACACGTCCCAAAATCCCATCTCCTACCTGTACTGAGGCAATCATATTGGTCCTCTTCACGGTATCACCCTCTTTCACTAATTTGGAATCACCCAAAAGTACGGCTCCTACATTGTCTTCTTCTAAATTCAAGGCCAAAGCCTTTAAGCCATTTTCGAAAACAATTAATTCTCCGGCTTGAACATTCGAAAGACCGTAAATACGGGCCACACCATCACCCACTTGGAGTACGGTACCTATTTCTTCTAATTCTGCTTGTGTTTTAGCCTGCGACAACTGCTCCCTAAGGATGGCTGAAACTTCATCTGGTCTTACTGATGCCATATCGAAATGATGGTTTATTGATTTTGATAAATTGTACTAGATTCGGGTGCAAAATTAGTCACGAAATTCGAATATTCCCATATTAAATTCAAAAAAAGACCTTTTAATTTAGACTTTTTTTAGATTGGTTTAATATGTGGAAAAATTCACTTGTTAATTGGCGTTAAAATTCTTGGGAAAGATTCATTTTTCACTATCTTCGAAAATTATTTTACCTAATTAATCGAACATGAAATTTTCTTATTTAAAGCTTGGTATTCTTTGTGCGATGTTTTCATCCACTTTTTCATTATTGGCTCAAACAAAAGTTCCTGCAAACAAAAATGCAAAACCAAAAATCAATTCGGTTTCTGCTAAAAGTAAAAGTACTGATGCCACAAAATCGGTTATGAAATTAAATTCTGCGCTAGACTCCGTTTCTTATGCGGTGGGTGTTTTAGTAGCCGGAAATTTTAAATCACAAAATATTAGCTTGAATGTCGACATGGTGGCCAAAGGATTTGCTTCAGCTTCTCAAGGTGGAAAATTAGTTTTAACCGAGGCGGAATGTCAAAACATCATGAGTACGTTCATGATGAAAAATCAAGAGCGTCAAACCGCTGAAACGGCTAAGCAGTTTTTGCCAAATAAAGAAGTTGGCGAAAAGTTTTTGGCAGATAACAAAAAGAAGGATTCTGTCATGGTCACAGCGAGTGGTTTGCAGTATAAAGTAATTAAAATGGGTACAGGTCCAAAACCTTTAGCCACGGATAAAGTTAAGACTCATTATCACGGAACTTTGATTGACGGATCTGTGTTTGATTCATCGGTCCAACGAGGTGAGCCTGTTTCATTTCCTGTATCTGGTGTGATACCAGGTTGGGTTGAAGCGCTCCAGTTAATGCCAGTGGGTTCTAAGTGGAAATTATACATTCCTCAAGAATTAGCGTACGGCATTCGTGGAGGAGGTCAAACGATTAAACCTTATTCTGCTTTAGTTTTTGAGGTGGAACTAATAGAAATAGAAAAATAAGTTTGAAATATTTTAACATAATATGAAGAAGATACTGCCGCTTTTAATCCCGATATCATTCATTTTTGTGCTTTTTCTTCATGGCAAATCGCAAGGAGATTTACCGAGTAGTAGGGTCCATTATCAAGAAGGTGATTTAAAACCAACCGAAACGCAGAAAAAGGTCGAGCGATTGGTTTTTGGGATTTTGAGCAATTATCATTACCGTAAAATAGCCGTGAATGATTCTTTGTCTTCTAAAATTTATGATGCTTACCTTAAGGAGCTTGATCCTAATAAAGTATTTTTTATTGCTCCCGACATTGAAGATTTGGAGAAATTCAGGTTTACCATCGACGAGCAACTAAGTGCCGGAGATCTTACATCCGCTTTTCAAATCTATAATTTGTATCAAACGCGTACTAAAGAGCGTTACGCCTTTATAAATGCTATTTTAAATAAACCTTTTGATTTTAATGCCGATGAAACTTATCAGCCAAATCGTGAAAAAGCCGTTTGGGCAAAGTCTGCAGAGGAGCTGAATGATTTTTGGCGTAAAGATATTAAACGTCAATTCCTAGATTGGAAAATTGGCGGTAAGGCGGATACCACTGCCGTTCGTGAAATGAAAGATCGCTATGCTAGGTCTGAAAAATACATGGCACGCACGAAGTCTGAGGACGTATTCCAAATTTTCATGAATGCTTATACGGAAAGCATTGATCCTCATACTTCTTATATGATTCCAAAAGCCGCCCAAGAGTTTAATAAAGATATGGCTCAAAGCTTTGAAGGGATTGGGGCGACACTTCGATTAGAAGGGGATTATGTAACGATACAGGATTTAGTTCCTGGAGGCCCTGCATTTAGAAGTAAATTAATTAATCCCAAAGATCGCATTGTTGGGGTAGCCCAAGGGGATGAGGGTAGTTTTGTCGATGTGATCGGTTGGTTTACTGATGACGCCGTCAAATTAATTCGTGGGCCCAAAGGCACTGTGGTCCGTTTGAAAATTCTTCCTGCTTCAGGGGTGACAGGTTCGCCAACGAGCGAGATTCGAATTGTTCGTGAAAAAATAAAGTTGGAAGAGCAAACAGCGAAGAAAGAGGTCTTAGTTTTCAATCAAGGCGACAAAAAAATCAAATTAGGTTTGATTACTATTCCGATGTTTTACCGAGATTTTGAGGGAGCTAGAAAGCGTGAGGCAGATTTCAAATCGACCACTTCGGATGTTAAACGTTTTTTAGGCGAATTCAAGCAAGAGGGAATCGATGCCCTGATTGTGGATCTTCGTAACAATGGGGGAGGTTCGTTAATTGAGGCAATCGATTTAACGGGTTTGTTTATTACCAAAGGACCTGTTGTTCAAAGAAAGCAATCGGATGGCAAAATAACCCAAGAATTAGACCGTGACATTGAGCAATCCTATGACGGACCTTTGGCGATTATGATCAATCGTTTTTCTGCATCTGCTTCGGAGATTTTTGCAGCTGCGATTCAAGATTATAAGCGAGGCATTATCGTAGGTGAGCAATCTTACGGCAAGGGCACTGTACAGTCGGTCGTCGATTTAGATAATTACATGGCGAATGAAAAAGAGCCTGTGGGCCAATTGAAAATTACTTTAGAGAAATTTTACCGCATTAATGGAAGTTCAACCCAACACAAAGGCGTGAGCCCTGATTTTGCGATGCCGTCTGCCTTTTCTGCGAAGGAGTTTGGAGAAAGTTCTCAGCCGAGCGCATTGCCATGGGATATGATTGCGTCAACGATCTTTACTCCCACTTTGCATGTTAATCCAGCTGTATTAACTAAAGTTCAATCGGGTTTTAATGTTCGATTAAAAACCAAACCTGATTTGGTGAAATTAAAAGAAGATTTCAACCGTTGGAAAAAAATCAAAGAAACCAATTCTATTTCTTTGAATTTAACCAAGCGCAAAAAGGAATTGGATGATCAAAAGAAAAAGCCGGATGAGGCACAAGCGGTAGAAGATGCGTTATCTGGCGGTGCTGGACCTGCGGCCTCAGAAATCGATGCGGATAAGAAAGCAAAGTCGGCGGCTGATAAACATGCAAAAGATGTTTATTTAAAGGAAACCCAACAAATTGTGGCTGATTGGCTTCAAGCATTAAGCCCCAAAGTAGCTAAATTAAACGCTCCTAAATAGTTTTTATGATGGATTCAAAGTCTTTATTAGCGAAGGCCTTGCCTTGCGTTAGAGAAACGGGCCAATGGATTCAATCGGCAATCAGCCAAGTAAAATCAGGAGATATTATTTATAAGGGGACGAATGATTTGGTGTCGTTTGTAGACCAACAAGCCGAATCGAAATTAAAAGAGGGTTTGTCAGCCATTTTTCCTGAAGCCCAATTTATTGCCGAGGAAAGTGATTCCAATTACGATGAGGTTGGCAGCGGGTACTATTGGGTCATTGATCCTTTAGATGGCACGACGAATTTCTTACACCGTTTACCCATTTATGCAATTTCGGTTGGCTTGATTCATAACAAACAGCCTATTTTAGGTATGATTTATGAACCTAATCAGGATGAGATGTTTTATGCATCTAAAGGAAATGGCGCGTTTTTGAACGATAAATCGATTCAAGTATCAACAGCTGAAACGTTGGCCACAAGTTTATTGGCGACCGGATTTCCTTATTATGATTTCTCTTATCAGGATCGTTACCTGGATTTATTGAAGGAATTAATGCAAAAATCGCATGGTCTTCGAAGGATGGGAGCGGCTTCGATCGATTTAGCTTATACGGCATGTGGTCGTTTTGAAGGATTTTTTGAAGCTAATTTAAAGCCATGGGATGTGGCAGCAGGTAAAATAATTATTGAGGAGGCCGGTGGACGCGTGACTAATTTCAGTGGAGGCGACGAAGTAATTTTTAGTGGAGAAATTATCGGAGCAGGACCTATATTTGACGAATTTTTATCAACTTTGCAACGCAAATGGTTTTTAGACTATTGATGGAAGGAATTTTGATTTTTGTTGTTTTTGCCGCGGCTGTCTTTTATGTATGCAGGATGGTCTATAATTCATTTTTTGCTCAATCAAATGCGGGCTGCGCGAAAGGTTGTGGATCTTGTCAAACCACATTGCCTACATTTTCTGAAGACTTATCTCAACCCAATGCTAAGTCTTGAAAGATTCTACTCAAGGTAAGATTGTTGACCTTCGCATTATCCGCCGCATTTATGGTTTTTTGAAGCCATATCAATTGACCTTTTGGTTATTGGTTTTTTTAATTCTTTGCATGGCTGCCGTTTCCCCAGCTGTTCCCTTATTGATTCGCTATACCTTAGACCATTATGTCTCTACGGATCAAATTTCAAATCTTATTCGAATGTTTTTTTACATGCTTGGCGTGTTGTTTTTGCATACCGGCTTACAATTTTCTACGAGTTATTTGGCGGGTTATTTGGGGCAAACCGTCATAAAAGATATTCGTGTTCAGTTATACAATAAAATTGTACATCTCAAATTAGCCTTTTTTGATCATACGCCGATCGGCCGATTAGTGACGAGGACCGTTTCTGATATAGAGACGTTAAATGATGTCTTTTCGGAGGGTTTGGCTTCGATTGCTGGTGATTTACTGCAGTTGGTTTTGATTGTTGGCGTCATGTTTTACACGGATTGGCGCTTAACACTCGTTATTTTGGCTACGGTACCTTTCATGATCATTTCCACTTATGTGTTTAAAGAGTATATTAAAAAATCGTTCAATGAGGTTCGATTGGCTGTAGCTAACTTGAATTCATTTGTGCAAGAGCATATTTCGGGCATGATGGTGGTCCAACTTTTTCACGCAGAGGAGCGGGAATTAAAGAAGTTTGATCAGATTAATGTTGCTCATCGGGATGCCAATGTCAGAGGGATTTTAGCCTATTCTTTATATTTTCCAGTAGCTGATGTGATTGCTGCAGTGGGTTCGGGGTTAATCGTATGGATGGCGTCCACCTACATTTTAAAAGAAGAAATTACGGTGGGTACATTGACGGCCTTTATTATGTTCATTAATTTATTTTTTAGACCCATTCGTATGTTGGCGGATCGCTTTAACACCTTACAAATGGGGATAGTAAGTACGGAAAGGATTTTGACTTTGTTGGATTCGGAGGATTACATTCAAAATAATGGGGTGGTTTTGGCAAATGAATTGAAAGGGCATATTCAATTCAAGGAGGTTAGTTTTGCTTATATTGAACCTGATTATGTAGTTAAAAATGTGAGTTTTGAAGTGAAACCTGGGTCAACGGTTGCAATAGTAGGTGCGACGGGTGCAGGTAAATCATCCATTATAGGGTTGTTAAGTCGGATGTATGATGTGCAGTCTGGGATCATTGAAATTGACGGAGTGGCCTTGCCTGATTATGAAATCGGTAGTTTGCGGAGGCATATATCAGTGGTCCTACAGGATGTGTTTTTATTTAGTTCGTCCATTGCCTATAATATTCATTTGGGAGATACTCAAATTACACAGGAGCAAATTGTGGAGGCGGCTAAGGCTGTGGGCGTGCATGACTTTATATTAAGTTTACCGGGTGGATACGACTATGAGGTAATGGAAAGAGGGGCTACGTTGAGTGTGGGTCAGCGCCAATTGATTTCTTTTGTTCGGGCTTTGGTACATAATCCTAAAATCATTGTGTTGGATGAGGCGACAAGTTCGGTGGATACTGAGTCAGAATTACTTATTCAGTCGGCCATTTCTACTTTAATGAAAGGGCGAACCTCGGTAGTTATTGCGCATCGCTTGTCTACGATTCGACATGCCAATCAAATTTTAGTGATGGATAAAGGGGAGATAAAAGAGCGGGGAACGCATGAAAAATTATTAAAAATGAATGGATTATATGCTCAATTGTATCATTTGCAATTTAGTAAGTCAGTTTAATTCGGTAGGTAAAACAAATATGATTATCTTTGCGTTCTTATGGATTTGAAAAAATATATTTTAGTGGGATTTGTTGCTGTGTTGGGCTTGAGCTCATGCGGTAAATTTGAGAAATTCAGAAAAAGTGCTGATTTGCCTACCAAATATAAGGCGGCGGTCAATTACTATAAAAAGAAGGATTTTACTAAGGCGGGTATCCTTTTCGACGAGATTATGCCTTTGATGAAAGGGGACTCGACTCAGGAGTTAGCCACTTTTTACCAAGCTAATTGTGATTTTAATTTAGGTAGCTATACCTTAGCGAGTTCACATTTCAAGAAGTTTGCCGAGGTTTTTTCTCGCTCTGAGTTTGCTGAGGAGGCGATTTATATGTCGGCCTATTCGTTGTATAAAGACTCTCCAAATTTCAATTTAGATCAAACGGGAACGTTGGCTGCGATCAATGAAATTCAGTCCTATTTAAATAATTATCCTGAAACGAAGTTTAAGGACGATTGTACGAACATCATTAAGGAGTTAAGGAAAAAATTGGAGAAGAAAGCGTATGAAAAAGCTAAGCTTTATTATAAGACTTCACCTTTTAATATTGCGTCTTTAAAGTCGTCTGTGATTGAGATCACAAATTTCCAACGTGATTTCCCTGATTCCGATTACAGTGAGGAGATGGCTTATATGAAGGTTTTGGCTCAGTATGATTTGGCCAAGAGTACGATTGAATCTAAGCAGAAAGAGCGTTTCACGGAAGCATCCAAATTTTATTTGGATTTAATTGACAAGTATCCTCAAAGTGCTTACTTAAAAGAAGGGGAGAAAATGTATGAATTTAGCAATAAGGAAGTTGACCGAATTGCGAAATTGGAGGCAGAGTATAAGGCAATGCTAGAAAAAGAGAAGTCTAATACGTCCAAAGTGGCTACTGGACCTCAGTAGTTTTTGTCCTAAAAATTATTTAATTTTGCAATCTTAATTTAAAAAATAACGAGATGTCTAAGATCCAAACAAATCCATCCATCATTACACGTGATGTTGATAAAATTGCTGTAAAGACAGGAAAT
>CAMBGA010000034.1 GCA_945866095.1 Spirosoma fluviale
GGTTCTGAAAATGAAAAAGCGATCGACATTGCTAAGCTTCGTGATTTATCAGGTTACGTTATGTTTGATCCAGGTTACAAAAACACAGGAGCAACTAAAAGTGCGATTACTTATTTAGATGGTGAGGAGGGGATTTTACGATATAGAGGTTATAGTATTGAAGAATTGGCCGATAAATCTACTTTTTTAGAAGTAGCTTATTTGTTGTTCCATGGCGAATTACCAACTAAACATCAATTGGATTCATTTGAAAACGAAATAAAGCAATACACTATTTCCAATGAGGTGTTGAAAAAGATCGCTGATACTATTCCAAATTCAGTTCATCCCATGAGTGAAATTGCTGGTTTAGTTGGGCTTATGTCCGCTTTTTATTCGACAGAAGAGGCAGGAGATGATGAAAAAAATATGATGCGTTTGATGGCAACATTGCCTATCATGGCTACCTGGAATTATAAAAAAGGCTTAGGCCAAGAGGCTAATCAACCGGATACTTCGTTGGATTATTGTTCTACATTTTTACAAATGATGTTTGCGAAACCTGGTGATGCTTTTAAGGGTGATCCTGTCGTTTCAAACGCATTGAATAAATTATTAATTCTCCACGCTGATCATGAGCAAAATTGTTCTACGTCAACGGTTCGATTAGTGGGTTCTTCTCATGCCAATGTATTTGCATCCGTTTCAGCAGGAATCCAAGCACTTTCTGGTCCTTTACATGGGGGTGCAAACCAAGAAGTTATTGAAATGTTAGAGGCAATCAAGGACGATGGAGGAGACACAGATAAGTACATTTCCATGGCTAAGGACAAGGCATCTGGTTTTAGATTGATGGGTTTTGGGCATCGTGTGTACAAAAACTTTGACCCAAGAGCTAAAATTATTAAAAAGGCCGCTGATGATGTTTTAAAAGCATTGGGAGTGAATGATCCTGTTTTGTCGATCGCCCAGCATTTAGAAGAAGCAGCTTTACATGATGAGTATTTTGTCGCTCGAAAATTATATCCTAACGTTGATTTCTATTCTGGAATCATTTACAGAGCCTTAGGGATACCGACCAATATGTTTACCGTGATGTTTGCCATTGGCCGTCTACCTGGTTGGTTGGCTCAGTGGAAAGAATTAAAGACCAATAAAGAGCCTATAGGCCGACCAAGACAAATTTATACAGGTTACACTTCGCGTGCGTTTGTCGACATCGCCAACCGATAATTCTTAAAATTTATTTGTGATAAAGCTCTTTGCAAAAAGAGCTTTTTTTTTATTTGCTATGACTTAATTTGTCTATGATATCATCCATATTAAAAATTACGATTCTTTTTTTCGAATTACATCTAAAAACATTTGATGTTTCAGGCCTTGATAAAAGGCAAACAGGAAATGCCACTTTTTATAGTAGTCGATTTTGGGGTGTTAAAACGACGAGTGGTGAGAGGTACAATCCTTATCAATTTACAGCAGCGCATCGCTATTTTCCATTAGGGTCCTGGGTGGAAGTTACCTTTCCAAAAACAAATAAATCGACCGTTGTTCGTGTGAATGACCGGGGACCTTATCGGCGAGGGGCGATTATCGACCTATCGCTTGCTGCTGCCAAAGAAATTGGATTGGTACCATTTGGTGTTTCAAAAGTGGCTATCAGATTAATTCCTGAGATAGAAATCACAGATTCTTTACGTTCTGTTTGGGTAAATAGAGACTCGACTAACGCGAGCTTACACCCTTTTGTGGCTAAAAAAGTTTTCAAAAAGAAAAAAAAGCGAGCTAGAAAAAAAATCTAGGGTAAAATAATTTCAATCCTTCTATTAGCTTTTCGCTGTTCGATACTTGCATTTTTAATTTTGGGTTTAGTGTTCCCAAATCCCTTCGTTAAGATGCGAGAAGGTTCAATTCCGTGATTCACAAGAAATGTTTTGACGGATAAGGCTCTTCTTTCCGAGAGTTTTACATTGGCAACCGAATTTCCGACCTCATCTGTATGGCCATGTATTTCAATGTGTTGATGGATATTAGCGGTAAGGAATTCGACTAAATTCTTCAAACTCATCGGAACGTCCATCGGTAATTCAGATTGATTTATTTTGAATTGAATGTCCTCAAAACTTAATTCAAAAATTGGCGATGGCTTTAATGGGACTATTTCTGGTTCGGGCGCTAGCGGTTTTTTAATCCAACAATAATCTGGAATGATGACGCTGTGTATTTGAAGATCTTGATTGGGATCACCCACTTTTTTAGAGATAAAATACTGATTTTCGATAATAGCTTCAGAAAATCCAGCTTCGTTGGACGGACTATTGATCTCATAAATGGGCACAGATTTAGACCAAATACCTTCATAAAGTAAACTTTGATGAAAATCTAAACCTCCTAATCCCCCAGTCTGGTTACTTGCAAAAACCAATATATCTTTGGATTGTATAAAATAAGGCCCTTGTTCATCTTCTGTGGTGTTGATCACTTCTCCCAGGTTTTTGGGTTGGCCCCATTTGCCATCTTCTTCCATCCGGGACAGCCAAATATCTCTTTTTCCCTGCCCGCCAGGTCTATCCGATGAAAAGAATAGCATTTTTCCATCGGAACTTAATTGGGGTTGGCCTTCCCAATCATGCGAATTTATTTTATAACCTAAGTTTTTTGGCCTAGTCCAAGATCCCTCTTCCCATTGACTTGTATATAAATCGCAACCGCCAAAAGAGTTCGGATAATCACAACCTGAGAAAATCATGATTTTTCCGTCTTTGGAGAGGGTAGGCGTGCCCTCATTATTTTCTTGATTTAATTCCTCAATGGGCCAAGGAGCCTCAAATTTTTGGCCATTCCATTTTGATACAAATATTTCCTCATCGGAATTAATGGCTTTTCTTACCGTCAGAAACAGTTCTTTCCGGCTAGCCGAATAGGTAGGGAAGTATTGAGTTCGATAAATGTTCAGTTCTTTTATGGGAACTGGGACAATTGGAATGCTATCCCTTTCGGATAAAAATGAAAATAAAGGGATGATCCAGAGTCCAATCATTTTATGGAATTTGAAGAAACTTATGAGTTTGTATCGAAATTTTCCAATGAGGATTTGATTTAACAAATTCAACAATGATGGGATTTATTTCTGCTTGCTTTGACCATTCCGGTTGCAAATATAATTCGGATTGCTTGGGTATTTTTGGCTCAAATTCCTGAGCCCAAGCAATATCAGATTTATGGAAAATGACAATTTTCAACTCATCTACTTGGTGAAATATCATCGGATTAGCCTCCTTGAATTTTTTGGGTGAGAAGCAAATCCAATCCCATACGCCTGTTACAACCTCACAAACCCCAGATGTCTCTATATGAGTATTAAAGCCAACTTCCTTAAAGGCCTCCGTTAAGGGACCTAAATCATGCATTAAGGGTTCCCCGCCTGTAATAACAAGCAATCGGCCAGGGAATTGCAAAGCATCCTTCACTAAACTTTCAACTGTTTTTTTAGGGTGGTAATCTATGGGCCAAGAATCTTTTACGTCACACCAATGACATCCTACATCGCAACCTCCCAACCGAATGAAATAGGCGGCATGTCCTTGATATTTACCTTCCCCTTGAATCGTGTAAAAAGATTCCATGACAGGATATTCAAAAGCATCTCTTTTTACAACTGATTTTATATCTTTGGTATTGAATTCCATTTTAACTTTTAAATTCGTAGTAAAATTAAGGGTTGATTTGTAATTTAACTAATTAGAAATCGTTCTAACGTTTAGAATCATTTTTTTTAAATAGAATATTTCCCATCATGCACGCATTTCGTTTCTTTTCAATTCTCATCTCTTGCCTACTTTTATGGGCCGGAATGAGTAGTTGTTGGTCCGCTAGGTGTCCAAGAGAAACTTGCCGAGTGCGTGTTGAGCATCGGCATGGTGAATCATATTTTAGACCTAGGGAGGCATTCTCTTGGATGTGGACGCCCCGATACAAGCATGTAAGAACGCCTAATTATGCTTTAATGGGTGCACCAGGTGCACAAAAGAAAAAGGTTTGGTATCGTTTCCTTAGTCGCAATCCTAAAATTACTACCCAAAAACCTCGAAAATAAATGCCAAGAATAATCGTTGGTTCTGGGGTTGTTAATCAAATCCCATTAGATTGGGAGGGTAACTTCGTACGTATTTTAAACGTAATCCAAGAAGCTCAACAATTTCATGTTTCCATTTTATGCTTGCCTGAGCTATGTTTAACAGGTTATGGCTGCGAGGATCAGTTCTATTCTTCATTTACTGAAGAGCAATCTTGGTCATATTTAACAAAATTAATACCTCACACTTCTGATATTACGGTTTTTGTAGGCCTGCCGATTCGCTTTGCAGGTAAGCTTTATAATGTTTCAGCCTGTATTTCCAACAAAAAATTGATTGCCTTAATTCCTAAGCAGCATTTGGCTAACGACGGAATACATTATGAGGCTCGCTGGTTTACCCCATGGCCAGCTGGTCAAAGAAACCATATTTTCAAAGATGGCATTAAAATTCCTTTGGGTGATTATCGGGTCAACATAGGAAATGGAATTTTACTAGGTGTGGAAATATGCCAAGATGCGTGGGAAGGAGAAAATCGCCCGGCGATTTCATTGGGCCAACGAGGGGTTTCGTTGATTTGCAATCCAACAGCCTCACATTTTGCTTTTGGCAAATCAAAAATTAGAAAAAAATTAGCGATTGAAGGAGCTGAAATAATCAATGGAGTTTATTTGTTTGCCAATTTACTAGGCAATGAATCTGGCCGAGTGATTTTCGATGGAGATGCTTACATTGCTCAGAATGGGCGAATTATAGCTGAGTCCAATCGGTTTTCATTTGCCAACTCAAACTTAATATATAGTGCGGTTGATCTTCAGGATTTTTCAATCCAAGAAGACGATATTATTAAATCCAATACAGTGGTTTCCGAAACGGATCAACCATTTACAGAAAATAGAATAAAACCTTGGGAAGATTCTGAATATATTAAAGAAGAGGAATTTGCTCGGTCCATATCATTAGGTCTGTTTGATTACCTGCGAAAGTCTAAATCCTTTGGTTACGTGGTTTCCTTATCGGGTGGTGCTGACTCTTCTTCCATTAGTTCGCTATGTTTTATGGCGATGCGTTTGGCAGAAAAAGAATTAGGATTTGATGGACTCAAGCAAAAATTAGCCTATATACCTTGGATGAATTCGGTTTCAGACCTGCGTGAATTAATGCCAAAATTGTTGACAACAATCTATCAAGGAACGGTTAATTCCTCCACTGACACGCGTCAATCAGCAAAAGAATTAGCTGAATTTATTGGTTCTACTCACTTTGAAATCGATATTGATGCACTGGTGAAAGGCTATAGAACGTTAATTGAGGGCGCCATTGATCGTACTTTATCTTGGGAGACAGATGATATAACCTTGCAAAATGTACAGGCTCGGGTAAGAAGTCCGAGTGCTTGGATGTTTGCCAATATTAATAATGCGCTACTTTTAGCTACTTCAAATCGTTCAGAGGGGAGCGTAGGATATTCGACGATGGACGGAGATACTTCGGGATCTATTTCACCCATTGCCGGCATTGATAAAACATTTTTGAGAAAATGGTTGACCTGGGCAGAAACCCACGGCACTGACGCGTATGATAAAATGGCAGGTTTACATCGGGTCAATTCCCTTGAGCCGAGTGCTGAGCTTAGGCCATTAGGAAGTCACCAAGTAGATGAGGAGGATTTGATGCCGTATCCGATATTAAATGACTTGGAACGTTTGGCTTTTTATGATCGAAAATCTCCTAAGGAATGTCAGAAACTTATTATTAAAATGTATCAATCCAAGTTTTCAAAGGATCAATTGATCGAATTTACACATCGTTTTTATCGGCTTTGGGCAAGAAATCAATGGAAGCGGGAGCGTTATGCACCAGGCTTTCATGTGGATGATTACAGTTTAGACCCTAAATCTTGGTTAAGATTTCCCATCTTATCTGCAGGCTTAGAAAAAGATTTACCCGCTTAATTATGCTATTAGTCATTGACATTGGAAATACGGACATCGTATTTGGATTTTACGCTGAGAATACGTGGAAAGTAATTTTACGGACTCCTACGCACCAGCCATGGAGCCCTTTGCGCTTGCAAATGTGGTTAGTGAAGGAATTGAAAGAAAAGGGATTTGATTCCTATCAACCAGATTCCATCTTAATTAGTTCGGTCGTTCCATCGGTATTACCTCAAATTCAGAAGGGAGTTGATTTTTGGTCGGGTAAAAAATCTATCTGCATGGGCACTGAATTGTACTCAAAATTGCCCATAGAGGTTATTAGTCCTGATGAAATAGGCTCAGATTTAGTGGCTAATTCTGTGTATGCCCATGTAAATTATAAAACAGATGTACTCATTGTTGACTTTGGTACTGCCTTGACTTTTACTTTGGTGGACGCAAAGGGGAAAATGCAAGGTGTTTCTATTGCCCCAGGATTAAAAACTGCGGTTAAATCTTTGTTTTCACAAACGGCCCAATTGCCCGAAGTACCTCTTGAAATGCCTGAATCAGCCTTAGGATTTGATACGGTTTCTGCTATTCAATCCGGAATATTATGGGGTTATGTAGGATTAGTTAAGGAAATGATATTTCAAATCAAAGCTGAGAAAGGTGCTCACATAAAAGTATTAGCTACGGGAGGATTATCCTCTATTTTAACCCCCTTAGAATCTTCATTTGACGAAGTAAACAAGTTAATTACACTTGAAGGATTAAGGTTAATCGCTTCATTATAATTTCATTGGCATGACTCCAAAATCACAAGGATATTATTTTCCTCCCGAATGGCATCCTCATGTGGCCACTTGGATTACTTTTCCACATAATGATCATTCATGGCAAGCAGAAAAATTGCATGACATGTATCCCGAATATTTTCAGTTGATCAAGGCGATTTCGCTAGGTGAAAAAGTAAATATCAATGTTCATAATTTGGCTTTAAAAGCGTTTATTGATGACCAATTGCCTACATATGGGATAAGTCCAGATCAAATAATATGTCACATTAGGCCGACGAACGATGCATGGTGCCGAGATCATGGACCTGCGTTTTTAATCCAACAACATACTGATTCTCGAATGATTGTGGATTGGGAATATAATGCATGGGGTGGGAAATATCCGCCATTTGATGATGATAATAAAATACCTGTTGGGATCGCTCAATCGTTAGGTTTGCCGTTTGCCCAGCCCAAAATTATCATGGAAGGTGGTTCTGTTGAGTTTAATGGAGCGGGGACTGTATTGACCAGTAGGTCTTGTTTACTAAACGCCAACAGAAATCCTCATTTAAATCAGGGTCAAATTGAACAATACCTCATAGATTACTATGGCGTGGACCAAGTGCTTTGGGTGAGTGATGGGATTGTAGGGGATGACACGGATGGACACATCGACGATACGGTTCGGTTTGTGAATTCAGACACGGTCATTGCCATGGTGGAGCCTAAAAAATCCGATGATAATCATGCGGTGTTAGCGAAAAATTTATCTGAATTATCCCAGATGCGTTTAATTTCAGGGAAGCAGCTTACTATTGTTGAATTACCCATGCCAGACCCTGTGATCATTGATGAATTTAGAGCACCTGGGTCATATGCCAATTTTTACATTTCCAATGCGGGGGTTTTAGTACCCACGTTTGATTGTCCTCAGGATGAGATCGCTTTAAATCTATTAGGGCAATTATTTACCGATCGACCCGTTATAGGACTGTCGGCCAAAAAAATTATTTGGGGGCAAGGAAGTTTTCATTGTTTGACCCAACAAGAACCTCAGGGAAATTAATGCATAAATTCATTATACTATTGTTTTGCTTGAGCTTAATAGGGTGTCATTCGGGTAGACGTGTGTCCCCAAAAGCAAATTTACCTACGCAGAAGGTTCAGCTTAAAAGCAAGCAAGTCGATTTAATCCTTCAACCATTAATCGCAAACGACATACAAGAAAATTTAACGCGATATGATGAGTTGTTCGTCACCTATAGTCTGAGTGTGGTGGATCACGATTCGGTAGTTAAAGCCGCTCACGGGACAAGGTACTTAGGTAAAGTTAAAAAAGGGGCTAAAATAAGTTTGGATTCAATACCTGGCCTCCGTTTGGATGTAAAAGAAGGTCAAAAATTGGGCATTCAAATAGCCCTTTGGGAAATCGATGACTATTCAAAGAGTCAAAAATTTTTAAACAAGGTGAGTTCGTACAGTGAAGCGCTTCAAATTCCACTGGCATTCGTTGAATGGAGTTCTGTTAGTAACCCTTTAGGTTGGTTTTTATGGGGCACAAGATTAAGTTCTGTGGGATTGGATTTTTTAGCCTCCTTAGATCGAGATGATTTATTGGGTATTTCTGAGGTAGTATGGACTTGGGAAGATTTGTCTCTTCAAAACAGACCCAGAATTAAACGCATTCATTGGAAGGGCAAAGATTCAGCTATAAATTCCTTTTATTATGAATTTGGGTATGAAATAAAGGTCAAGGATATTGTCAAATAGATCACTTTCTCAATGATTTTTCGTAATTTTATAGGCTTATTTAGGTCAAAAAAGACCAAAAGATTTTAATTTTTATGCGTTTAAAAATACGGTTTCTATTTTTATTGTTTTTGGGAGTTGGCTTGTTGTCTAATATTTCTACGGCTCAGTCTGACTTTGTGTTACAAATAGGAAATAAGAAAATCAGTTCATCCCTTTTTGAGAAAGATTACAGGAGACTATTAGAGAGTGATAGTATCAAATCAGGGAATAAGCAAAAGTTTTTGTCGGATTACATTGATTATCAAATCAAGATATTAGCTGCTGAGGAGGCTAAAATACCATCATCTCTTGGATTTCAGGATGAATATCAAAGTTTTAGAAAGGAATTAGCAAGTCCCTATTTGATCGATAATGATCAATTGGAGACATTGGTTAGGGAAGCTTATCAGCGGTCTAAATTTGAGAAGCAGATTTCACAGATTCTCGTGAAATTACCTATAAATCCAAGTACAGCGGACACTTTGTTGGCCTTTCGGAAAATAGAAAACATTCGTAAAAAACTGGTAGCAGGGGAAGATTTCCAAGCATTAGCTACTAAGGATTCTGAGGATGAAATGTCGGCTCAAAGGGGAGGACTATTGGGCTATGTGTCTATTCTTCAGACTAAATACCCGCTTGAAAATGCTATTTATTCGCTAGAGAAGGGCCAAGTTTCCGGTATTATTCGAACTGAGACAGGATATCACATCATTAAAGTTTTGGATATTCGACCTAATCAAGGCAAGATACGTTTGGCTCATATTTTAATTTCGGTTCCAGTAACGGCTCCTACAAATTTGCAAGTGGAGGCGAAGAATAAGATCGATCAAGTTCAAAAGTATTTAGCGAAAGGGGAGGATACATTTGAAACAATTTGTCGAAATTTTTCTGAAGATCCTTATTCAAAGGGTAGAGGAGGCGAATTAAGGCGTTGGTATTCCTCATCTGAATTATCCGAAGAACTTCAAGATAAATTATTTGGGATTCAACGACTCGGTGATTTTACGGAACCTATACGGACAAATTTAGGTTGGCAAATCTTTAAATTATTAGACAAAAAACCGTTGTTGACTTATGAGGAGATGGCTGAATATTTAAAGCAAAAGGTCTTAACAGATGCTGATCGCAGTGCGATTATTAAGTCATCGTTTATGAAGCGCGTCCGTCAAGAAAATAAAGTTGTACTTAATGAGGCCAACAAAAAGATCGCTTTAGAACGTTTTGCTCAAGACCGCGTCGGGGATGAGGTTTATTTAAATTTGCCTCTATTTTCCATCGACCAAAAGTCTTTTAGCGTAAAGGATTTTTATGCTTTTATTGTCGATCAACAAAGAAAAAAGATTAAGGCTTTGGGGTATTTGCCAACGATCTCTGAACAGTTTTGGTTGGATGAGTTTATCGATTTGTATACACTTCAGGCAGAGGAGCAGCATTTGGAGGTAAAATATCCAGCTTTTAAAGATCAGATGAAGGAATTCTATGAGGGTAGTTTGTTTAGTAAAATTACAGAAAGGGAGATTTTTGAACCCTCGTTAGATTCGGTACGCCAACAAAAATATTTTACGTCCAATGAGTTGAAGTTTACATTACCTACTCGATTGGAAGCTAAACTAGTTAGTGCAGATAATCCAAAGACTCTTTCTGATGCTTTAGAGCTATTGAAGTCAGCTCCCTATCCGATGAATAAGCGGTTTCCTGATCTTTTGTTTCAGTTCGGACAAAGTCAATTGGCAGACGCGTCTACTAAACTTTTACAAGAATTGTTTATTTTAATGGCTAAGAATAGAGATTATGTCATTGAAATTTCGGGACATCATGATGCAAGTGAATTGGATAGTTTGGCTCAAGGAAGGATTAATCGTGTTGCTACGTATTTAAATAAAAAGGGAATTGCAAACACTCGGATAATTGAAAAATTAGAGGGAAATTTGAAGTCTGCTTCGAAAACGGATAAAACGAAAAACTCGCGCGTTTCATTAAAGTTTTATTCTCAATCGATGGAGGATGTGGTTAAACGGTTTAATGCGATTAAACCATTGAGTCTTATCGCTGAAGAAGGTTTTTTTAAACGTGGAGAAAATGCGATATTGGATAGCATTCCGTGGGAAGTGGGAAAAAAGAATTTTGAAAAGGCGGGTAGGTATTATTTTGCCGACGTAAAAAATATTGAAAAAGAGCGATTGAAGAGTTTTAGTGAAGCTAGAAGTTCAATCATTCGAAATTTACAGGCTGATTTAGAACAAAAATGGTTATTAAATTTGAAACAAAGTTTTCCTATTATCCGACAAGAGGATGAGTTAACTAAAATAATGCAATAGAAATATGAGGATTAAGAATTTATTTTTAGGAGTGGTGAGTTGTTTGATTTCGATCACCAGTGTAGCTCAAGAAGCAAATACGGCTCAGTTATTGGATAAAATTATTGCAAAAGTGGATAACCACTATATCCTGAAATCAGAGATTGAGCAACAATTTCAGCAATATCAGACTAGTGGTCAAGCCAACACTCCAGATCGCTGCCAAATTTTGGAAGGATTAGTGATCAATAAGCTTATGTTGGCGAAAGCTGAAATTGACTCAGTGATTGTCGAAGATAAGCGTATTGAATTGGAATTGAGTTCTCGAATGGACCAAATGGAGCAGCAATATGGTACTGCTAAGAATATTGTGGAGGCTTTTGGTAAGCCCATTGCTACGATGAAAGAGGAGTTGAGGGCCAATTTGAAAGAGCAGATGACGGGTCGTAAAATGCAAGATAAAATAACGGATGATGTAAAAATAACGCCTAAGGAGGTGGCTGCATTTTTTGCTACGATTCCGACGGATTCCCTGCCATATCTGCCTTCTGAAGTTGAGGTGGGTCATATCGTTCGCTTAGCTCAACCGAATAAAGATCAAAAAAGTGAATTAATTTCTCGTTTATTAGATTACCGTAGGAGAATTGAAAAGGGGGAAAGCTTTGAAGAATTAGCGAAATTATATTCGGAGGATTTGGGGAGTGGAAAGCGTGGGGGAGATTTAGGTTTTTCTAAGCGTGGCCAGATGGTTGCCCCTTTTGAAGCGGCTGCCTTAAAATTAAAGCCAAATCAAATGTCAGAAGTAGTTGAAAGTGAATTTGGTTTTCACATGATTCAGCTATTGGATGTACGAGGTCAGGAGTATCATGCGAGGCATATTTTGCTTAGACCTGATTATCAAAAATTAGATTTAACGGAGCCTACTAAATATTTAGATAGTATTCGGGTTTTAGTCCAACGGGATTCTGTAAAGTTTGATGCGGCTGCACGCGATCATTCTCAGGATAAGGGAACGCAGGATGCTGGAGGTTTAATTATGGATATGGGCAGTCGTTCATACCGAATTCCTTTTGATGGAACGATGGAACCAGGTTTGTATTTTTCTGTTGATTCCATGAAAGTTGGGACCATTTCAACGCCTATTCCTTACCGGACAGAAGACGGTCGAAGTGCTGTTCGTATTTTATATTTTAAGGCAAAGCATCCGCCTCATTTTGCTAATTTAAAAGAGGATTATCAGAAAATCTCTAATATAGCTTTGACTCGAAAGAAGAATGATGCAATTGAAAAATGGTTTTTGAAAGCTAAGGAAGACGTTTTTATTTATATTGATGATGAGTTTAAAAGTTGCAATACGCTTGGGACTGTTGGAGGATCATCGGGTGGAGCTTCGCAATAAGAATGATGAACGACGTTACACTTGCCGAAACATTTTTTGAAGACATTCAGGCTTTAAAAGCAGCTATTCATCAAAGGATAGTGGGCCAGGATTTAACCATTGAATTAATGCTTAATGCATTATTTTGTCAGGGTCATTGTTTGTTGGTGGGGGTTCCCGGTTTAGCAAAGACTCGGTTAGTTCACACCATTTCTTCATTGGTCGCTTTGGATTTTAAACGAATCCAGTTTACACCCGATTTAATGCCTTCGGATATCATCGGATCTGAAATCTTAGATGCTAATCGCAACTTTGTATTTAATCGCGGTCCTGTATTTACGAATTTAGTGTTGGCAGACGAGATTAATCGGACTCCACCCAAAACTCAATCAGCGCTTTTAGAAGCTATGCAGGAGGAAACGGTTTCTGTCTCAGGGACAAGTTTTGAATTACCTAAACCTTTTTTGGTGTTTGCTACTCAAAATCCGATTGAGCAGGAGGGGACTTATCCGCTACCGGAGGCCCAATTAGATCGTTTTTTATTCATGATTAAATTAGAATACCCTAGTTTTCAGGATGAAATAAACGTGGTTCGCATGACGGAACAAACTAGGGTAGATGATGATATTAAACCTTTATTGACGATTAGCCAGTTATTAGCCTATCAAGATTTGATTAGGCGTGTTCCCGTTTCAGATCATGTGGTTGAAGCGGCCGTTACTATGGTTCATAAAACTAGACCAGATAATGATTTGGCGACGGAATCTACCAAAGAATTTATCACTTGGGGTGCTGGACCACGTGCTTCTCAGAATTTAATTTTGGCCGCAAAATGTAGGTCATTGATGCATGGTCGATATTCCCCTAATGAGGAAGATGTTCGAGCTGTGGCAGTTGCTGTGTTACAACACCGTATTATTTTATCTTATAAGGCAGAATCCAAAGGATATTCTGCTGCCGATATCATCGAAATGCTAATTGCCTAAATAGCTACGGGTGCTTTAATGCCTGGGTATGGGTCGTAATTCTCTAACGTAAAATCTTCAAACACAAAATCGAGTAAGTCTTTCTTGTCGGGATTAATGCGCATGGTGGGCAATGGGCGGGGGCTACGCTGTAATTGTAGGTCAACTTGTTCCATGTGATTGCTGTACAAGTGCGTATCACCACCGGTCCATACAAAGTCGCCTAAAGCCAAATCACAAACTTGGGCTACCATCATCGTTAAAAGTGCATAACTGGCAATATTGAAAGGTACACCTAAAAATACATCGGCCGATCTTTGGTACAGTTGGCATGACAATTTACCATCAGCCACATAAAATTGGAAAAATGCATGACATGGCATTAGAGCCATTTTAGGTAAATCAGCGACATTCCAAGCACTGACGATAATTCTCCTGGAATCAGGATTTGTTTTAAGGGTATGAATAACATCTTTAATTTGGTCAATTACTTGGCCGTCAGCACCTTCCCAAGAACGCCATTGTTTGCCATATACAGGGCCTAAATCTCCCGTTGGACTAGCCCATTCATCCCAAATACTAACATTGTTTTCTTTTAAGTAGGCTGTATTTGTTTCCCCTTTTAAGAACCAAAGCAATTCATAAATAATTGATTTTAAATGTGTTTTTTTTGTGGTGACCAATGGAAATCCATCGGCTAAATTAAAACGCATTTGATATCCAAAAACACTGGTGGTACCTGTACCTGTGCGATCAGATTTAAACGTGCCTTTTTCTTTTATGTGGGTAAGTAGATCTAAATAAGCTTGCATATTAGGCTATAAATTGATTTGAGTTTAAAACTAAGGTATGTGTTATGGTAGCGCTAGGTTCTAGTTGGGCCGTTGCCGAGCAATATTTCTCCATGGATAATTGGATTGCTTTTAGGGCTTTATTTCCATCGATGGCACCTTTTAGTTCAAATTGAATATTGATTTCCCGAAATGGGGTTTTCTCGGTTCCTTCTATTTTTTCTCGGTTTCCTGAAATTCTAATTTGAAAATCGTCGATCGATTGACGTTGCTTTTTTAGAATTAAAATTACATCAATAGCCATACATCCTCCTAAACCCATGAGCAATAATTCCATAGGCCTTGCGCCTGCATTATGTCCTCCTATATTTTCTGCGGCGTCTATATGGACAGGAATGGGGGAGTTGCCCAGTCCTTCGAAATGAAAATCATCGTCCAACCTTTTTAATACTACTTCCATCTTATTTTAATCATTTTGAATTTCCCAACGATTCTATTCATCCCTGGTATTTTTAATAATACCGTATTTTTTATAAGCTAAAATGCGTTAATTATTTTTTGACACAAAGCGATTATTTTAGCATGATATCAACAAATGTGTTTAAGTATTTCATTTGATGATCATTTTAAGGCTATATTTGTCGCTAAATTTAATTTCAATGGCATATTATTCCATTCAAGGTATTCAGTTAACGGACTTGGCCCAACAATTTGGAACGCCCCTATATGTCTACGATGCTGACAAAATTAGGGAAAAAATTTCAGTTCTTCGTGGGTCATTGAAGGGATTTCCTTTATCCATTAAATATGCGTGCAAAGCGAATACGAATTTATCTGTTTTGCGCATCATGCTGCAAAATGGAGTGGATTTAGATGTTGTTTCTCCCCAAGAATTAGCATTAGGTATCTTGGCCGGTTATGCTGGCAACCAAATTACGTTTACACCAAGCGGAGTTGATTTTTCAGAGATTGAATTTGCCGTTGGCAAAGGTGCCATAGTCAACCTGGACAACCTTTCTGTCCTTGAAAAGTTTGGACAAAAATATGGATCAACCAAGCCATGCCTTATTCGCATTAAGCCACATGTTTTTGGAGGTGGAAATGAAAAAATCATGACGGCTCATCCTGAGTCTAAATTTGGCATTTCCATTCATCAAAAAGAAGAGATTTTAACGATTGTCAATCAATATAAAATTCATGTGATTGGTTTGCACCAACATACGGGTTCGGATATCAAAGACGGTAAAACGTTTCAAGAAGCGGCATCTGCACTTTTTGACTTTGCTTTTGACTTTAAGGACTTGGAAATTATTGATTTAGGAGGTGGTTTTAAGGTACCCTATTCACCCGAAGATCCGGGGGTTGACATGCAGGAAGTGGGCCAATTAATGAGCCAATCCTTTCTTGAATTTAGCCGTCAGTATGGTCGAGAATTGAAGCTTTGGGTGGAACCAGGTAAGTTTTTGGTGAGTGAAGCTGGAACTTTTTTGGCACAGGCCACAGTGGTGAAAAATGATCCGATCAAGACTTTTTTAGGAATAAATACAGGCCTTAACCATTTGATTAGGCCCATGATGTATGGATCCTATCATTATATTTTTAATGCTTCTAATGCCAATTCAGCTAGCCAAAAAGCGTACCGTGTGGTCGGAAATATTTGTGAAACCGATACCTTTTCATTTGATTTTAATGGCAAGCAAGATGAAAGAAATTTGAATGAGGTACAAGAAGGTGATATTATCGCATTAGCTAATGCCGGAGCTTATGGATTTACCATGGCATCGCACTATAATTCTAGGTATTTACCTGCCGAAGTTCTTGTTGATCAAGGCAAGGCTATTGTCATTCGGAAGAGAGAGACTTTGGATGATTTGACAAGAAATCAGATCTATTAGGTAATAAATTTAGGTAAGAGGTATAAGGTAAGAGGTAATAGTAAAAAAAAATTATCTGTTAATTATTAATCAATCCAACTGTCAACCTATTTCAGGTCAAGTCACTATTACCTAATCCCTCTTACCTATTACTTCTTACCTATTACCTATTACCTATTACTTCTTACCTATTACCTATTACTTCTTACCTATTACCTCTTACCTATTACTTCTTACCTATTACTTCTTACCTATTACTTCTTACCTAATACCTATTACCTAAACCCCTTTCCTCAACCTCGCCACCGGAATCCCCAAAGCCTCCCGGTATTTTGCCACGGTACGGCGCTTCACCACATAGCCTTTTTCAGCCAATAGCTTTTCCAATTCTTCATCGGCATGCGGAGAACCTGCAGGCTCTTGCTCGATAATCTCCCGTAAAATGTTCTTTAACTCTCGCGTGGATATATCTTCCCCCGAATCATTCATGATTCCCTCCGAAAAGAAATATTTCAACGGAAACATCCCAAAATCCGTTTGCACCGACTTCGCCGACACCACCCTGGAGACGGTTGAAATGTCCATCCCGATGACCTCCGCAATCTCTTTCATTTTCAAGGGCCTCAATTGTGCATCGTCCCCCGTCAGAAAAAAATCATATTGCTTGCCCACAATCCCCTCCATCGTTTTCAATAAAGTTCCTTGGCGCTGCTGAATCGCCTGAATAAACCAAGAAGCCGAATCTAATTTATGCTTAATAAAGGTCACCGCCTCCTTAATGTCCTTCTGCTGCTTATCACCTTTGGCATAGGTCTGCAACATCTCCTGAAAGGCCCGACTCACCCTTAGTTCTGGGGCATTTTTGCCATTTAATTTAATCTCCAACTTCCCATCCAAAGCTGTTACAATAAAATCAGGTTGTAAATAAGGTGCCACCTCCCCCACTTCCGTTCCTCCCGGTTTAGGATTTAAGCGCGTAATAATTTTGATGGCTTGCTTCAATAAGGTATCATCTACGCCTAATTTTTGCTGAATCTGCGCAAAGTGCTTTTTAGAAAATTCGTCAAAATACTGATCGATCAGTTTAATCGCCAAGCCATAAGCCGGCTCATCCACTTCCCTTCGATGCAATTGCAACGACAAACACTCCTGCAAATCCCTCGCCCCTATTCCAGCCGGATCTAATTCCTGCACTTTTTTCAAGATACCCTCCACCTCCGCATAAGTCGTCATGAAGCCGATCGTAAATTCTAAATCATTGACGATACTCTCTATATTACGCCGTAAATAACCATCATCTTCCAAAGACCCGATGATTTGTTGGGCCAACAACTGTTCGCGTTCCGTTTTGACAATAAAACCAATCTGCATGAGCAAATATTCCTCCGCACTCGAAACCGTTGCCATCGGGCGCTCCTTCGTCTCCTCATTAGGATCATAAGAATCCCCCGCCATCTTATACCCCGAATAATCATCTTGTAAATAATCCCCGATCTCCAATTCCTCCCGCTCTAAATCATCCACCGTTTCTCTCTCAAGAGGCTCATCCAAATCATTCAATTCTGGACCCTCCTCCAATGCCGGATTCTGCTCCAATTCATCCTCAATCCGAGCCGCCAATTCCGCCGTGGGAATCTGCAACAACTTGATCAATTGGATCTGTTGCGGAGATAAACGCTGCTGCTGAGAAAGCTTTATTGATAAATTTGACATCTGAATTTAATTGGAGCAAATATAAGCCGATTTACAATCAATGTTAAAAATAATCGTTAATCGTAAATAAATAAAAAATATCCGTTTTTTTAACGTAATTTTGGGGGTTATTGCCCATCTAAAGGGCCTTTTGATTTATTATCGCATGCAAATTAAAGAAATATTAGGTTTAACCGCAGCCCAACAACCCATCACGGTGAAGGGTTGGGTACGTACCAAACGAAATTCCGCGGCTGTCGCATTTATTGCCATCAACGATGGTTCCACCATTAACAACATTCAAGCGGTTGTCAATGAAGGTTCCATTCCCGAAGAAACGTTGAAATTAGTAACCACGGGAGCTTGTATCGCCGTGAATGGAATTTTAATTCCCTCACAAGGACAAGGACAAAGTGTAGAAGTCCAAGTGAATTCCATCGAAATATATGGTGCCGCAGATCCAGAAAAATATCCGCTTCAGCCCAAAAAGCACTCCTTAGAGTTTTTAAGAGAAATAGGCCACCTGCGTCCTAGGACCAATACTTTTTCAGCAATCTTGCGCATTCGACATGCCTTAGCCTTTGCGATCAACACGTATTTCAACGACCACGGCTTCTTCTATTTGCATACGCCCATCATTACGGGTTCCGATGCAGAAGGTGCTGGCGAAATGTTTCGAGTGACTACATTGCCTGCCATCAACCCGCCATTGACCGAAGATGGAAAAGTAGATTATAAAGAAGATTTCTTTGGCAAAGAGACAAATTTAACCGTTTCGGGCCAACTAGAAGGTGAATTGGGTGCTTTGGCACTATCAAAAATATATACGTTTGGGCCTACATTTAGGGCGGAGAATTCGAACACAACGCGTCACTTAGCTGAGTTTTGGATGGTCGAGCCTGAAATGGCTTTTTTCGAACTAACTGATAATATGAATTTGGCCGAAGATTTTACCAAGTTCTTGATTAAGTACGCATTAGACCATTGCGCCGACGATATAGCCTTTCTGGAGAAAAGATTATTAGAGGAAGAGAAAATGAAAAAGAAAGAGGAGCAATCAGAATTGACTCTATCTGAGAAATTGAAATTCGTTACGGAGAATACCTTTGAGCGATTAACCTATACAGAGGCGATCAACATTTTATTGCAGTCCAAAGCCCACAAACAAGGTAAATTCAATTACCCTGTCGCTTGGGGAATCGATTTGCAATCAGAGCACGAGCGCTACCTAGTCGAAAAACACTTCAAAAAACCCGTTATTCTAACGCATTATCCGAAAGAAATTAAAGCTTTTTACATGAAACAAGAGGTGGATGGAAAAACGGTTCGCGCGATGGACGTATTGTTTCCAGGCATCGGTGAAATCATTGGTGGATCGCAGCGTGAGGATGATTACGAAAAACTTTTACAAAGAACGAAGGAAGTGGGAATCGAAGAGGAATCCATTTGGTGGTATTTACAGACGCGCCAATTTGGTTCAGCGCCCCATTCAGGTTTTGGTTTAGGTTTTGAGCGATTAGTATTATTTGTCACAGGAATGAGCAATATACGCGATGTAATTCCATTCCCAAGAACTCCTAAAACGGCCGAATTTTAATATGTTGAAACAAATGTTTAAAAGTATCGGAATTGCCTTTGACGGAATTATCGACCTCATTAAGAGCGAAAATAATGCCAAAATCCATTTGATTTCAACCATCGTTGTCATCATTGTGGGATTTAAATTGCAATTTTTAGCCATAGAATGGTTGTGGATTTCATTAGCGATTGCTGGGGTTTGGGTAGCTGAATTAATCAATACGGCCATTGAAAAACTAACGGATTTGATTTCACCCGAACAAAATCCAATTGCAAAAAAAATAAAAGATTATGCCGCAGGCGCAGTTTTAGTCATGGCGATTTGGGCAATATTTGTTTTTTGTCTAATTTCCTTTCCTCATCTGTGGATGTGGCTAGCATTTTCTAGGTAATATTATGAAAGAATACGGATCAAGCGTTCAGAAATTGGTGGATTATATCATGACCATCGACGACGAAGAAAAAAGAACCAAATATGCGTTTTTGATGGTGGAACTGATGAAGCAAATTCATCCCAACATGAAAGATTCGACGCAAGA
>CAMBGA010000035.1 GCA_945866095.1 Spirosoma fluviale
TTACCCTTGTTTGAAACCCAACTCGTGCTGTTGGATATTTTCATGCGCGGGATTTTGACCGAAAAAGGTTTAACACTTTACACATCTTACCAAAACAATTTACCCTTATGATCCGCCTAAGAAATATTTTTGTCGGCTTTTCCTTTTTAATTTCTTTTGGAAGCTTGGCGCAGTCTTTTAGCTTAAAAGAAGCGATAGACTATTCCATCATTCATCATGTCCAAGTGAAGAATAGCCAAATTGATTTGCAAAATGCAGGAGCTAAAATCAATGAAATTAAAGCCATTGGTTTGCCCCAAGTAAATGGTGGGGTTCAATTTGTGAATAACCTGATTTTGCAACGTGTATTTATTCCTGCAAGAATTTTTAATCCCACAGCTCCTGAGGGCGAATTGATCGCCGCAAAATTTGGTGTTGAAAATTCTGGATTTGCCAATGTTGGTTTGAGCCAACTCGTTTTCGACGGAACGTATTTATTGGGCTTAAAAGCATCCCAAGTTTATAAGGATCTTTCCGTAAAGGGTGTGACTCAGTCCAAGCAGCAAGTGGCCGAAAATGTGACTAAAGCGTATTATGGTATTTTGGTCAATGACAAACGGATGCAATTGTTACAGGTGAATGTTAGCCGACTGGATTCTCTAATGAAAGAAACAAAAGCCTTGAATGCTCAGGGATTTGTAGAGAAAATAGACGTACAGCGCTTAGATGTCCAAGCAAATAATTTAAAGACGGAGTTAGAGAATGTGTACCGACTTCAAGAAATGTCCTATTCGCTCTTGAAATTCCAAATGGGATATCCCATGGAAGAGTCGATTCGCTTAAGTGTTAGCTTGGAGCAAATTGAATTACAAAACAATTTGAACGACTTGGCTGGACCTTTTAACTATGCCAATCGAATTGAATATTCCATTTTGAAAACGCAGGAAAGCCTGGCAGAATTGGATTTGAAAAGCATTAAGGCGGGCTATTTACCCCGTTTATTATTGAATGCTAATTATGGATATAATGCGGGTGCAAATGCTTTTGGTGATTTATTGTCAAAACAATGGTTTGATAATGCAGCTATTTCAGTTTCTCTTCAAATTCCGATTTTTGACGGCAATTCCAAAAAGTACAAGGCGGTACAATCGGCCAATAACCTTCAGAAGGTTCGCCAAAGTTTTGATTTATTGAAGTCTTCGATTGATTTCCAACGGTCTCAGTCAACGATAACCTTAAAAAATTCTTTGGAATCGCTGAAGCAGCAAAAAGCAAATCTGATGTTGGCAAATGAAATTTCACGCGTGACGCGAGTGAAATACCAACAAGGCATCGGATCTAATCTAGAAGTTTTGAATGCAGAATCATCTATCAAGGAATCTCAGGCGAATTATTTTACTTCTTTATACAACGCCCTCATCGCTAAAGTTGAGCTAGAAAAGGCAAATGGTACTTTATATATTGACTAATAAGAATTTTAACAAACACTCATGAAAACTTTATTCATCCTCCTAAGTGGAATTTTAATGGTTGCCGCGTGCAACAAATCCGTTGACAAAAAACAAGAATTAGCCGATTTAAAAAATCAAGCTAAAGAAATTAATGCAAAAATTATTGCCTTAGAAAGTGCCATGGGGAAAGTGGAAACAGGCGAAAATTCAAAAGTAATAGCTGTTTCTGTTAGCCCAGTAAGTCCTCAAACTTTCAAGCATTTTGTGGAAGCTCAAGGAAATGTAATCGCTGAAAATACGGTTTTAGTGAGCCCCCAGACGGGTGGAATGATTGTTTCTTTGCCAGTGGTGGTAGGTCAAAATGTTTCAAAAGGGCAGCTCATTGCCACCTTAGATAATAATATTTTGAAAGAGTCCATGGAAGAGGTGAAACACCAGTTGGCCCTCGCAAAAACCCTTTTCGACAAGCAAAAAACGCTTTGGGATCAGCAAATTGGAACGGAGGTACAATTTATTAGTGCCAAGTCAAATAAGGAATCTTTGGAAAAAAGATTGGTTACGTTGCAGGCCCAATTAGGCTTATCGAAGGTCGTTGCACCTATTTCAGGAACGATCGAATTAGTTAGACAAAAAGCGGGTGAGATGGCTGCTCCAGGTTTGCCGATTGTCCAAATTGTTAATTTAGGCAATTTGAAAGTGATGGTTAAAATTGCGGATTCGTACGTGGGAACAGTTAAAACAGGCGATCCTATTGTCATTAAATTTCCAGATATAAATAAGGAAGTTTCAGCTCGAATTTCTCTAGTTTCTAAAATGGTTAACCCATTGACCAGGACTTTTGACGTAGAAGCTAAAATTCCAAACGCCGGGGATTTAAAACCAAACCAGTTGGCCGTCATCAACATCAACGACTCATCCAAATCAAATGCTTTAGTGGTCAGTGAGAACATTATCCAAAAAACCGAGAAAGGTAATTTGGTTTATGTGGCTGTCGAGGAAAATGGAAAAAAAATTGCCAAAGCTCGCCCAGTAACGATAGGGCTTACTTTCAACGGACAAGCTGAAATTCTTACGGGGCTTCAATCAGGCGATTTAGTCATTACGCAGGGATTCCAAGAATTAGTGGATGGCCAATCAATTTCATTTTAATTCCAAATAATTCTTAGCATGGAAAAAAATTCAAAGAATGAGCAATTGCCCGAAGGCAAAGGCTTTATATATAATATGGTGGGCTGGTTGGCTCAAAATCGCACCACCGTTTACATTTTTACATTCATCATTTTTGTGGCGGGTTTTGGGATTTATTCCAGCCTTCCCAAAGAGCAATTCCCTGATATCGTTGTACCTCAAATGGTCATTCAGACGGTATATGCGGGAACTACTCCCTCGGATATTGAAAATGTAATCAATAAGCCGATTGAAAAACAAATCAAATCGATTACGGGAGTAAAGCGCGTAAAATCAAATGCGCTTCAAGATATTTCGGTGATTATTGTCGAGTTTAATACGGATGTCTCCGTCCCCATTGCGAAGCAGAGAACGCAAGATGCGGTGGACAAAGCCATCAGCGATCTACCTAAAGATTTAACTCGCGAGCCTTCAGTCGCGGAAATTAATTTTTCCGAGTTCCCTATTATGAACGTGAATATCGCTGGGGACTATCCGTTGGACAAGTTGAAGAAGTATGCGGAAGATTTGCAGGATGAAATTGAGGGGATGCCTGAAATCAACCGAGTGGATATTTTGGGGGCTTTGAAGAGGGAGATTCAGGTCAATTTGGACCTGTATAAAATGCAGAGCTATGGCTTGACTTTTTATGATATCCAAAATGCGGTTCAAGGAGAAAATGTTAATATTTCAGGAGGAGATTTAGCGGTCAATGGTGTTCGCCGTTCCCTTCGGGTTACCGGGGAATTGAAGTCGGTGGACCAATTAGCCAATTTGATCGTAGGGTCATCTACGGGTGCCCGAGTTAGACTAAAGGATGTAGCTGAGGTGGTTGATAGTTATGAAGAAAAGCAGGATTTTGCTCGATTGAACAACAAATCAGTGATTACCCTGAACGTCATAAAAAGAGGTGGAGCTAATTTAATTGAGGCTGCGGATCGCATCGAAAAGACGATTGAAGAATTTAAGAAAACAAGATTTCCAATTGGTTTAGTCGTGACGGTTACGGCGGATTCTTCTGAAAGAACGCGTGGCGACTTAGCGGATTTGATCAACACAGTAATCCTTGGATTTTTGTTTGTGGTGATTGTATTGATGTTCTTTATGGGTGTTCGTGATGCGGTGTTTGTTGGACTTTCTGTTCCTCTTTCCGCTTTATTGGCCTTCCTTTTTATGCCAAGTTTGGATTTCACCTTAAATACCATTGTTCTTTTTGGGTTTTTATTAGGTTTAGGAATTGTGGTGGACGACGCCATTGTGGTCATAGAAAATTCACATAGGCTATTCAATAATTTTAAGAAATTGACGATTGTGGAGGCCGTTAAATTAGCCGCTTCGGAAGTTTTTGTTCCTGTTTTGACAGGTACTTTAACTACGATTTCTCCATTTTTACCTTTACTTTTCTGGCCAGGTATCGTGGGGGAATTCATGAAATACCTGCCTATCACGTTAATTATCACCTTATTTGCTTCTCTATTTGTGGCCTATGTGATGAATCCTGTTTTTGCCGTTTCCTTTATGAAACGACATGATGAGGAGGCAAATGATGTGAAGGCACCCAAATTTGCTGACATACGAAGGACTGTATTTATCCTATTGAGCTTGGCTATTTTTGGATATGTGATTGGTTTTGGATTGGGTCATTTTGGCTTTGGCAATTTCTTTGTTTTCGCACTTTTGTTGTATGTGTTTAATCATTTTGTGATTACGCCTAAGTGGGTAGTACCATTCCAAGAAACGGCTTTGCCTAATTTTAAAAATAATTATCGCCGATTGATTTCATGGGTATTGACTGGTAAAAGATCTATTTTTGTCACATTGGGGGCATTTTTATTATTGGTATTTACTTTCGTCTTGATGGGCATTGTAAAGCCCAAAGTAGTCTTTTTCCCTTCTGGTGATCCAGATTATATTTATATCTATTCGAAGAATCCAATAGGTACAGATGCGGTGGTTACTGACTCGATCACGAAAGTGATTGAAAATCGGGTTTTTGCGTTTATCAAAAAAGAGGGCTACGCAAAAATCGTTAATTCTGTGATTTCCAACGTAGGTAAAAATGCAGGAGATCCGATGAACCCTGACCGTGGCGCTACTCCTCACAAGAGTAAAGTCACGATCGCCTTTGAGAAATTGCAATTGCGTGATGGAATCAAAACGGGTGAAGTGTTAAATAAAATTCAAACAGAATTTTTTAACAATCCCATCCCGGGAGTTGAAATGGCTATCGAACGAGAAAGCAATGGCCCGCCTACCGGGAAGCCTATTTCGATCGAAATTGCCGGAGATGATTTTACGATTCTTCAAGGTTTAGAAAAGAAAGTTCGTCAAACAATCATAAAATCAGGTGTTCAAGGAATTCAGGAATTGAAGTCTGACTTGGTGACCAATAAACCAGAAATTATCATAGATGTAAATCGTGAAAAAGCGTCTCGAGAAGGAATTTCTTCCGCTCAGGTGGCTATGGCGATTAGAACTGGATTGTTTGGTAGTGAGATTTCTAAATTCCGTGACTTGAAGGACGAATATCCAATCCAACTGCGATTAAAAGGGGATTCGAGAAACCAAATTGAGAAATTACTTTCGATGAATATTACCTACCGCGATATGAATATGGGCGGGTCTTTACGCCAAGTTCCTTTGAACTCCATTGCGGATATCCATTATGCGACGTCGTTTAGTCAGATCAACAGGAAAAACCAGGAGCGTGTTATTACCCTAGGTTCTGATGTGGTGCAAGGATATAATGCCAATGAAATAGTGGGGGAGCTGACTACTTTATTTGAAAGCATAGATGTACCTCAAGGCTATAAAATTAGAATGGGGGGTGAGCAGGAAGATCAAAAAGAAGCAGGTTCATTCTTAGGGATGGCTTTCCTTGCCGCATTGATTTTGATTTATTTAATTCTGGCCACCCAATTTAATTCTGCCGTTAAACCGCTCATTATTTTTGCAACGATTTTGTTGTCTTTAATCGGCGTACTTTTAGGTTTTATGGCCTTTGGGATGACCTTTTCGATCATCATGTCTGGGGTTGGGGTCATCGCCTTAGCAGGTATCGTCGTTAAAAATGGAATTTTGCTAATCGAATTTATTGAAGAACTTAGGTTAAAACGTGGCTATGATTTGAAGGAAGCCATTATCGAAGGTGGTGGTATCCGTCTAACGCCGGTTTTATTAACTGCATCTGCGGCTGTTTTGGGACTTATTCCATTAGCATTAGGCCTGAGCATTAATTTTACCACCTTATTTACCGAGCTAGATCCACACATTTTTATAGGTTCTGACTCCGCTGTATTTTGGGGGATTCTTGCTTGGACCATCATTTTTGGATTAACTTTTTCAACCATTTTGACGTTGATTATCGTTCCTTGTATGTATTACATTTCTGAACGGATTAAGCAAAAATGGAGTAATTAAGTTGTTTATTTGGGTTGAAATTCAAAATCCCGCTCAAACATTTGAGTGGGATTTTTGTTTAATTTAAACGCTATTTTAGAGGCTAATTTTTTATTAACTCTTGATGGTTTTAGGTTTGCTAATTGGTAATCCTAACGAATTTAAATTATCTTAGAGGTATAAAAACTGATATTCTATGAAGTACTATTTACTATTTTTCTTATTGCCTTTCGCACTTTTTTCACAAGATAGACCTTATGGAAAATTATGGGCGACTCGATCTCAAGTGATCGCTCAGAATGGAATGGCGGCAACTTCACATCCCTTATCGACCCAAGTGGCGCTCGACGTTTTAAAGGCTGGGGGCAATGCTATTGACGCTGCTATCGCTGCCAATGCGATGGAAGGTGTTGTGGAGCCACATGTGAACGGAATCGGTGGAGATTTATTTGCCATTGTTTGGGACGCTAAATCCAAAAAACTCTACGGGCTAAATGGTTCGGGAAGATCTCCCAAATCATTGACCTTAGCCGAATTTAAAAAGCGTGGCCTCAAATATATTCCATCTACCGGCCCATTGCCTGTCAGTGTTCCGGGTTGCGTGGACGCCTGGTTTGAATTACACAAAAAGTTTGGCTCTATGCCAATGAATAAAGTCCTCGAAAAAGCTGTTTCATACGCAAGAAATGGCTTTCCTGTGCATGGAGAATTAGGTTCTGCCTTAGCTAGGGTCCAGGCGAATTATGGGAAATACCCGAATGTGGACAAGCACTATTATCCAAATGGCAAGGTGGCTGAAGAAGGGGATATTTTCAAGAATCCTAATTTAGCCAATACCCTTGAACGTTTAGGAAAGGAAGGCCGAGATGTATTTTATAAGGGAGACATGGCCAAAACCATGGATGCTTTCATGAAAAAAAATGGAGGGTTTTTGAGTTATGAAGACTTAGCTTCGCATACTTCTAATTGGATTGACCCGGTTTCGGTCAATTATCGTGGCTATGATGTATGGGAATTGCCGCCCAATGGCCAAGGAATTGCGGCCTTACAGATGTTGAACATTTTAGAAGGCTACGATTTTTCTAAAATCAAGGTAGGAAGCGCGGAACATATTCACCTGTTTACGGAGGCTAAAAAATTGGTTTTTGAAGATAGAGCAAAGTATTATGCGGATATGGACTTTGCCAAAATCCCTGTAAAAAGTTTAATTTCTAAAGAATATGCTGCCGAAAGACGCAAGTTGATCAACCCAAATCGTGCATCAAAACACTTCGATGCCGGTAATCCTGCCCTAAAAGATGGGGATACGATTTACTTGACCGTGGCCGACAAAGATGGCAATATGGTATCTTTAATTCAAAGCAATTATCGGGGTTTTGGATCGGGTATGATGCCAGATGGTTTAGGATTTATGTTCCAAGATCGCGGAGAAATGTATAGTCTGAAAGAAGGCGAGAATAATACCTATGCTCCTGGAAAGAGGCCATTTCATACTATCATCCCTGCTTTTATGACGAAGGATGGTCAGCCAATCATGTCTTTTGGCGTGATGGGTGGAGCTTATCAGCCGATGGGCCACACGCAAATTGTGATGAATGTTGTGGATTTTGCTATGAACGTTCAAGAAGCGGGCGACTTCCCAAGAATTAATCACGAGGGTTCTTCGGAGCCTACGGGGGAGGTTATGGAGCCAACAGGCGGTACCATTACGCTTGAAAGCGGATATCCGTATGAAGTAATACGGGAGCTTTTACAGAAAGGGCACCAAGTAGGTTATATAGTTGGTGGTTATGGGGGATACCAATGTATTCGCTATGACCCAATCCGAAAAGTATATTTTGGCGGAACTGAATCTAGAAAAGATGGGCAGGCCGCTGGATATTAATAGGTATGCAAGAAATCAGATTTGACAAGATTTTTACCGGTTCAGAATGGATTCGAGATAAGTCGATTGTCATCGAGGACGGAAGGATTGCCAAGATTGCTCCAGGCAATGGAGCTAAAAATGGCTTTTTATGCGCTGGATTTGTAGACCTTCAGTTGTATGGCGGAGGGGGAAAATTATTTTCAAATCAAGCGACCACCGATTGCATTACGTCAACTTTCGAGGAACATATTAAAACGGGTACAGTTGCATTTCAAATCACTTTAAACTGTTCTCCCAAAAATACTATGTCACAAGCGATCCAAGCTTGTAAAAATTACCAAGGGAAAGGGCTTGTCGGCCTACATTTAGAAGGACCTTTTTTTAATCCGGTTCGTCGGGGCGCGCACCAAGAAGCATTTATTCAAAAGCCGGATATGGCTTTTATAGAATCGTTAATTTCAGAGACCAATGGTCTGCCTACTTATTTGACTATTGCCCCAGAAATGTTTGAATCTGCTGTTTTGAACCGTTTGATTGAAAGCCCCATCATGGTTTCCATTGGGCATTCTGAGGCGAGTTTTGAGCAGGCAAATGCGGCAATTAATCAAGGAATTTCAAGAATCACCCATTTATTTAATGCCATGTCCCAATGGCAAAGTAGGGCACTGGGTATTGTAGGCGCTAGTTTTTCCTCCGATGCGTGGACGAGTATTATCGTTGACGGTCTACATTGTGATTTCGAATCAGTCAAATTAGCCAAAAAACTTAAAGGCGATCGCTTGTTTTTAATTACGGATGCCGTGACCAACGACGTGTCGGGTCCTTATTTTTTCTCACAGACAGATGGCCGATTTACCAATGATGCGGGCACATTGTCTGGGTCAAGTTTAACGATGCAAGAAGCCGTTCAAAACTGCGTAGAAAAAGCGAATATTTCTTTGGAAGAAGCGATTCGAATGGCCACTATTTACCCGGCCCAAGTGGCAAACCTAGATCAAGATTTAGGAAGTATTGAGGTGGGGAAACGAGCTTGTTTCATTCATTTTTCAGATGACCTTGCAATCCAACAAGTTTGGTATGATGGCGAACCCTGTATAAATTAGTAGTATGATCACATTTCCATCTAAGCAACCTTTTGTCGCAACGACCATATTTACCAAAATGTCTCAAATGGCCTCAGATGAAGGGGCTTTAAATTTAGCACAAGGTTTTCCGAGTTTTGATTGCTCAGACGAATTACAAGATCTAGTTAAATTTTATGCTAAAGGGCACAATCAATATGCGCCCATGGCCGGCGTTCCAGTCCTAAAAAGCAGTATTGCTGCTAAAACGGAATCATTTTATGGTATTTCGCTCGATGCCAACACGGAAGTGACCGTTGTCTCTGGAGCGACTGAAGCTATTTTTGCCTCGATCCATTGCTGCGTTTTTCCGGGGGATGAAGTGATCATGTTTGATCCGTCCTATGATGCCTATGATCCCATAGTCCGATTGGCTGGTGGAATCCCTATTCATATTTCTTTAAAGGCATCCAATGGTTACCGCATCGACTGGGATGAATTAGCTCGTAAAATTACGCCGAAAACGAAGGCCATTATGGTTAATTCGCCTCATAATCCGACAGGCTCGATTTGGAACCCATCGGATTTAGATGCTTTTGCCGAAATAATTAAAGGAACCCAAATTTTAATTGTTTCAGACGAAGTATACGAGCATATCGTTTTTGACGGCGCCTCGCATGCGAGTGTTTTGCTACATCCTGAATTGAGAAAAAGAAGTTTTGTTTGTGGTTCTTTTGGCAAAACTTTTCATGTAACGGGTTGGAAAATGGGCTATTGCCTAGCCCCACCATTTTTAACGGCGGAGTTTCGAAAATTACACCAATGGGTTACATTTTCGAGTGCCACCCCCTTGCAATATGCGCTAGCGGAGTACTTAAAAGATCCCAATAATTACCTTCCTTTAAGTTCGTTCTATCAAAAAAAACGTGATTTGTTTGCCAGTTTTTTTGTCAATTCTAGATGGAAAGTTTTACCAAGTCACGGAAGCTTTTTTCAATGTTTAGATTACAGCGCGATAACGGATGAAAAGGATGTTGACCTAGCCGACCGATATACCAAAGAATTAAAAGTAGCGTCTATTCCAGTTTCAGTCTTCTATGAAACCCCTCCAGAAGATAAGATATTGCGGTTTTGCTTTGCTAAAGATGATGCTATGCTGGAAGAAGCGGGTCGAAAATTGGCCGCTTTATAGGTATTTTAGAGCTATTTCTTCTCCCAATTGTTCTAAGTAAATGGCTGCATTTCCCATCGAATCTTTTGCATTTTTTGCTTTAGATAGGACAGAGTAAACCTCCTTCGAATCAAAAAATATCGGCAATTTTTCTGGATCTTCAAATACACCACAAACGAGAATCGCTTGTTTGAATTGTTTATCGCAACGAGTGATTACCTGTGAAATTAATTTACCTCCCCAGGTTTGTCCATCTATTTTACCCTCTCCCGTAATAATATAATCGGCCTTTTTAACCGCCCGATCAAAGTGAATTTTATTTAATAACCATTCCGCCCCCAAAGCGATTTCAGCCTGTAAAAAGTAGATGGCTCCCGCACCTAAGCCGCCCGCAGCGCCAGCACCTTTCATCTCGCCAATGATCCCTTTTTCTGTTTGGCCAATTAATCTTTGCGCATTAGTTAGACCTTTGTCTAAATATTTAATCATCTGCGCATTGGCTCCTTTTTGTTTGGCAAATACATGTGCGGCACCTTCTTTTCCGGCTAGCGGATTTTGTACGTCGGTGATTACTTTAAACTTTATGGAATGGATTTTACTTAACAATGGGCTAGGTACAATGGAGTCGATGAGGGGCAAGCTTTCGCCTACTGCCTTTAGTTCTTCTTGGTCTTTGTTTAAAAATTTAAATCCCAGAGCGGCTGCCATACCGATTCCGGCATCATTGGTCGCTGATCCGCCAATCGTTAAAACTATTTCGGTGGCCCCTTTTTCGATGGCGTCCAGAATGAGTTCTCCCGTTCCAAACGTGCTGGTTAAATATGGGTTTCTTTCTTTGATTTTTAAAAGCTCTATCCCAGAAGCTCTTGACATTTCGATGTAGGCTATTTTCTGATCAGCCAGCCATAGGTAGTTGGCCTCAATGGGTCTAAACAATGGATCATTTACCTTTTTTTGAACCCATTCCCCACCATGAATAGTTTTAATAACTTCTAAAGTGCCTTCTCCTCCATCTGCTAAGGGCATCAATTGAATAACGGATTTGGGTCTTCGCCTTTTTATGCCAATTTCCAAAGCTTCGCAAACTTGTTGGGCCGTGAGGGAATCTTTAAACTTATCTGGGCAAATTAGAATGTTCATATAATCGAAATAATGATCCAATTTACGTACAATTCTTTACTTTTGTATTTTACAAAATATTTATGAAAGCCGCATTCCTATCGTTTTTTATTATTTTTCTACTCGCCTCTTGTACCCATAAACCGGATTTAAATGGCCTAGATGTGGCATTATTTAAAAATGATCGTGGCGCTTGTAAAGGAGATAGACTACAACAAATTGCTTGGCTGAAGGCCAATAAAGTGACTTGGAAAGCGGTCAGCTCTAACGATGTAGAAGATATTTTAGGGAAACCCGATATCCAGCAATTAGCCGATCGAAACCAAGAATATTATATTTATTTTCTAGAAAAAGGTGAGCAATGTATCAAAATCACCAATCCTTCCCAAGCAAAAACCATGGCTTTTCGATTTTCCGCGATTGGCTTAGCGACCGAAATTACCTTTCAAAATGGATTGCCAGATTGATTAGAGGCTATTTCGTGAATAGGCCAACCAAGCTATTCGTGATTCCAAGGATAAAACTAAAAATGAGCGGTGCGATAAATCCTGTCACATGAAATCCTGGGATGTAATGTGCAACTAAATACACAAGTCCCACATTGATAACTAAGGAGAACAAACCTAAGGTGATAAAAGTGATCGGGAAACTGATTATTTTAAGAACGGGCTTAACAAAAGAATTCAAAAATCCCATCGCCAAGGCTACCCAAAGAGCTACCGTAAATCCATCCACCGTGATTCCTTTAAGGTATCTTGGGATGACCATCACAACGATGGCGATAACGATGTAGCGTATAATGAATCCGATCATATTATTTTTGATGTCTTTCTTGTAGCAATTTTACGACTTCTTCCAAGCCGATGCCTCGGTCTTCCAATAAGACTAATAGGTGAAATAGTAAATCGGCGGCCTCTCCTTTGAACAATTCGTCATTCTTCATTAAGGCCTCTATCACTAATTCAACGGCTTCTTCTCCCACTTTTTGGGCAATTTTATGTGTGCCTTTTTGGAACAAGGACGCAGTATATGATTTCTCAGCAGTCTCATTTTTTCGAGATCGAATGACATGCTTTAGGTAATCTAACCATGCCGCATTATCTTGATTGGACTCGTTGAAACAAGTATCTGCTCCCCTGTGGCAGGTTGGCCCCTCCGGATTTGCTTGAATCAAAATGGTATCTTGGTCACAATCCACGAGGATGTTGACGACCTGTAAATAATTTTCAGACGTTTCCCCTTTGGTCCACAAGCGATTTTTAGAGCGGGAAAAAAAAGTCACCCTTTTTTCTGCGATCGTTTTAAGGTAAGCCTCTTCATTCATGTAGCCTAGCATTAACACTTTTTGTGTTTTGGTATCTTGAATGATGGCTGGAATTAGGCCCTTAGAAAAATCAGGTTGTTGGTTCATAACGTTAATAATCTGTGAATTTATTAAATCCGCATGGGAATTCCTTTTTTGGCCAAATAATTCTTTAGGGCATTAATTTCAATCTCTTTAAAGTGGAAGATGCTGGCAGCTAATCCTGCATCTGCTTTTCCCAACGTAAATACGTCGTAAAAATCTTCCATCGTACCCGCGCCACCCGACGCAATGATGGGAATGGATGCATTTGTAGATATTTCAGCGGTTAATTGATTGGCAAAACCCGCTTTTGTTCCATCCGTATCCATGGAGGTTAATAAGATTTCTCCTGCACCTCTTTGCTCGACCTCCTTCGCCCACTCAATGGTTTTGATGGGTGTTATATTTCTTCCTCCGTGAGTATGTACCCAATCGACACCCTCCACAAATCGGGTATCTATCGCCACAATAATGCATTGTGAGCCAAATTGTAATGCTAATTCGTCAATTAATCCCGGTCGGCGAACCGCTGAGGAATTAATCGAAACTTTATCCGCTCCCGCATTTAATAAGGCCGATACGTCCTCAATAGATCCTATTCCACCGCCAACGGTAAACGGAATGTTTACTTGTCGGGCTACCTGTCGCACTAATTCTACCAGCGTTTTTCGGTTATCAATGGTCGCCGTGATATCTAAAAAAACCAATTCATCTGCCCCATTTTCCGCATAAAATGCACCCAGTTCCACGGGATCTCCAGCATCTCGCAAGTCGACAAAATTTGTCCCCTTGACCGTTCGGCCTTCTTTAATATCAAGACATGGGATAATTCTCTTTGTTAACATGACGTATTATTTGCGAAGGAAGCCAATTCATCTAAAGTGATCCTGCCTTCATAAAAAGCCTTTCCAACAATGACACCAAAAAGATTCATTTCTTTTAATTGATTCAAATCGTCCATATTCGCTACCCCACCACTGGCGATGATGTTTAAACTAGGATTCTGAGCTTGTATTTTTTCATATAATTCAAAACTGGGGCCTTGTAATAATCCATCTTTGGCCACATCCGTAGAAATAATGTAACGGGCTCCAGCCTTTTCATAATCGGTTAAGAAATCAAATATGGAAATATTTGAATTTTCTTGCCAACCCGAAACGGCGATCTGCTCATGATGAGCATCTGCACCTACTATGATTTTGTCCGCTCCATATTTTTGGAACCAACCTATCACCATGTCCCTATTTCTAACCGCGATACTTCCTGCCGTTATTTGAGCGGCTCCCGCCGAAAAAGCTAAGTCGATCATTTCATCAGATTGAACACCACCACCAAAATCAATGTGCAAGGAAGTCCCTTTTGCAATCTTCTCAAGAACATGGAGGTTGACAATTTTTTTTGCTTTTGCCCCATCTAAATCCACTAAGTGCAAGCGTTTAATTCCCGCGCCCTCAAATGCTTTGGCTACTTCCAAAGGATCCGAAGAGTACACTTTTTTTTGTGCATAATCACCCTGTGTCAATCGGACGCATTGGCCTTCTATTAAATCTATGGCTGGAATGATTTGGAACATAATGGATTATAAATCTAAAAAGTTTTGTATGATTTTTTGGCCTACCTTCCCACTGATTTCAGCATGAAATTGAGCCGCAAAAAAATTATTCTTCTGCAACATCGCTGAAAAAGGCTGTATATAATCGCAAATAGCCGAGGTATCCTGATAAACAGGCGCGTAAAATGAGTGAACGAAATAGACGAATTCTGTTTCATTCAAACCTTTCATGAGGTCGTTTTCGCCCTGGGCTTTAATGGAATTCCAACCTACGTGCGGAATTTTTAACGTATTGGATTGAAAGCGGGTGATGTTTACATCAAAAACACCCATGCAATCCGTGTCATTTTCTTCCGAATGTTTACATAATAATTGCATTCCAATGCAGGTCGCTAATACCGGCTGCTTGAGCGTTGGGATTAATTGATCCAATTTTTTCTCCTTTAAATAGGCCATGGCCGTACTCGCTTCACCCACACCAGGAAAAATCACTTTATCCGCAGATTGAATTACTTTTTCATCATCAGTCCATGTATATTTTGCCCCGATTCTATCTAAAGCATACATGACCGAAGCCACATTACCCGCATTATATTTAATAATAGCAATGTTCATATGGAGAAATTAATGCGTAAAACGCGTTGCAAAGGTAGGGAAAAGGGCTTGCATTATGAAAACTGATGTATCTTTGTTGGCCCAACCCAAGCCCATGCCATTTAGCCGCAAAATGATTATTGAATTTTTATACCTTGTTTGGATGGGGGCATTGCCTTTAATTTCAAGTAGTGTCTTAGGTTATTATGCCATTTCTAATCCAGATTTTTTTCAATCTTTACAGGGCATTGACCTGCTTGTTTTTTGGTGCGTAGCCATTTTTATTATGGGCCTCGCGTTTAGCCCAACTACTTTTTTTGCCTTATTTACGGGATATATCTGGGGTTTAAATGGAATCGTACCCTTAATTATTGCGTACTCAATCGCTTCATTGCTTGGATTTTTTGTCGCTAAATTATTGAAAGGTGATGCCATTTTATCGTTCATTAAATCAAAATTCAAAACAGCTTCGTTTCTAGACCATGTACAGTCGAATTCATTTTCTTGGGTATTTTTAGCCCGACTATCCCCCGTTTTCCCTTTCGCCATCACGAATGCCATCATGGCATTTTTAGGTGTAAGTGCCCAGAAATTTTTTATCGCAGGGACATTGGGCATGTTACCCAGAACCTTGTTGGCCGTTTGGACGGGCATGCAAGTAAAATCCATCGAAAATTTATGGAATAATCCAACAATTGCTCATTGGCAAGACTTTGTGAGCCTTGCCCTGTTAGTTTTATCGGGAGCGGGCATGTTTTGTTTAGCAAAAAAACATGCTCATTAAAATTCATTGGGAATTTAATGAGCACGTAAGGAAATAATCGGGATAGCTTTTAGATCATTTGGGAGTCAAAAACTTGAACTTTTCCCCATAAATGCTTGTTGTCATCGATGAATTTTTTATGCAATGGATGATATAGATATTCCTTTTCTTTTTCAGCATTATCAAAGATTAACACCACGGAAAAGGTATAACTTGCCTCTGTAACGGGTTTATCAAAGTCTGTAACGATAGGCTTTCCCACATGAGCTGATTGAATCATAGGCAATTTACCTAAGGATTTTAATGCTTTGAATAATTGATCTTTTTCGGATTGATTTTCAGGGTTTTTAGCCCAAAAAAGTACGTGATGTATAAAAGTCATAGAGGCAGGAGCGTTTAAGCCATTTGACAATCCCGCGGCCATCAGCCCAGATTGTTGAATAAATGTACGTCGGTCAGTCATTTTTTGGAAGTTTTTTAATTAAAATATATTCAATTCTACTATGGAAAAAGTTAATATCAAAATTATAATTACCGGTGCCACGGGAATGGTCGGAGAGGGGGTTTTGCATGAAGCACTTAATTCACCTTATATCGAGGAGGTTTTAGTGATCGGACGTAAGCCTACGGGGTACGTTCATCCAAAACTGAAAGAATTCCAATTACTTGATTTTTATAAACCCGAGAGTTTGAGCGAAATAGTTCATACATATGACGCCTGTTTATTTTGCCTGGGTGTTTCTTCGATTGGCATGAAAGAAAAGGAATTTACCTTGAAAACGCATACGTTGACGATTGGTTTTGCAGCCGTTTTGGCGAAGTCAAATCCCAACATGACCTTCAATTATATATCAGGTTCGGCCACGGACTCCACAGAAAAAGGAGCTGTCATGTGGGCGCGTGTTAAGGGAAAAACGGAAAATGACTTGGCTAAATTAGGCTTTAAAAATACGTATGCATTTAGACCGGGCTATCTGCAACCGACTGTTGGCATGAAAAACACACTCCCATATTACAAATACATTGATTGGATTTACCCGTTTTTCAAAGTAGTCATACCCAACCACACATCTAGGTTATCGGAATTAGGGAAGGCAATGATTGAGTGTGCGGTTTTTGGCCATGATAAAAATACTATTGAGGTTAAAGATATTTTGGTGTTGTCCCAACAAATGAGCGATCGTCAATAGACATTTATCTGTATTTTGGTTAATTTTATAAAATTGTAAGCAAAATTTCTGTGAATAAAAAAGTAGTATTAATGATTTTAGATGGTTGGGGTATCGCGACCAACCCAAAAGTTTCGGCTATTGACGCGGCTAAAACACCTTTTATTGACTCTCTCTATCAAAAGTATCCACATGCAAAATTAGAAGCATCGGGTTTGGCTGTGGGTTTGCCGGAAGGCCAAATGGGAAATTCGGAAGTGGGGCATATGAATTTAGGCGCGGGTCGAGTCGTATATCAAAACTTAGTCAGAATTAATAAGGCAGTTAAAGAGAATACCTTAGGCCAGGAAGTTGAACTAGCCAAAGCTTTTGATTATGCTTCTCAAAATAATAAATCCGTTCATTTTATTGGTTTAGTTTCTGATGGTGGCGTTCACGCCCACATCGAACATTTGAAATCGTTGTTGACCACCGCTTCTGAGGCGGGTTTAAAAAATGTATTTGTTCACGCATTTACAGATGGTCGGGATACGGATCCTAAATCGGGCTTACATTTTTTGACCGATTTATACCAACATACCCTAAAAACGAATACGCAAATTGCAACCGTTACAGGTCGCTATTTTGCCATGGACCGCGATAATCGCTGGGACCGAGTAGCCCTTGCTTACAACGCGATGGTTCACGGAACGGGCGATGTGAGCCAAGATGTTTTAGCCTCTATTGCTAAAAGTTATGCAGATGGTGTGACGGATGAGTTTATTAAGCCCGTCATTATGATAAATGATGATGGTACCCCAAAGGGAAATATTGAATCGGGGGATGTAGTCATTTGTTTCAATTTTAGAACGGATCGCGGCAGAGAAATCACGCAGGCTTTGACCCAAAAAGAATTTCCGGAACAAGGAATGAAACCTTTGGATTTATATTACTTGACGATGACGGAATATGACAAAGAATTCAAAGGAGTTCATGTGATATTTAATGATTCTAATTTGCCGATGACGATGGGAGAGGTTTTAGAGGGGGCCGGTAAAAAACAAATTCGCATCGCTGAAACGGAAAAATACCCACACGTAACTTTTTTCTTTTCAGGAGGAAGAGAAAATCCATTTATTGGACAAACAAATTTGATGCGAAATTCTCCTAAAGTGGCAACTTACGATCTGCAACCGGAAATGTCGGCGGCTGAATTAAGAGATGCGTTAGTACCTGAATTAGAAAAAGAAGAAGTTGATTTTGTGTGTTTGAATTTTGCAAATCCGGATATGGTCGGCCATACCGGTGTTTTTCAAGCGGTAGTTAAGGCAGTTGAAACCGTAGATTCTTGTGCGGAATCGGTGGTCAAAGTAGGCCTAAAGCACGGATATTCTTTTATTATCATCGCTGACCATGGAAATGCGGACGTCATGATCAACGAAGATGGGTCACCCAATACGGCTCATTCGACCAATTTAGTGCCTTGTATTTTAGTGGATAATGATTTTCATCCTTCGTTATCGGATGGTAAATTAGGGGATGTATCGCCAACGATCTTAAAATTAATGGGTGTGGATCAACCCAAGGAAATGACAGGGGTGGCCTTGTTTTAAATAGCTTTATTATGTCTAAAATTGTCATATTTGGGAATACCCTAACTGCTGAACTGGCACTCTATTATTTACAAAATGATAGTGAGCACGAGGTGGTTGCTTTTACGGTAGAGGAAGAGTTCATTGAGGAAGATCTTTTTCATGGCTTGCCTTTAGTTCCTTTTGAAACGGTTGAACAATTGTATCCTCCTGCTGAGTTTAAATTCTTTGCGCCATTAACGGAGAAAAACATGAACCAAGTTCGGGCAAGAGTATACGAACAAGGTTTAGAAAAAGGCTATTCGTATATTTCTTATATTAGCTCTCATGCTACGGTTTTGACGGATAAGATTGGCGAGAATTGTTTTATTTTAGAAGACAACACAATCCAGCCTTATGTGACGATTGGCAATAATTGTGTTTTGTGGTCGGGCAACCATATCGGTCACCATGGAATCATCGGGGATCACGTATTTTTTACTTCTCATGTCGTACTTTCTGGGCGCTGTGAAGTGGGAGATTATTGTTTTTTTGGCGTCAACGCTACGATTCGTGACAAATCAGTTTTAGGAGAGGGGACTTTAATTGCCATGGGAGCGAATTTAACTCGTCAAAAAACGGAACCTTGGAGTATTTGGAAAGGAAATCCAGCTGAAAAATCAAGTTTGTCTAGTAAAGACATTAAGATATAAAAAAAGCCCTT
>CAMBGA010000036.1 GCA_945866095.1 Spirosoma fluviale
CACATGAAGTGGTGGCTAATGGCCTTGATTTAGAAGCCGTTGACGTATTAGAAATTGACGGTATGTTTGGGGTCGCGGAGAATGGTGCTATCTGGTTATCTGATCAGTTTTTGCCCAATCGAGTGGCACCCTTTATTTGCCAACATTTAGTTATTTATGTGGCTAAATCGGAGATTGTAGCTACGCTTCATGAAGCTTATGAGCGTTTGGATGGGAATTTTGCCGATTTTGGCTTGTTTCTTTCAGGCCCTTCAAAGACAGCTGATATTGAACAGTCCTTAGTCATAGGAGCTCATGGAGCTCGCAGTTTGTGTGTCGTACTTACCTAGTAAAAAGGGTTTGCATTAAGATTTTATTATTTTGTGGTTGGGCCTTTTATTCGCTTAAAAGAAAAGGATTATTTTTTGCATTTTTTTTTATAACTTGGTATCTCAACCTATTTAATCAAAATGAGTGTATCAAGAAGAAAATTTCTAGGACAATCAGTCCTTGGTTTGACCGCCTTTAGCATTGTACCCCGTCATGTGTTAGGTAAAGGATTTTTAGCACCTAGTGACCAATTAACAAAAGCGATTGTGGGTACGGGTGGCATGGGCCGAGGACATATATCCTATGCCGGTACTCGAGTGGTGGCTATGTGTGATGTAGATAAAAAAAATCTGCAGTTGGGCCTCGATAAGGTAGAAAAAGGAGTCAAAGCATTTAGTGATTACCGAGAATTAATCCAACTACCTGAAGTGGACATCGTTCACGTAGCAACTCCTCCTCATTGGCACGGAATTATTGCCGCTGATGCGGCGCGTGCTGGCAAGGATGTTTGGTGTGAAAAACCGATGACTCGTACGATAGGGGAAGGGAAAAGGTTAGTAGAGGCTGTTCAGCAACACGGAAGAATTTTTCGTTTAAATACATGGTTTAGGTTTGAGAGTAATTTTTATGGGATGAACACACCCGTAAAGCCTATAAAGAAATTAGTGGATTCAGGATTATTGGGTTGGCCTTTAAAGGTGACTATTAGTAAGCATACTGGATTTGATTGGAAATTTTATTGGATTGGAAAAACGGATTTGACACCTCAGCCGGTTCCTTTGGAGTTGGATTATGAGGCTTGGCTTGGGCCTGCACCGTATAAACCTTATCATGTTCACCGAACGCACGGTACATTTAGAGGGTATTGGGATTATGATGGAGGTGCTTTGGGCGATATGGGCCAGCATTACATGGATCCTGTTCAATATTTGTTGGGAAAAGATGGTACAAGTCCGATCTTTATCGAAGTGGATGCACCCGTTCAGGATAAAGATGCGGTAGGAATTTTTAATCGAATAACTTATACGTATGCGGATGGATGCCAAATCGTGTTAGATGGAGAAGGAAAAGATGATAAAGTAGCTTATATCGAGGGACCCAAAGGTAAATTATATAAGAATTTCAAAACGGACATTCCAGACTTGGATCGTAAGTTGGCCGAGTTCCCTGAGCCTGCAGCCCAACAAACGGATTTTGTGGACGCCGTTAAGAATAGGAAAACATTTGCCTTAAATGAGGCCAATGGACATAAATCTTGTACGCTTGTAAACCTTGGATTGATTGCCATGCGGGTACATCGGAATCTTAATTTTGATCCTATTAAGCAGGAAATCGTAGGAGACGAAGAAGCTAAACAGCTGATGGACCAACCGATGCGAGCTCCTTATATCCTTTAATGTTGAAGAAAATGAAGACAAATAAAATAATGTATATGATGCTGATGGGTATTTTATTCCCGATCAGTTTGCTGGCTCAAACGCCCATCGACAAGCAGAAAGAATCTCGTGAGACTCAAATTCAATTGCGGAAGTTAGCTAAGGAAGGTAGCATTGAAGATGGGAAAAAATTGAAGAATTTAGCTTTACAGGCAAAGGGTGCGTATGATCCGACTCAGGCCACCGAAGCTTATTTAGACTATTTGAAACGCCAAAAAGATGGTTTAGCTGAATTGAAATCGTTTCTATCAAATGATTTGCCTCCAGCTATTCAGATTCGTGTGGTGGATTTAATCATTCAAAAAGAAGCAAACCCAAGCGCTTATCTGTTAGGGAAATTTGCGAAAGCGAATACAGAATTGTCCGGGTATATGTTGAAAAAAATATTGTCAAATCCTCAACCAGCTTTGTTGCCGATATTATCCAAGTCTGTAAAAACTTGGGATGAGGTACATCAAAAAATGTTTGTGGTGGCCGTTGGTAATTTAAAAGCAAAATGGGCTTTGCCTGTGGCCTTATCTACAGTATCGAGTTTGAAAACGGAGGTAGTTATTAGTCACATCAAGGCTTTGGGCTTACAGGCATTACCGAAAGCCTGGGATTTAGCGGCCGTTGGCAGCGTGGATGTCATTGCGTTAGGAGAGGCATTTTCAACGCTTTCTGCCAATACATTCTTTATGAAATATGTAAAGGACTTTTCTAAGTTGGCCCCAAACCAACAATCTATTTTGATGATTTATGGCTCTTATAGGCACTGGGATGGTATTCGTCCGCAGGTTTGGAGGGCTGTGCAATCGAATGGTTTAACAAGAGCCGCTGGATTTCAAAGTTTAATTCATTGGTCTAGCGCTCAAGATTTCACATTGATTGCCGATAAATTATCCAATGCCGTGTTGGAAAATGAAGTGGCAGCGCTTCAAGCTTGTGTAACCTTTATTCTTAAAAGTAATCCAGCATTGGGTGGACAAATAAATAAGATGGCTTTAAAGGCTAATAAGAAGGAGAATTTTGTGCCATTTGTTCAGGATGTGGAAAATTTGAATTGGCTTTATGCGGCGGCGAAATTAAAAAATGAAAATGCATTGCGTGCTTTTGTTCGCATTAATGGGAAGGCGGGTTCAAATGTAACCCAACAAGTTCTTCGTTTTCGAAATGCGTTAGCTTTGACAGAGAATAAGGAAATACGTGATCAAATTTATAAAGGATTAGGGAAGTGTAATACGCTAAATGCGATGAGGACTTTGCATTTAGGATTAAAGGAGCCTAATTCTAAGTCGACTGCAGCGGATGGGCTGGCGACTATATTTTTAGCGTCTCCGGAATTTCAGGGTCAGATGACTCGGGAGTGGATGCAAGAAGCTATGTCGGCTTTATCAGAAGCGGATCAAAAATCAGCCGTTCAAAAAGTGATGGCGAAAGGTGGTACACCAACTGGTTTTTACACGATGTTTAATGGGCAAGATTTACGCGGTTGGAAAGGATTAGTTGACAATCCGGTGAAGCGAAGAAATATGTCAGCAGATACCTTGGCTAAAAAGCAAATTAAAGCGGATGCCGTGATGCGTACGGGTTGGTATGCCAAAGATGAAGAATTACATTTTACGGGTCATGGAGAAAATCTTTGTTCCGTGAAGGATTATCAAGATTTTGAGATGTTTGTGGATTGGAAAATCGAGAAAGATGGAGATGCGGGGATTTATTTAAGAGGATCCCCTCAAGTTCAAATTTGGGATTTGGCGAGGACTAGCGTGGGTGCTCAAGTTGGCTCTGGAGGATTGTATAATAATATTAAAAATCCTAAAAACCCTTTAAAAGTAGCGGATAACCCGATCGACGAGTGGAATACCTTCAGAATTATTATGAAGGGAGAACGAGTAACCGTTTATTTAAATGGAGAATTAGTGGTGGATCAATCGATTTTAGAAAATTATTGGGATCGTAAAATTCCAATTTTTGTAAAAGATGCGATTGAATTACAGGCTCATGGAAATCACATTACGTATCGCAATATTTATGTGAAGGAGTTAACTCCAGAGGCTGCATATCAAGTTTCAGACCAAGAAAAATCAGAAGGTTTTGAGGCCATGTTTGACGGTTCAAGCTTATTTAATTGGACTGGAAATACAATTGATTATGTGCCTGAAAATGGGGAATTAGCGATATATCCTAAAAGGGGAGGTAAAGGAAATTTATACACGAAGAAGGAATACGGAGATTTTCACATGAAATTCGAGTTCCAATTGACCCCTGGGGCCAATAATGGCTTAGGTATTCGTGCGCCATTAGAAGGAGATGCGGCTTATGTGGCGATGGAACTACAGATTTTGGATAATACGGCTCCGATTTATGCAAAATTGCAACCTTATCAATACCACGGATCTGTTTATGGGATTATTGCTGCCAAGCAAGGATTTTCAAAACCTGTGGGCGAGTGGAACCAACAAGAGGTTATTGCCGTAGGAAATAAAATCAAAGTCATTTTAAATGGCGAAGTTATTTTGGATGGAGATATTGCGGAGGCAACTAAAGCTGGAACTGCAGATCACAAAGAACATCCGGGATTATTAAACAAAACGGGACACATTGGGTTTTTAGGTCATGGTGACTCGTTGAGATTTAGAAATTTAAGAATTAAAGATATTGTTGAACCCATTTTACCTGTAAAAAAGAAAAAGAAATCATGAGTATTCAACTTACCGTAAACAAGAAAAAGATGTCTTTAGACATCGATCCCAATACGCCGCTTTTGTGGGCATTGCGGGATAGCATGTCACTTAAGGGGACAAAATACGGCTGTGGTATTGCACAATGCGGAGCATGCACAGTTTGGGTTAATGGAGAAGCAACACGTTCATGTGTATTGCCCATTTCAGCGGTTGCCAATGCCGATATCACCACGATTGAAGGCTTAAGTGATCATGGAGATCATCCGGTCCAAGTGGCTTGGGATGAGTTAGATGTTCCTCAGTGTGGATATTGCCAAGCGGGACAAATTATGACGGCGGCTTCCTTGTTGAAAAAGAAGCCGAATCCTTCCAAAACAGAAATTGTCGATGGAATGTCTGGAAATATTTGCCGTTGCGGTACGTATCACCGTATTCAAGAAGCTGTTAAATTAGCCTCTGAAATTGCATCAAAGAAAAAGACTAAATCAACGGTTAAAAAATCAGCCTAATCATGAAAAGCACAAGAAGATCTTTTATACAGAAAACGGCTTTATTTAGTGGAGCCTTTTGCCTAGGCTTTGATTGGTTTCAAGCAAATGGTAAAGAAGTTTCTATGGTTCAAACAACCATGGATTCAGGACGGTTTAATGCTTTTTTAGCGATCGATCCAAGCGGTAAAATAATTTTATATTCGCCAAATCCAGAAATTGGACAAGGAATTAAGACCGCGTTCCCTGTGGTTGTGGCTGAGGAATTAGATGTGGATTGGAAGGACGTGGAAGTTCGTCAGGCCAATTTAGATACGCAAAATTTTGAGCGTCAATTAACGGGAGGAAGTGGTGCATTAAAGCATTCATGGGAGCGTTTACGCAAGGCGGGAGCTACGGCTAGAAAGATGTTTATTCAGGCTGCTGCCCAAACATGGAATGTGGATGCCAGCACATGCAAAACTTCAAAAGGATTTGTTTTAGGGCCAAAAGGTCAAAAAGCAAGTTATGGTTCTTTGGTAGCCATTGCTTCTAAGTTGCCGGTGCCTACGGAAGTGACATACAAGAATAGAAAGGATTATCAGATTATTGGTAAGCGAACGAAAGGAGTTGATAATAAAAGTGTAGTGACAGGAAAGCCTGTGTTTGGTTTGGATATTGAAAAGCCAGGAATGGTGATTGCGCAAATCATTCGCCCTCCTTTTGGAGCTACCTTAAAATCTTTTGATGCGGCTGATGCGCTTAAGATGCCAGGGATTGTAGACGTGGTATCGTTTAAAAATAAGGTGGCCATTGTCGGAAAGAGCACATGGGAAGTAATGAAAGCGCGTGCCACTGTTTCTTGCAAATATGATTCAGGCGATTTTGATAGTGATTCAACACATCAGAAATGGTTTGATGAAGGAATGAAGACCGATAAGGCGACGGTTCAAAGAAAAGATGGAGATTTTGCAGCGGCTCTTGCTCGTTCTGCTAAAGTGGTGGAAGCTACGTACGAATGTCCTTTTATTTCTCATAGCCCGATGGAGCCTATGAACTTCTTTGCAGATGTTCGTGCTGACGGAACGGTTATATTAGCCGGTCCTACCCAAGTTCCTCAGTCTGCCCAAAAAGCGGTTGCGTCTTTATTGAAGATCGATGAGAAGAAAGTTGAAGTAGAGTTATCCAAAATGGGTGGAGGTTTTGGCCGTAGATTAAACAATGATTTTGCATTAGACGCGGCTGAATTATCTAGCATTATTAAAAAGCCTGTCAAGGTGATGTGGACTCGTGAGGACGATATGGGAGGTGGAATTTACCGTCCAGCCGCTAGGTATCATTTTAAAGCAGGTTTAGATGCTTCAGGTAATATGATTGCTTTCTATTTACGTGGAGTAGGTATTAATGCTGGTAACGCGACAAGACAGGATAATTTTCCTGTGGGAGCCATTGAAAATGTGTTAGTTGAGTCAGTAAACCAAGTGTCTGCCGTGACTACGGGTCCATGGCGAGCTCCTATTACTAACTTTTTAGGTTATGCTGAACAAGCATTTTTAGATGAAGTAGCTGAGGCGGGTGGTAAGGATCCCGTGCAAATGCGTTTGGATTGGTTGGCCCGCGTCAAATCAAATCCAGTAGGTAAAATCACGTATGAGCCAGATCGTTTTATCGAGGTGATTAAGCAAGCTGCCGAAAAATCAAATTGGAAGAATAAACCAGGTATACATCAAGGATTTAGTGTTTATTTTTCTCATTTGTCTTATGTAGCTCAAGTAGCTGATGCGCAAATGGTGGATGGTAAAGCTAAAATCACGCATGTAACCGCGGTAACCGATTGCGGAGAAGTGGTCAATTTAAGTGGCGCAGAAAACCAAATTAAAGGAGCGATTATCGACGGTATAGGTCATGCCTTGTTTGCTAAGTTGAGATTTAATGATGGCGTTGCTTCGCCGACCAATTTCAATGGTTATCGATTAATTAAAGGAAATGAAATCCCGACGATTAATGCATATTTTGTTGACAATGGGATTGAGCCGACAGGTTTAGGGGAGCCAGCTTTGCCGCCAACCGGTGGATCTATAGCGAATGCACTTTATGCCGCTACAAAGAAGCGACTTTATAAACAACCATTTGAAGTATAGGTTTTAATTGATTAGATGTGAGAGGCGCTTTTACGGCGCCTCTCTTTTTTTATGTCTAAATCTAATTTACAACGGGAAAGGCCACCACTCTAAGTCGGGTAAAGCCAAATGGAATAAGTCGAATCGTTTCTGATTCTTTGTTTACAGTTCCTTCATAAACCCCAGTTCTCGTGGTGATCGGTTGATGTGCCACCCCATCTTGGGTTTTCCAATCCGGAATTTTTTTACCTAAGGTCGTAATTTCAAATGGGCTACTCATGGAATTCCATTTAAAATCCTTTGGGAAAGGAACTGAGTGAAAGCTGGTATTTGGGATTGGATTTGCAATGGTGGTTTTTAAGAGTCCAAAATTCCAGTCACTTTTAGGCATGATTTCTAAATATTCACCTTCTTGTGGATGTATTTGTTTTGTCACTTCCTCATTGATTTTTAGGGCATAAATGAGTGCTCCTTTTTCGATGGATCTTGAGTTTTTTGCCCAATTTTTAGTTGTGATTTCATTGGGGAAGAATAGGTCAACTTGATCATTTTTGTTCCAGGTTCTTTTGATTCGAACGATTTGGCCACCTTTTTCTCTTTTAATTTCTTTCCCGTTGACATGTATGATCGCCTCTTTACACCAAATGGGCACTCTAAATTCTATCGGAAATTCGGAGGATTTAGAAGGTTGGATGATGAATTTAATTTGATCTTCAAATGGATATTGTGTTTGCTCGTCGATCGTTAATCCCACTCCATTGGGCAATGTAGTTTGTAGCTTATTGGGTCCATAAACAAGTGCCGCTACGCCACCGTCTGTCGTTGCATACCAAAGGTGAGAAATGTATTTGGGCCAGCCTTGGTGCATATTTGCGGTGCAACAAGTATATCCGGCAAAAGGTCCATACACATTATTCATTTTTCTAGAGAAGGGTAGGGAGAAGTTATAAATTCCTTTTTTGACTTCTACTTGGTTTGCGATTCCAAAATACTGTCGGTGATAAAAATCCTCCGTTGTCTGCGCAGGAAGTGCATTGAAAGTCATTCTCTCCAAAGCATCCATGTAATGGGTTTCGCCCGTAATACTGATGATTTGCTCTAAAGAGTACATCGCTTCTACCGTCGCACATAACTCGGTTCCCTGAACGGGGTCATTTCCATGTATATCTTCATCGCCGGAAAACATGCCATGAGGTAAGCCGTGCAAGGTCATTAAATCTTTAAAACCAGTGCGCAAAGAATTTAAAAAGTAAGGGTCGTTTTTAATTTGATACTGAATGGCTGGCATTTTTATTCCCATACCTACGTTGACAGCATGTCTTTCCATCCACCTTTCCCCCGTTTGATTGTAGGCTGCCGCGATCGCCCAATCTCTTTTTCCCAGCATATCAGTCCATTGAAAGGATTGATTGTAGATCAAATCACCTAATGTGATTAAGTTGGGGTCTTTGGTGATATTGTAAAGCCAATAAACGATCATTAAATTATCTCCACCTCTTGCTTTGGCCCATTCTGTCCATTTTTCCAACGGATTTTCTTTCAAGTTTTTCAATTGGTATGCAAAATATTTTTGCATAAATGGAATCACTCTCGGGTCATTTGTTGCTTGATAGTATTGTTGGAGTACTTTCAACATCACCATTCTCGGCCACCAGTCGGCACCTTGAGAACCTATCTCAACCGGCTTCCCCGTTTCCGTTTCATATTTTGAATAGGGCCCAAAAAATCCGGAGGGTCTCTGGGTATTTAATGTCCATTGGACATATTTGTTAACTTTTTGAATGAGGGCCGGGTCTTTCGTAATGTAGGCCAAAGGCAAGGCTCCGTCGAGCCAATAGGGAGTTTCTTCCCAGTCGTCGCCTTTGCCGCCGAGCCAACCGTTATCTATTTGAATTTTTTTATGGAACTCATCTAAATGCCCGGTAGACCCATTTTTTAAAATGTCACTTTGCTGTTTAAGCCAATTTGTAGGTGTTATTTGGCCTAAGGGAATTTCAGCATATTGAAATTTCAGGGATTGACTTTGAATATTGAAAATGAAGGTCAACAGGATGCTTCCTATTAGGTAGAAATTTTTCATGTTTTTATAGGTTTCGTTGGGATAAATGTAAGTAAAATTTACAACGTTTGAAATCGTTGATGATTAGTTGGCCATGCCAACTTAATATATTGGGTATTATTACTTAATTTTGGGCTCTGTCGATCGAAGATTTTATTTATGGTTATTTTGACAACCACATACAATTGTGAGTTTTTCATTGAAAAGTGTATTCAATCTTTGTTGGATCAAACTTTCAAAGATTTTGTCTGTTACATAACCGATGATATGTCTACGGATAGGACTGTGGAAATGGCTAGATCCATCATTAAAAATGATCCACGATTTATCATTATTGAGAATAAGGCCAAAATGTTTCAGCCTGGAAATTACGATCAAGTCATTCGAAATAATGACAAAATTTCAGATAACGAAGTGTGTGTAGAATTGGATGGAGATGATTGGTTTTCTGATCAGGAGGTACTTCAACGTATTGCGAATGTATATCAGAATAATTTTATTTGGTTGGCCAATGGTAGTTTTCAATACCAAGATGGTCGGTCTGGTTTTGCCCAAAAGCCTAGTATTTGGAAGTCGATCAGAAAACAGGATTTCACTTTGACACATATCAGAACTTGGCGTGCTTTTTTATGGCGTAAGATCTTGTTGGACGATCTGAAAGATGCCAATGGTCAGTATTATGACGTTGCCGGTGATTTGGCCTTTATGTTTCCAATGTATGAAATGGCTGGCTTATTGCATTATCGTTTTTTGAAGGAAATCAACTACGTTTATAATGAGTCCAATCCATTGAATGATCATAAAGTACACATGGAAAAAGTGAACCGATTGGTTAAAGAAATTCGATCAAAAAAACCATATAAAATGCTTTGGTTACGCTAATGGATACCAAGACGCCATTTTTTAGTATTTGCATTCCTACTTATGAGATGAAAGGCTTAGGCGCATCTTATTTAAAAAGCACATTTGAAATTCTGGCGATTCAGTCATTCACAGATTTTGAAGTAATAATTTCAGATCATTCGGTCGATGATGCAATAAAAGATTTGTGTGTAGTATTCGAAAAATCATTCAATATAAATTACATTAAAAATAACTCAGATCGAGGAAGTTCCTCTGCCAACATCAATCGTGCCATTAAATCTGCTCGGGGGCTTTGGATTAAAGTTTTATTTCAAGATGATTATTTACTGGGTACAAATGCCTTGGAAATTATTCGTGATCAAATAAATAGTGGAGATGCGGGTTGGCTTGTCAGCGCATGCCAACATACCCATGACGGAGAGCTTTTGTTTGATTCGCATTTCCCAAGCTACCATTCGGATATTCATTTAGGAGAAAATACGATTGGGGCACCTTCCAATATTGCATTTAAAAACAAAGGGTCTTTGTTTTTTGATCGGAATTTAATTTGGCTCATGGATTGTGAATTCTATAAGAGACTTGAATTGATCTTTGGGCCTCCTTTGATTCTTAATGAGCTTTGTATCGTTAATCGAGTGGGTGCTCATCAAGTAACTAACACCTTGATTCATGATGATTTAGTCAGAAATGAGCTTAGATATGTTAAAAATAAATATAAAATCTTTGAATTTTTAAACTCAATCCGTTTGAAAAATTTGTTTTTAATTAGCTTTATGGACGTAATTACTCAATATTTAATGTCTGCAAAAGATCGACTTAGGAATATATTTTAGCGGTCTTCTTTTTCATTTATAATTATACCTACCTTAGTTTAGTTCTAAAATTGTTGACCATGAAACATCTACAAGTAATCTGTTTATTTAGCTTATTTTTTTCCACGAATGTAATTATTGCTCAAAAAGTGGAATCGTCTACATTCGCCTCTGGTGGTTCAATCACCGTGATTAATGGCAAATATTATTCGCATGTGATAGGACAATCCATTTGGGAAAAAATGTATCCTGAAAAAATTGATGAAATTAATTTGACTGATTTTGACAATGTGCGTATAGGGAAATACGTTTTACACATTGTTTACAAAGGAAAACCTTTTGTAGCGAGCATTGTAAAAGAATAAATTACATTCTAATTATTTGGCCATCCTCCATTTCGATGATTCGAGTAGTTCTTGCGGCAAATTCGTTATCGTGAGTCACAATTAAGAGCGTTTGTTTAAATTCTTGGGCTAACTCTTGGAAAATATCAAAGACAATTTCAGAGTTTTTCTTATCTAAATTTCCAGTGGGTTCATCGCCCATAATTAACAATGGGTCATTGATTAATGCTCTTGCAATGGCAACGCGTTGCTTTTGACCTCCAGATAACTGGTTAGGTAATTTCAAAGCTTCCTTTTCGATGCCTAATATTTTTAATTTTTCATAAGCCCTATGCTCGATTTCCTTTTCGGTATACAAACCAAGTTTCAAGCCTGGTAACATCACGTTTTTCAACACGGAGAACTCATTCAATAGGTAATGAAATTGGAATACAAATCCGATTTTTTCATTGCGTACTTCGGCTAAGATTTTCTCTGATTTCCCTTTCATGGATACTCCGTCGATGGCTATATCTCCATCATAATCAGTATCCATCGTGGATAAGATATATAGTAGCGTGGACTTTCCACAACCCGATTTACCTATGATGGAAACGAATTCGCTTTCATAGAGTGAGAAGTTGATGTTATCCAGAATTTTGATCGTCACGGGATCATGAAAATACTTCGAGACATTCAAAGACTCCAATACCTTTTTTTGCTTATTATTTTCCACGAATGATAACGACAGGGTCTATGCTACTTGCTTTTCTTGCCGGAAAGTATCCCGCAAAATAAGTAGTGATGATGGAAAAAATTCCGCCAATGAAATAAAAATTCGGATTGTAATTAATGGGATAGGTCTTGACGGTTGGCAACGAATCCGTATTAAATGGTATTTGGTCGATTAAGCTGGAAAGCCCAAATCCTCCCAATAAACCCATCGCCCCACCAAAAATACCTATACTTAACGCGATCGATATAAATATTTTATTGACATCCCCTCCTGAAAATCCCACCGCTTTTAAAATGGCTATCGAATCCATTTTCTCATAAATCATCATATTAAGGATGTTGTAAATACCGAAACCTGCGACAATCAACAAGGTAATCCCCACGGCATAGGAGATTAAGCTTCGAACGGAACTTCCTGTTTCAAATTGGGAATTCGCTGTCTGAATATCGATTGCATCCACTTCATAAAAGGATTCAAACTCTTTTGCAGCAGCAGGAGCACCCAAAATATCTTTTAGTTTAACTTGGATATCCGTAATAAAACTGGCCGATGCGCCCAATAATTTTTGCGTGGTTTTTATTGAGGCATAACTCTGAACTTTGTCGATGTCTTGTATGCCCGACTGAAAGAAGCCAACGACCTTTAAGCTTAAGCGTTCACCTTTGCTTGTCGTCACTTGCACCACATCGCCAATACTAACCATCATTTTTTGGGCCAAACCTTTCCCCAAAATAACGCTATTGGGTATATTTTTTAAATCTAAAAAGTTTCCAGCTGTTACATAGTCATTAAATTTGAATAACCTGTTTTCTTCCAAGGGTTCAATTCCATTAATGACTCCTGTTAAATCGATGGATCCCACATTGTAAAAAACTTGAGCCGTTATTTTAGGGGCTACGCCTAACACACGGGCATCTTTTTGTAACGTGGATATAATTGCCCCACTATTAGAAATATCTAAGCGCTCATTTTTTGGCTTAATCGAGCGGATGAAATTATGTCCTTTGGAATTTTTATAATATAAATCTGTAGGTTGGTTTTTTGAAATACTTAGTTCTTTAAATAATCGAACATGAGCTGTTCTATTTAAAAGCAAGCCATCTAACAAATCATTTAAGCCCGTCATAAAACTCAATAAAGTAATGAACATGGTGATGCTAAATGTTACGCCAATGGCCGCCACTAAAGTTTGTTTCCATCTTGCGAGCAGGAGCGAAATGGCAATCTGAAAAATGAGCTTATTTTTCATTATTTTGGCTTGATAATTTCATCCGTTACGGATAAGCCAGACAGTATTTCTATTTTTTGAAAATCTTTTAAGCCTGTTTTAACGATTTTTTTATCTCCGTTGGCTAATGTGGCGATTGAATCTGCCAACAAATAATTTCGGGGTATTAATAGGCCTTTCTCCTTCGTGCGTAAAATGATATTCGCCTCAAATGTCATTCTTGGGTACAATTTAGCGGGTGCTTTTATGAATTTTGCTTCCACTAAGAATGTTTTACTTCGCTCATTCATGATGGACGAAATTTTAGTAATTTTTGCTTCAAAAACCTCGTTTTTATAGCTATCCAAAGTGATAACCACCGGCATTTCTTGGTTTATTTTAAATACGTCATTCTCGTCTACCTGCAATTCCAAAATATAAGCGTTGGGGTTTCCAATGATCGCAATGGGCGTTTGAGGGCCGACAATCTCTCCTTTATTTTTTAAGATGGAGAAAATGACGCCTGAAGTTTTACTCTTAAGCGTATAATCTTGCTGCATAGCATTAGAAAATTCTAGGTTTTTTTTCGACTGCGCAGCACTGAAATCTATTTGTCTTTTTAAATCTTTGTACTTCTGAATGGCCGACAAATAATTGCTTCTTGAATTCTCAAAGTTTAATTCTTTTTGCTCTAAATCGACACGCGTGCCAATCTGTTGGCCCCACAAGGATTTTTGTCTTGCATAAAGGCTAGAATCTAAATGAAATTTACTTTTAGAAACCTCTATAAAATTCTTGGCGTCGATTAACCGACCTCTGTTTTCTCCAGCATCAGCAAATTTTGCTGCCAAATTTGCATTTTCAGTGTTAATTTTTTGTGCTTGGTTGGAGATACTTATGAGGGCGGTTCCCACTTGAACTGAATCACCCTCCTTGACAAATATTTGGTCAATCACCCCATTGACCGTCACAAACGCTTGATATTGATCTTGGCTTTTTAATGAGCCCGATGCATATATCGATTCAGTGATTTTCCCTTCTGTCGGGAAAATGGATTCCTGCTTTTTGCTGCAAGAAATCGCGAATATCAGTAGACCAATTAAAACGGTATTTTTCATGAAGCTAAAATTAAGGATAATCTCTATAAATAAAAATGATAAAACGATGAGCCTTTAAAACTTATTAAATTGTTGTTTGTTATTCTTCTTTTTCCTTTAAAAAAATTCTATCCTCATACTTCAACTAAGTCGTTTCGCTATTTTCAATTACATTTGTTTTCAAAAAAAATAAAAAATGAATATATCGTACTTTGATACCTATGACGAATTAAGTCAAAAAGCTGCCGACATAATTGCCAGTGACCTTAAGGTAAAGAAGAACTTGTTTTTTTGTGCGGCTACGGGTGGTTCGCCAACGGGCATGTATGCACAAATGAGCAAGGCGAAAAAGTCTGAGCCAACTTTATTTGATCAAATGCAAGTAATGAAAATGGATGAATGGGGCATTATTCCATCTAGTCACCCTGATTCTTGCGAGTCTTATTTACAAAAACATTTATTGGCCCCTTTGTCCATCCCCGAAGACCGTTATTTAACCTTTGATCCCAACATATCTAATCTTTCAGCTGAATGTGCACGCGTTGAGCAAGAAATGGAGGCGATTGGTTCCATTGATATTTGTATTTTAGGATTAGGTAAAAATGGACATATCGCTTTTAATGAACCCGCAGATTATCTGCAGCGAGGATTCCACAAGGCTATTTTAGCGCCTACGACTACCCAACATGATCCTTCGTTGAATGAAGGAAAGGAACCAGCTTTCGGGCTTTGTGTTGGAATGTCAGGAATCATGCAGTCTAAAAGAATTATTTTTTTAGTCACAGGCAAAGGAAAACAAGAGGCAATCAAAATGATTTTGGAAAGAAAAATAACCACGCAGTGGCCAGCTTCTTTTCTTTGGATGCATGGAAATGTGGACTGCTTAATTGACCGAAATAGTTTGTAATTCTAAAAGGACTATTGGAATAAGGTTTCCTTGACTGATTGCACATGATCGGTTTGGATCAGGTCAATTTTCAATTCCTTCGCTTTTGTGTAATTAGTCGTTTGATCAAAAGGTCCTAACAGATCTGAAAATATTCGAATGCCTTTTGAATGAATCTCGTCAACTAATGCTTTATTGAGCGCCGGCCAAGATACATCAAACGCATAAGGTTGTAAATTTTGAACCTTCGCAGCGATTTCTTCTTTGTTTTTTAAGGCAGGCAATAACTTAGCTTGTGGATAAACTTGTTTTAATTCCATAAGAAAAGCATCGTTTCCATAAAAGACACTTTCTTCGGCTAGCTTGTATTTCTTTAAAAGATCAATGAGTGGTTGGGCCGCCACTTGCTTACAATCCACATAGATAAATGTTTTTTGCGCATGCTTTTTATTCCATTTATGGATCAATTTGGCCGTTTCTTCTAAGGTGGGTATTTGCTCTTTGCTAAATTCCTCCCCATATCCTTTGCCTGCCGAAAGCTTTTTAATTTCCTTTAGGGTGAGATTTTTTATGGGACCTTGACCGGAAGTCGTTCGATCTAAATTGCCATCATGTAAGATAATAAGGGCGTTGTCCGAGGAGGTTCTAACATCTATTTCTATAAATTCGACGCCCAAGGCTAACACTTTGCGAAAAGTGGCCAACGTATTTTCAGGGGCCGCCAAAGAATTACCTCGGTGAGCAGAAATTTTTATATTGGGCTCTATGGAGTTTTGGGCTGAAATTTTGCCCAAAACCACCACAGAAAAAATGAGTACTAAAATACAACGGAATATTTTTGACATCCTTTTAAAGATTGGACTTTTTACGTTCGCTGATAATGTATTCAGAGGTACGTAATGATAAAGCCAAAATGGTCCAAGTGGCATTTTTATCACCTTGAGACACAAAAGGAGAAGCATCCGCTAAGAATAAGTTCTTCACATCGTGCGCTTGGCAATTCGAATTCACGACTGAACTTTTCGGATCATTTCCCATTCGAGCGGTTCCCACTTCATGAATAATTCTACCTGGATCTTCTAGGCCATAGTTTTTGTCAGCTCCTGGTTTTGGTCCAAGCGGTTGGCCTCCTAATTCATGAATGATTTGCTCAAAAGTCTCATGCATGTGTTTGGCCTGCTTGATCTCATAATCACTCCATTTGTAGTGGAAACGCAAAACGGGTATTCCGTATTTGTCGACCGTATTCGGATCAATTTCACAGTAATTATCTTCACGAGGGACAGGTTCGCCACGACCCGCAAAACTGATGTAAGAACCGTAGAAACGTCTAAAATCTTCCTTTAAAGTTGCTCCATATCCACCAGCGGCCATTTCGATTCCTTCGCGTGATCTCGCGTATTTGCCGTTGATTCCTTCGATACCCCAACCGAAACCATAGGTTGGCATTCCCATTCCTCCTCCATATTCAATGTGATAACCGCGCGGGAAATCTAATTTTTTATTGTCCAACCACCAGGGCGTATATACGTGTAATCCACTGACTCCGTCTTCATTATATGTTTTTCGATCAAATAAACTTGGGATAATGGCTGATCTAGATGCTCCCGTAGAATCGTTGATGTATTTACCAACCACACCACTCGAATTGGCGATGCCTTCAGGGAAACGTGAGCTTTTTGAGTTCAATAATAAACGAGCTGTTTCTCCTGAACTTGCGGCTAGGATGACAATTTTACCTCGAACCGAATACTCGCCCATGGTTCCTGTATGTACATAAGAAACGCCGGTGGCTAAACCTGTTGCTTGGTCTGTCATGACTTCTCTTGCCATCGCAAAAGGCAATAATGTTAAATTTCCTGTGGCTAAAGCGGGTTTAACATGGACGGATGACGATGAATAATCGGCATAGGCCTGGCAGGCACGTCCACATTGTCCGCAATAAAAACACGAACCCCTTTCGGAGTTGATGGGTTTTGTTAAGATGGATTTCCGAGAAGGTATCGTGGGAATTCCTAAGGCTTTATTGGCCTTCAGCAACATTAATTCATGCAATCTTGGCTTTGGAGGTGGTAAGAAAATACCATCGGGTTCATTTCTAAGACCTTCCACACTACCAAATATTCCTACTTCTCGATCTACTCGATCATAAAATGGCTTTAAATCATCATATCCTATTGGCCAGTCGTCTCCTAAACCATCAATACTTTTTCTTTTAAAATCGTCTGGACCAAAACGCAAAGAGATTCTTCCCCAGTGATTGGTTCTTCCCCCAACCATTCTAGACCTAAACCAGTCGAATTTGGTGCCATTTTTACGCGTGTAGGGTTCACCGTCAATTTCCCAACCGCCATAAGCCGCATCAAAATCACCAAAAGCACGAACGGTATTCGCTCCTCTGCGTGGCGATTCGTAAGGCCATTTCATTTGGGTGATGTTTTTTGGATCGGCTGGATCATAGGGTTGACCAGCTTCTAATAAACAAACTTTGGCACCCGCTTTGGCTAAGGTATATGCGGCCATTCCACCACCAGCTCCTGAACCTACAATCACTACGTCGAATACCGTTTGTTGGGATTTTATGTAAATGCTATCGTTAATCATATTGTTGTTTAGAGATTTCGTATCGAGTTCAAAACTAAAAATTTATTGCTTGATTTAAAAATTTAATTTTGGGCAAACTACTTAATTATTTTGGGCAATTAATAACTAATTCTAGCACGATTGTTTGAAATAAATAGCTTTTTTTTTAATTTAAAATATTATTACTGAACCTACTTATAAATACACACATGATATTTTCTCGTTTTCGTTTCTTGAGCATTCTTGCTCTTATTTTTTTTGTTTCCACTCAAGGATTTGCTCAAAATAAATTAACGCCAGAAAAGGCGTTAAAAAGTTATATTACCAATGGAGATGCCACGTATTCTTGGGTACTGAAGGATTCTACCAAGCTAGGTAGCTCCATGGCGTACCAATTAGTTTTAACATCTCAAAAGTGGCATAATATCACTTGGCGTCACCAGTTGACCATTGTCGTTCCAGCGACCGTGAAATACGATGGGGCGATGTTGTTTATTACTGGAGGCTCTAATAAAGACGAACAACCCAATTGGAGTACGGATGATAATATGTGGCCCATTTTAGCGGCTATTGCTTCTAAAAATAAAGCGATTGTGGCTTTAATTAGGCAAGTACCAAACCAACCGCTTTTTGATGGGAAAACAGAAGACGAATTGATTTCGTATACGTTGCATCAGTTTAAGCAGGATAAAGATTATTCTTGGCCACTTTTATTTCCAATGGTTAAAACAGCTGTTCGTTCGATGGACGCGATCCAGGAGTTTTCAAGTAAAAAATTACATCACACGATTAATAATTTTGTTGTTTCTGGTGCGTCAAAAAGAGGTTGGACTACATGGTTATCCAATGCCATCGATGACAAACGCGTGAAGGCGATTGGCCCCATGGTGATTGATATGTTGAACATGCCTAAATCATTAAGCTATCAGTTGGAGACCTACGGCGAATACAGCATTCAAATCGAGGATTACGTAAAACTAGGTATTCCACAGGGTGCAGATACCCCAGACGGAAAAGCCATTACGACCATGGTGGATCC
>CAMBGA010000037.1 GCA_945866095.1 Spirosoma fluviale
TAAAACAATAAATTTATACACCATATTTAATCCAAATAGAAAATGCAATCCCAAATAAAAACCGCCATCATCACAGGAGCCTCCAAGGGAATTGGACGTGCACTAGCGCTATTGTTAGCCAAAAATAATTTCCAATTATCCATTGTCGCGCGAAGCCAAGGTGAATTAAAAGATTTGGCAGCCGAAATAACAGAAATAGGTCATCGACCCTTATATTTTGTGGGCGATGTTTCGGATGAGGCATTTGCCCAACAAACCATCGACAAAACGGCGCATACTTTTCAAAAAATAGATTTCTTAATCAATAATGCAGGGACTGGGACTTTTGGCCCCACAGAATCTTTTTCAGGACAATCTTGGGATACCATTTTTGACACCAATGTAAAAGGCACCTTTCTTTTCTCGAAGGCAGTTTTGCCATGGATGAAGGAAGCTAAAAAGGGGCATATTATTTCAGTAGCGTCTGATGTGGCGAAACGCGTTTTTGATGGGGGAGCCTTGTATTGTTCATCCAAATATGCCCAACATGCATTTACCGAAGCGCTAAGAAAAGAAGTCAGAAGAGATGGCATAAAAGTATCTACCGTCTATTCAGGATTAGTTGACACGATGTTTCACCCAGAACCCCAAGGTTCAGAGTCGCATAAAGATTGGTTATCTTGTGAAGATATGGCCGATAGTATTTTTTACGTCATGAATCAACCCGCGCATGTGGTCATCGATGAATTAATGATTCATCCACTTTCCCAAGAATACTAGGAATAAATAGATCAATGCGTATTTAATAATTGAGGCAATTATAAGCTGATTTTTGCTCCATTTATCAAAAAAAAATCCTGATCAAAGGCCAGGATTTTTTTATATTCTCCAATTTACTTCATCAAAATGTTCTAAACTCTACAACATATACCACAAGTTAATGTATAATTTTGATACAATAAATTAATTACGTTTATTTTTAAATTATTTTTACAATAGCTAATCATAAAAGATGTTAATTCTAATCATTCTTTTTAATTTCAAGGGATAAAAAATTTAATATGACTCAATCAAAAAATATTCGAGTATTGGTAGTAGGATGTGGCAACATGGGCGCTTCACACGCAAAAGCCTATCATACCATTCCTGGATTTGAAATATGTGGACTCGTTTCCACCGGTGCGAGCAAGGAAAAATTAAATCAAGAATTAGGGGGTGGCCAAGCATTGTATTCCGATTATTATGCAGCGCTTCAGGAAACAAAACCAGATGCTGTCTGTATTTCTACCTACCCCGATACCCATGAGGCTTTTTCAATCGCTGCATTGGAAGCCGGCTGCCATGTATTTTTAGAAAAACCCATCGCAGATTCATTAGATGGCGCAGAAAATGTGGCAAAGGCCGTATTAAAATCAGGTAAAAAATTAGTTGTAGGTTATATTTTACGCCATCATCCTTCTTGGATTAAGTTCATTGAAATCACAAAAAACCTGGGAAAGCCATTGGTCATGCGAATGAATTTAAACCAACAAAGTCACGGATATATGTGGGATGTCCATCGTAATTTAATGAAGAGCTTAAGCCCTATTGTTGATTGTGGGGTACACTATATAGATGTAATGTGCCAAATGACCCGATCAAAACCCGTTCGAGTTTCGGCGATTGGCGCTAGAATGACGGAGGATATTCCGGCCGGGAATTACAATTATGGCCAACTTCAAATTTATTTTGAAGATGGATCAGTAGGTTGGTACGAGGCAGGTTGGGGTCCCATGATTTCGCAAACTGCTTATTTTGTCAAAGATGTCTTTGGGCCCAAAGGTTCCGTTTCCATCGTGGCGAAAGAAGCGGGTGGCGAAGGCAAATCTTCCTCCATCGAAGCCCATACAAAAACAGAATCTCTTCGCGTTCACTGGGCCGATTTAGATGCCAACAATGATTTCAGCCGAGAAGATGAATGGGTGAACCTAACCGACGAGCCAAATCACCAGGAATTATGTGATCGCGAGCAACTGTATTTCTTAAAAGCTATCCAAGAAAACATGGATTTAAAGGATCACCTAGATGATGCCGTCAACAGCCTGCGCATCGCTTTTGCCTGCGATGAATCTATAAAAAAGGGAGTTATGGTTCAGCTTTACTAACTTTTGGAAAGTTAGTAAAGCTAGGGAAATAATTTTAAATAGGTGCTTAACCAGTTGCCAACTTCCTGATAATGAAACTTAGAATTTTCCGGATTTAAAATCCAGTGATTTTCGCTTGGAAAAACAATCAATTTACTTGGAATTTTTAGGCGCTGGTGAATGCTCCAGTTTTCAAGTGTATTATTGATCGGCACCCGGAAGTCATTCTCCCCAACCGTCAAAAGCATGGGCGTTTTAAAATTAGCCGCATAACGCATTGGATTCTGCTCTTTCCAAGTTTTTGTTGGTACCCAAGGCGCACCACCATTCATCAATTCACGACCCCAAATCACATCCGAGGTACCCCATTGTGCCTCCGAATTGACTAAACCCGCATGCGCAATTAAGCATTTGAAATGTGAAGTAGTCGCCTGCATCCAATTGGCAAAGTGGCCACCATACGAAGCGCCGCCAGCCGCTTGACGCGTCCCGTCAATAAACGAAAAGCGCTTTATCGCATCTGCAGCGGCCTCCAAAATCTCATTTCCTGGTCCGCGGAAAGGATCCAACTGAATATCCTGTGTAAATTTTTCGCCATATCCCGTGGAACCTGTATAATCCGTCATAATCAACACATAACCGGGTGCACCTAAAATATGTGCATTCCAACGATACCCAAAATTATCCTTGATTGATATCGCAGGCCCACCATGCATTAATACAAACAATGGATATTTCTTATTAGGATCAAAGCCCGCTGGTTTCAGTACAAAGCTTCTTACTTTTTTACCCCGACTCGTTGTAGTCCAAATTACCTCTGGCCTAGGAATGTCTAAAGCCGAAAGCACCTTGTCATTGCTTTTTGAGATGGGTATTTGTTGGCCTCCAACAAAAGCAAATACTTCTGGGGGAGCGCCTAAATGTTGGTATGTAAAAGCAAAATTTCCTCCACTCGCCACCGAAACGGCCGTGCAAGAACCCATTTGACCACCAAGTACCGGAATGATTTCACCAGAACCAATCGAAATTTTAATGATTCTGTCCACGCCCTGATCTTCTATACTTGCCAAAATATCAGATCCCACCATTTTAAAATCGTTCATGGGTCGGTCTAATTTGGCGGCCAACTCCATTTTACCGTTCATGGCGGGCCAAGAATATCTAAACATTCGATTGATGTAATACAGCTTATTTCCATTTTCAGATCCTGTCGTAATTAAATAACGACCATCGCTAGAAAAATCAACCGTGGCATAATCAATTCCATCGGAGGTTAATTGGGTTTCTTTGCCACCTTGAATATTGATTTGAAATAAGTTGGACGTTGACGATTGATATGCCGTCGTATTATAATCCGTACTGGCGGAAAAAACAATGGATTTATTATCTGGTGTAAATGAAAACGAGCCTAAGTTAAAGCCTTGAGATTTGACTAGAGAAACATTTTTGAATAAATTAACAGGTTGAGCGCTGCTAGTTGACAAATCTAAAGCGAAAATGTGCGCTTGTTTCTCGTCCAACCAAGAGTCCCAGTAACGAACTGGAAATGAGGTGTAAACACGCGCTTTTGCTTTGATTTTTTTCTTATCATCCGCCATTTTTTTACTCAAAGAATCCGTAAACGCTGAAGGGTATACGCGAGAAGTGAAGGCGAGCCAACGGCCATCCGAGGATAATCTTGCGGCAGAAACACCTGTAGAAATAGATGTTATTCTTTGCGCCTCTCCCCCATTTAAAGGCAATGAATACAATTGGGCCATTTCGTCTCCATCTCTTTTGGCTGTAAAATAAATTTTATCTCCAGACGGTGACCAAAAATAATTGTCCTCCCCACTTTTGGAAGAAGTAATTCTTCTAGGACTTGTTTTTCCATCGCTTTGGGCTAACCATAAATCCGTAGTTTGTTCGTCTAGATTATAGGAAGTTTCTACTTGGCTATATACAATGAATTTACCATCAGGCGAAATTACTGGAGCACCTACTTTTTTAAGTTTTACCATTATTTCATGGGTCAAGGGCTTGGAGGCTTGATTTTGACCGAATGAACTTTGGAATAAAAAAAATAGACCGCTGATAATTAGTAACAATTTCTTCATGTTGGTAGTTTTAAAGTTTTAAACCTATTAATTTAATGATTCATTAACATTACTAAAAAATGAAGAAAAAGTTATCGTTGTTTGCCATATCTGTTGGAATATTTTTTTCAACCTCCATTACAGCCCAAAATTTCAAGTTTATTGACCGAGGGAACATGAATTTCTCCGTTAAACCGGGGGATGATTTCGTCGAATATTCCAATGGAACCTGGGTAAAAAATCACCCGATTCCTGCCAGAGAAAGCCGCTGGGGCAGTTTCAATGAAATTAGAGATTTTAATATTAAAGCGGTTAAACTGCTATTGGAAGAGACCGTAGCCAAGCAAAAGTCACTGGCAAAAGGGTCTGTAGAAAGAAGGGTTGCCGATTTTTATGTGGCGGCGATGGACAGCTTAAGAATTGAATCTTTGGGATTTGATCCCATCAAATCAGATTTGAAAAAGGTACAGGATGTACAAAATAGAGAAGATTTAATTAAAGAAATAGCTCGATTCAAAACGCAGGGCCTAGGTTCTCCATTCTTTGGGTCTTATGTTGGCCAAGATCGGAAAAACGTAAAAAAGATGGTGCCCCAATTTGGCCAAGGAGGGACTTCATTGCCCGATCGCGACTATTATTTAAAGTCGGATTCTCGGACATTGAAGATTCAGGAAGCATTTAAAAAATACATTGCAACCTTATTTGAATTGATTGGCACGCCTACAAATCAGGCTAAATCAAATGCCGAACAAATTTTCTTATTAGAAAAAAGGCTTGCTACGGCACAAATGGCGCGCGTTGAAATGCGTGATCCATACAAAACGTACAACAAATTCTTGTTGGCCGATTTTCAAAAGAAAACACCGCTCATCAACTGGTCAGAGCAATTCAAATTATTAGGCATACCTCCTCAAGATTCCATCTTAGTAGGAGCTCCTAATTTTTTAGTTGAGGTTAACAATACGTTGACGGATACGCCGATTGAAAATTTGAAAGCCTATTTAACCTGGAATATTTTAAAAGGATCAGCATCCTATTTAAGTAGCCCATTTGTTAAGGCAAGTTTTGATTATGCAAAATTTTTAAGTGGCCAAGAAACCCAAACTCCTCGTTGGCAACGCATGTCCAACCTAACCGATGGAACAATAGGTGAACTTTTGGGCCAGTTGTATGTAGCGAAACACTTTAAGCCAGAGGCCAAAGAACGCATGAAGGAATTATTAGTCAATATGCGGACAGCCTTTGCAAAGCGAATAAATAGTCTCGATTGGATGACTGAACCTACTAAAAAGAAGGCCTTAGATAAATTGAATGCGTTTACGCCTAAAGTTGGCTATCCGGACCAATGGAAGACCTACGAAGGATTAGATATATCAGCAGATTCATTTTATCAAAACATGAAGAACGCCAGTATTTGGGCCTATCAAGATAACATAAACCAAATAGGGAAACCGGTAGATCGGACTAGATGGGGCATGACTCCGCCGACGGTCAATGCATATTATAATGCGACAATGAATGAGATTGTCTTTCCAGCTGGTATTTTGCAATTCCCATTTTTCTCAGCAGAGGCAGATGATGCGCTGAATTATGGAGGAATTGCAGCGGTTATTGGTCATGAAATGTCACATGGATTTGACGATTCAGGAAGCCAATACGATAACGATGGTACCTTAAGAAACTGGTGGACGCCTGAAGATTTATCTAGATTTAAAGCAAAAACGGTCCAATTGGGAGCTCAATTTGATCAATATACGGTGGTAGATACGATTCATGTCAATGGCAAATTTACGATGGGCGAAAACATAGGAGATTTAGGTGGATTGAATATTGCATACGAAGCATTTAAGATGACTAAGCAGGGACAATCCAAAAAGAAAATAGATGGATTGACTCCAGACCAACGATTCTTTTTGGCATGGGCTCAAGTTTGGAGAGGAGCATCAAGACCAGAGATGGCAGCTCAAATGATCAAAACGGATCCTCACTCCCCTGGCCAATATCGGACGATTGGAACACCTGTCAATATGGATGCTTGGTATGAAGCATTTAATGTTAAACCAGGAGATAAGTTATACAAGAAACCTGAGGACAGAATTAAAATTTGGTAATTGACTCATCCAGTGGTTAGGGCTCCAATTAAAATTGGATCACCTAAATTTTACACAAACAAAGCCATAAAAAAAGGTGACTCTTCGAGTCACCTTTTTTCTATTCGACATAATCCTAAAGGACCTATCTAACTCTTATTTTCCAATCGCAGGATTCGTTTGAATTTCTGTTAATGGCTAAATACAATTAAATTTTTGCACTATTATATGATAAAGTTCAATTCATTATTTGATTGTTAATTATGCCAAAATTAAAAGCAAATAATATTGGGTTGAAAAATATCACTAAATCGTGTTGGTAAAATAAACCAATATTATTTTAATATCTCCTCATGCCGATTTGCCAACAAAGCGACATGGAGATATCTTAAAATTCAAAAATTGTTTAGATTGATTTTATTTATATAATGGCATTCAAGGCTAATACGCCTATTAATCCGACCACCGAGACAATGGATTCCATGACAGACCAAGACCGAATCGTCTCTGAAATACTTAGATTAAAATATTCTTTAAAGAGCCAAAACCCCCCATCATTCACATGTGAAAACATCAAGCTCCCCGCACCGATACTCAATACCATTAAGTTGGGATCCACACCACCCCCAGCGACTAAAGGATAAATCATTCCAGCTGCCGTTAACCCGGCAATCGTTGCTGAACCTACACAAACACGAATAATGGCAGCCATTAACCAGCCCAATACTAAGGGAGGAATAGGCAGTGTACCTAAATAACCGGCAATTTCCTTGCTTACGCCCGAAACCAATAACACTTCTTTTAAGGTTCCAGCCCCTGCGATAATCAAAAGAATCATCCCCACATCTTTGACCGCTTCTGCATATATGTTCATGATATCCTCCATCTTTTTGCCCAAACGCAATCCTAAACTATAGGTGGCAAAGCAAATAGCGACCAACATCACCATGGCTGGATCGGCGATTAACTTAAATACTTGGCCTAATACAGTCGTCTTGTCAATATACACTTCGGCGATCGTGGTAAAAACCAATAAAAATACGGGCAACAAGGCCGTCACAAAACTGGAAAATTTATTAGGCAATTCATTCTCAGGCAATGATTTTACCGAAAATGCTCCTAGAGATTTGATGGGCCGATTGACCAACGTCTTAGCAAAAATAGGCCCTGCTAATATAATCGCAGGAATAGCGATGACGATTCCATACATCAAGGTAAGCCCCATGTTGGCCTGAAATTGTGCCACCAAAGCGGCTGGAGAAGGATGAGGAGGTAAAAAACCGTGAGCCACCGACAAAGACGCCATCATAGGAACTCCAGTGACCAGTGGATGTAACTTATACTGATGCACCAACGCAAACACCAAAGGAATCATTAACACAAATCCCACATTGTAAAAAAGAGGAATGCCTATAATAAAACCTGTGAACATTAAGCCCCAAGCCATATTTTTTTGACCAAAAATATTAATCAATGTCCCAGAAATTTGTTGGGCCGCACCACTCTCAGCCACCAACTTACCCAACATCGAACCCAAAACGATAATCGTAACCAAGGAACCTAAGGTGTCACCTAAGCCTTTTTGAATGGTTTTAGCCAAGTCGGGAAGGGGAATCCCCAACATCACACCCGCCGATAAACTGATCAATAAGAAAGCGACAAATGAATTGATCTTCAAATAAGTGATCAAAAAAACCAGAAGTAAAATGCAAATGATGACGATGAAAATTGACATAGGTTATTTTTAGGTAAGAGGTATTAGGTAATAGGTATTAATTATAAGGTAATAGGTATTAGTTAATAAGTAATAGGTTATTAATAAATGTTATCTAAAGAGTATTTTTAAGATAATTCGAATATAAAAAATATTGCGTTAAAAGCCATTATCACATTGACTAATACTTAATAACTAATACTTAATACCTATTACCTAATTTTACCCCTTACCTAATACCTAATTTTACCCCTTACCTAATACCTCTTACCTAATACCTAATTTTACCCCTTACCTAATTTTACCTAATACCTATTACCTGATACCTAATTCTACCTACCATTAAAAATCCCCATACGTCTCCTCCAGGTATTTTTGCATCACCAATATATCCTCCTTGCTCGTTAGGTCGGGCACATTTTCAGCTAATGGAATGGCGTAAAAACCTTTTCCTGTTCCCTCGCCAAACATAGCCACCGAGGTAGGTAATTCTTTTTCGTTGCGCACCGAATGAAAAGGTGTGGCCGCCAAAAAAGGCAAAAAAGTGCTTGACTCAAATACAAAAATATTCATACTGACACCCAATCGGCCCAATTGAGCCATCAACTCATCCGCTTGCTCTTGCGTAGGCTTTTCGATAATTTCCAATAAATACCCATCCGCATCAGTCCTTATTAAAGCAAAAGCCGAAATGCGCTCCGCTGGATACAATAAACTATCACGGTGATAGGAAATCAATGCCTGCGTTTCATTGGACGACCAAAGCAATTTAAGTGCATTAACACTATATAAATTATCCGAATTACAAACGATCACTCGACCCGTTTGCCAAGAATCATGTTGCATTAATGCCTGATATACCGCATCAGCAGTTCCAGCAGGCTTCTCGCGGTCGGCAGGAATTTGTTGGCGCGCAAACACAATTTGCAAACCCCAACACGCATCCTTTGCCATCAAGGATTCACAATATTCCTGAGAAACAGAATCCGTCGGGTGAAGCAATAACATCACCTCTTCGATTCCTGCCAAATGCGCGTTGTATAATTGATAATCAATTAATGTCTTCCCATTCTTTCCTACTTGAATCATCCCTTTGGTGACTGAATTTGCCTGGGCAACCAAGGAAGGATCTAAATCCGAACCCCCTTCAGCCATGGCTTTCTTCATCCTTGAGGCCATCCCTCCTGCTAATATCAATAAACGCTTTTTCATATATGTATTAAAAAAATAAACTTTCTGACTCGGACTTCGTGCCTTGATCTACTCGTATGATATAGGCCTTGCCCCCTTCTTTTTCAATGGCCTCCACTACTTTTTCTGGATTTTCGGGCGCATAGGCAAACATACAACCTCCCCCACCGGAACCATTAATCTTAGCTCCCAATGCACCCGAATCTAGCGAGGCTTGAATCATTCGATCGATTTTAGGAGTAGAAATTCGCTTGTGTTCACGTAAATTTACTTGATGCTGATTTAACAAATCTCCTAATTTCTCATCACTCCATTCCACTTCTCCTTCAAACATAGCTTTGGCGGCCAACAAAATATCGCGGTCATCTATATTCGCACTAATTAAAATATATTCATCCACTGTGATCAAATTCTTATGCGCATTCAAATCTGAAAGCGTCGCAGAAGACAAATCAAAGCTTGCATCCTGCTGCTTAATTTTATTTACTCCTCCCAAGGTTCCAAATTTTACACGAGACAAAATCCCTAAGGTGTCTTTTGCCTCCAAAGAATCCCCTAACACAAACGTTCCCAAATCGCGGGCATACGTCTTAATCGAAATCTCCGGTTGGCTCGCTAAGTAAATCACATTCCCCACCGCCGTAGAATATTGGTCCATCATTCCCCCTGGCTCCGTAAATTCCAAAACCTCCGCCTCATACGTAATTTCACCTATTTGCTTTTGGGTATATCCCAAATCGTACATGTCGTTGAGAAATTTAACCCAAGAAACTAATAGTGCCGAGGAGCTTGACGTGCCGGAATTGATGGGAATATTTCCCCGAACCTCAATTTCAAACCCACGTGTTAAATCATGGCCTTTTCGATGCAAGACATTCAAAACGCTTTTAAAATAATCTCTTTCTTTGGAATATGGTAAAGGGAAATTAATTGCAAATTCTTCTGTTTTTTCAACATCGGGCAATGAAAAATGCACTACGTTGTCAGCTCTAAATTGGCCTTTAACCTGTATTCTTTTAGAAATTGCCGCTGCGATAACGGGCAAGCCTAAGTAATCTTGATGCTCACCAAATAAACAAATTCGGCCCGGCGTGGATACGATCATAAAATTGAATTCCCGTGGAAATCACGAAATTAGAAAAAATTTTTACCTTTGACACGAAAAATAAGCAAATAATGATCACTAAAAGAATACCATCTGTAGATTATTTTCGAGGATTTATCTTGTTTTTATTAGCTACAGAAAGCACTGGCCTTTATAGTCGATTAGGAAAAATCTTTCCTGAGTCATTTGTCTTATCCCAATTTAATCATGCGGAATGGCAGGGGCTGCACTTTTGGGATTTAATCCAACCCGGTTTTATGATGATCGCTGGTTCAGCTTTATATTTTTCTACCTATAAACGAATCGACCAAGGAGCCACGTATGGCCAACTCTGGCCCAAAGTATTAAAAAGATCTATTTTGCTTTTCATTTGTGGTACCGGTTTACATTGCTTAGGAAGAGAGAAATTGGTTTTTGAGCTGTGGAATGTGTTGACCCAATTATCTTTTACGACCATCGTGGCTTTCTTTTTATTACGTTTTTCGATTCCATTGCAATTAGCAGCTTCTTTATTTCTATTGCTTCTCGCACATTCATTATACGTGTTTACAGACATACCTGGATTCAATGAGCCTTATGTCCGAGATAAAAATTTCGGATCTTTCATGGACATGGTCTTAATGGGAAAATTAAGTGGCGGGCATTGGATTGCGATTAATTGTATCCCAACCGCAGCGCACACGATTTGGGGGGCTTTATTGGGCCGAATTATTCATCGGTCTACTTCGCCAAAAGATCTTTTAAAAACGTTAATTGGCTTGGGAGTTTTAGGTGTAATAGTCGGTTATGGCCTTGATATGGCTGGAATACCGATCATCAAAAGAACTGCTACTCTATCATTTACCATCGCATCGGCCGGATGGATTTCCTTATTGATGGCGGCTTTTTATTATAATTGGTCCACGGAGAAACCAAAAATTTCCGTTCCTGATTACATCCTTTCCTATGGCAAAAACTCCATTTTCATTTATTTGTTTTTTGAATCCATAGGGCCAGAATGGCTAAGAGGAGCAACATTCACGTTTGTTGGCGGTTTTTTAGAAAAAATAAGCATCTACGGAATGGTCGCAGAAGCCATCAACGCGCTCGTGGTTTTATATCTCATTACCCGACTAACGGTTTGGTTGGACAAAAAGAAAATTTACTTTTCGCTCTAAGGAATTAAGCTTGGTGGTGGTTGAGGTGGTCCAATTTATACGCCCAAGTGTCTGCGATGTTTCGCGCCTTTAATTTAGCATCTTCTGTTTTGGGTCCCTCAAAATGTTCGTCTAAGGTGGCATAAAAAAGTTCGAGCCAACGAGCAAAATGGGCGGGGGTGAGTTGGATTTTTTGATTGATTTCTAAATGCGGGCGCATCGGGGCACCCTGGTAATTTTTGCCATCCATCAAAAGCATTTCCCAGAAATTGTACATTTTAGGCAGGTGTTTAGAAAAATCCACATGGGCCACATCCATAAATACGTGACCCACCAAATCATCTGAAGGCATTTTGGCATAAAATGCATCCACAAAAATCTGAATGTCCGCTTTGGTTTCTATATCCTTTTTCATGGGCGCGTCTTGACACGAGCTAAAAGATGTTGGCCTACTTTACTACCTTGTATAGCCCCCTCATTTAAGGCTGGCATAAAATGAATTCCTCCATATAAACGAGAAACGGACGCCTCATCTGACGCCTGAATGAATGATTTGAATTTTCTTGGAGGCAATCCATAAGGTATTTCCGTAGAATCCTCAAAGGCAATGTTAGCCCCATACAAGCTGGTCAAAACCTCCGCAGCAGCCCTCGAAATGGTGCTATGCCCAGATGTATATTCCGGGAAAGGTGGCGTTTGCAGCACAGGAACCCATGATTTATCGACGCTCGCATTAATAACGGTTTCAGGTCTGATGCGGATGGATCTGTATTTCTCGTCCCAACAAGCGATAAAACCGTCAAAGATTCCAATGGAAGTCAGCGCTAATGCCTCAGCAGTTTCATTATACGATTTATGTAATTGGCGAGATACTTGGCCCACAATACCTAGCCAATGTCCACCGGGTGACATTTTCTTAGTCGCAAACATCGCATGACCCGTAATATTCATTTTAAAGGGATTGCAATCCCAAAAATTGGCAATGTTTCTTTGCTCCTCCGTTAAATTTTTGACCGTTTCATAGGACTCCATGACCTCTTTGTAATAAGGACTTCCTTTGGTTAAATCAAATTTTGAGGGAGTTGGAGCTCTAAACTGGGATGCTGAATCTAGCGTTATGGGACGAATTTTAGTCCAATAGGGTTCCACCGCATCCATATAGGCAGGTGGCGTAGGAGTCCAAGTACCTGGTAAATTGGTTACCGTAAAACGTAAACCTCTTGTTTGCTTGTAATTATCCTTAGCAGCATAGCGCATCACTGCAGCGGCCACCGAATCTCCGTAGGCAATCGACCTTTCATATACATCGGTAGGTATGCCAATTTTCTGATAATCTTCTTCTAATTTTTTGTCAAACTCCTTGTACAATTCTTGGGCAAAAGTCAATTTTTTCCCTACGGCCAAATAGGCCCTTGTAGACGCCAAAGGAAAACAATACTCCAAACCTTTTTCCGGTTGGGGTATTTTTTCGAAGCCATTTAATTGGCCCACCAGCGATTTGAATTTTTTATCTCCAGGAATTGCTGCTTCATATCCTGCGATTCCGGCATACATATAAATACGTGCAGAAACTGGAGGCGCAAAAATATCGTGAATAATACTCTCGGTCAACATCAACTCTGCCCGAATTAAAAAATCGGGGTTTGCCGCATCCTGTTGATAATTTGGATTTGATTTCTGACAGGCACCTAAAAGAATGCTCGCAAAAATAAAGAGTAAAACTTTTTTCATATTAGAGTTCATTGAAAGCAAATGTACGCAAAAACAGAAAAAAATTATTGACAAAAATCAGTTTACAAATCTTGCAGGATTTTCTCTGCCGCCTTTCGTCCTGAGGATAAAGCCGCTTGCAAAGAGGGGAAAAGCGTGTAATCCCCCGCTAAAATAATATTTTTCGCTTCTGCTTTTTGGCAAACTTCAGTAAAACATCCCAACTTAAATAATGAATGTGGGATAGAAAAAGATTTCAAATAAGTAAAATCGGCCTGCGAAAGGCCTAAAACCCTAGCTAATTTCTTCGCGATTTCCTCTTCAGAAACTTCTATTTGGAGGCTAGTTGCCGAAATCAAATGTTTCCCTTCAGGAGCTAGCGAAGGATTCACTTGGCTTATGCAGGAAAAATGTAACATGGGACTTGAATTCAATGGCATTAAGTGAATAAGGGGCAATGAAGTTTCAAGATTCCTGTCCAAACTAAAATAAAAAGTCTTTGAACTAAAATGAGCGTTTTCAGGAAAATCGATTTTCAATAAATCACAGGCCTGTTTGGGATCTGTGGCTAAAACTAAATGGTCAAAATGGATCGTATTCGCATTACTTAATTTTAGTGATTTCTCCTGGATTTCAATGACGGAAACCCCAGTCAGCAGTTTTTCTTTGGGAATTCTTGAAGCTAAATCTAAAGCGATATCGCCTATGCCATGTTTGGGCAAGGCAGCTTTCCCCTCTAAAAACTGCTTCATGTAATAGAAAAATAAGGAGGCCGGCGGGGTCAATTGATCATCCAAAAATATACCAGCAAAAAAGGGCCTTAAAAAAATACGCTGAAACTTTTCTGAAAAACGATATCTAGAGATAATTTCAGAGGTCGTTTCTGGATGCGAAGTTATAGGTGAAATCGAGCCCTGCGTTTTAAGCCAAATCCAAGCTAATTTCAAAAGGTCAAAAATACTGGCCCCCGATGATCGGATATTTTTTAAAAACAAAAAAGGTGATTTTAAGGGATTAAGAAAAGGCTTAAATTTTCCGTCTTGCAATACATAAGCACCCGATTGAAAATAAGATAAATCCCATTTAGATAATCGAAGACTTCGTTGGACTTCCGGATATGCAGTTTGTAAAACTTGGAAACCGTGATCTAAAGTATAGCCTTGAAATGATTCACTTTGGACTCTACCGCCTAATAACATTGATTTTTCAATTAAAATAAAATCAAGTCCTTTGCTTTGTAAAATTTGAGCTGCTTGCAGACCTGCTATTCCGCCGCCCACGATCACAATTGAATTCATATTAAGTTTATATTTTTATAAACGTTTCAAACTTACAAAAGTTTGAAGTGTTTTTACTAATTTGCAGATTAAATGGGAGCTCGGAATGAACTTTAGTATCAAGGAAGAAAACAATTATCAATATATTGATGAAGGAAAAGGTGAAATTCTGCTTTTACTTCATGGATTGTTTGGCGCCTTAAGCAATTGGCAAGGCGTTATTAATCTGTTCAGTCAAAAATATAGGGTCATCATTCCACTCATGCCGATTCACGATATGCCTATTAAAGAAGCGGGCTGTGAAGGATTAACGGTTTTTCTCGAAGAATTTGTCGCATTCAAAAAACTAGAAAGCTTTAGTTTAATCGGAAATTCATTAGGGGGCCACGTGGCATTGATTTATACTTTAAAACATGCACATAAAGTAGAAAGGCTTATTTTAACGGGTTCTTCTGGTTTATTTGAGAATTCGATTGGAGGGACTTATCCGAAACGTGGCGATTACGAATTTATCAAGGAGCGCATTGAATATACGTTTTATGACCCGAAAACGGCGACGAAGGAATTGGTCGACGAAGTATTTGAGATCATCAATAGTATCCCAAAAGTATTGCGCATTATCGCGATTGCTAAATCAGCGCAACGAAATAATATGGCTAAGGATATAGTGCGCATAAAAACCCCAACGCTATTGATTTGGGGATTAAATGATACCATTACCCCACCTCATGTAGGTCATGAATTTAATCAATTAATTCCGGGATCGGAATTGCAATTCATTGATCATTGTTGCCATGCACCCATGATGGAACAACCTGATGAGTTCAATCGCATTTTGTCAACATGGTTAGAACATAATCCCATTGCCTCATGATGGCACTCGCATTTTTATCCTTTGATTTACCCACCATTTCCATTCAAGATTCGGTGCAAAAATCATTGAAAATCATGCACTTAAATAACATGAACGTTATTTCCGTGCTTGACAAGAAACAATGGATCGGAAATATCACCGAGGAAATGTTAATGAAAGCCACGCGTCCAGATGGTAAAATAGACCAATTTCAGCATGAGCTCAATCAGGTAAAAATAGAAACAGAAGAGGATATTTTAGCGAGTCTTCCTTTTTTTGAGGAGAGTGGATTTTGGATCATTCCTGTAGTGGATGAGCAAATGAAATATCAAGGATATTTGCCTTGGCAATCCGTAGCTAAAACTTTATTTTACACGGGATTTAATGCTCAAAATGGAGGAATTATTCGAATTGTCTTTCATACCCAAAGAGATTCAATGAGTGTCATTGCCAAAATAATTGAAGAAAATAAAGGCTTAATTACGAGAAGTTATTTGACGAAGTCGACGAAAGAAGATCACGTTTGGCCCGAATTAATTTTACAGATTCAAACAGACCAATTTTCAGCGATCGTTAAAAGCTTAGAACGGCACGAAGTCCATATTGAAAAGGCGTTCATGTTTGGTGATCAAGAGGAAGTGGACCAATCGCGCTTTGATTTACTATTGAAATATTTAAATCCCTAGGCTTTGAATTTCCCATTAGCCATTCACGGAAAGGAGTTTTCGGCTGACATGAAGCCCGTGATGGAAAAATTATGGGCGGATATATCAACAAACAATAGTCAAATTCAAATTTCAGAAAGCTTTTTTGTTCACTTGAAAGAGCACGGATTCAAATTAGATGAATACCGAACCTATTCAATTAATCAAGGCCCTGAAAATGTTCAAATGGCTTGGAGCATCGGTGGAGATGGTACTTTTTTAGAGACCTTAAGCCACGTGGGCGCAAAGGAAATACCTATTTTGGGGATTAATACAGGCCGATTAGGTTTCTTGGCCACGCTTTCTCCCGAAGAAGTTTCCCAAGCTTTGCAGCATGTTTTATCGAATGAATATACCATCGAAGACCGATGTTTAGTCGCGGTGGATGCCGAAATAGATTTATTTCCTGGCAAAGATTTTGGTCTAAATGAGGTCGGAATCATGAAGACAGATTCGTCTTCCATGATTCAAATTAAAACTTTTTTGGACGGCAATTTTTTAAATACCTATTGGGCCGATGGAATCATTGTCTCCACAGCTACAGGATCTACAGGCTATTCACTTTCTGTGGGTGGGCCTTTAGTTATTCCCACTTCGGATTCATTGATCATAGCGCCGGTAAGCCCACATAACTTAAATGTGCGCCCCTTAATTGTTTCCAGTGACTCTGTTTTGAAATTTGAAGTGAGCAGTCGAAGTCAAAATTTCCTCATTTCCATCGATTCAAGATCTCGAGTAATCGATAGCAAAATTTCCATTGAAGTCAAAAAGGCTGCATTTTCAGGCAAAATCGTCAAAATCCCTGGCGACGATTTTCTTCAAACACTCCGCAATAAATTGAATTGGGGATTGGATGTGAGGAATTGAGGGGAGGTAATAGGTAATAGGTAAGAGGTAAGGGGTATTAGGTAAGAGGTAATAGGTATTAGGTAATAGGTATTAGGTAAGAGGTAATAGGTAAGAAGGGTTAGGTAAGAGGTAATAGGTATTAGGTATTAGGTAATGTACCAACCCCTAATAGACTGGACTAAATTTTAAAAAGAGTTTAGAACCAATTAAATTAGGGAATTATGAAAAAAGAAAGAAGAATTTTCACACCAGAAGATCGCTTAGCGATACTTCAAGAAGGACAAAGGGAAGGAACTACCGCAACTTGCCGGAAGTATAATTTAGCACCTAGTCTATATGCTAAGTGGAAGAATAAATATCTTTCCAAAGGTGTTGAAGGATTAAAGTCTGCCTATAAGCGAGTCGATCCTGAACTTCGTTTATTAGAGGAAGAAAATGAACGTTTGAAAAGGATCATCGCTCGACAAGCCTTGGAAATAGAGTTTAAATCAGAGCTTTTTAAAAAAAGCCCTGTGCTAACCAAGATAAGAAGATGATCGTCTCTCAATACATTCAACAGGCTCCTACACGAATGCTTTTGTCTTGGTCAAACCTTCCATCTAGCGTCTATTATTACAAAGCGTCAGGTGGAAAGCCAGGCATTAAAGCTAGTTCCCACACGTGGAAACAAGATGGCGATTGGGTCGATAATCAAGTGGTTATCGAGCAAATAAAGGATATTCTATCCCAAGAGTTTTGCTGTTATGGCTATGAAAATATAAGTATTGAACTCAGAAAACTTGATTATTGTATCAACAAGAAAAAAGTATACCGGTTAATGGATGAACAAAACTTGCTTTTGGGCAAAGTCATCAGTACCAGTGGGAAACGCAAATTCGTGCAACACCGTAAAATAGAGGCAAGCTATCCCATGGAATGCTTGTGCTTAGACATTAAATACGTCTATGTACACGGCGAAAAAAAGAATTTCTATCTACTGACCATCATCGATGTATTCACGCGTAAAATTGTAGATCAAGTCTTACAAAAAAGCATCAAACAAATCGACGTAATTAATGCCTTTAGACGTATCAATAACGACTATGGCATCAAAGGCGTAACCATTCGAAATGATAATGGCTCACAATTTATAGCAAATAGCGTAAAACAATACCTTCGCACAGCCGAAGCAAATCAAGAGTTTACCCACATAGCAACGCCTGAAGAAAACTCCTACATCGAAGCCTTCCACTCCATTGTCCAACGAGAAGTTATCGAGCGATATGAATTCACAGGCTTTTATGATGCTAAGCAAACCTTATTGGCTCACAAAATCTGGTATAACTCACGAAGATTTCATAAAGCAATCAAAATGACGCCGAACGAAAAGTGGGAACAAAATATTTACCTAACAAACCAAAAAAGAATCGAACGAAACTCATCAGAAAATCTAGGCAAAATAACCAGCGATTTAAACCAAGATTATCAATACCTTAGCCAAAATTTAAACGAAAAAAAAAGCAATTATTACACAACCGTTTCAACAAATGTGTCCAAGTAATAAGGGGTTG
>CAMBGA010000038.1 GCA_945866095.1 Spirosoma fluviale
AAAACTTCCTCCAAAACAGAAATCATCGTCGGTTTGTCAATGTTCTTATCTCGAGCAAAGTCCGAAAATGACGAAATTAATTCAACACTGTTCATTGCTATCTTTACGTTTTTTTATTGAAATGTTACCTGTACTTTTATTTTATCTACCGCTGCCAACTGAATCCATGTAGGTTCTTTGGCAACTACTTTTTTATGCTTTACCATTTTTTCTAACAAAACTTCCACCGCCACATCCGTATAACTCATTAAAACTCCTAAAACCGGATCCTTCCCTACTAACCATACTTTAATTTGTCGGCCTACATTCTTCTTAAACTGCCAACCATGGGTCAATGGATAATCTAAACCCGGTGAAGAAACCTCTAAATTATAAGCCTCCTCAATCCATTCATTTTCCTCAATGTGATGACCCAATTTCCTGCTCAATAAAGCGCATTCTTCGATCGTCACCCCCTCCTCAGTATCCAGTAATATCGAAATTAACGTTCTTCTAGCCCCTTGTGTTACTTGCAGGTCAACCAAAAAAATAGGCCCTTTCCCTACAAAATCATCAATCCAAACGTTAATTTTTTGATTCAAATCACTCATCTCTCTAGGGCTAGAAAACAAAAAGAGGGATTAAAACCCCTCTTCATTTCTCAAATTACAAATGCAAAGATACGCGAATATTTCAAAATACCAACAAATTATCCAATACCACCCCTTTTGGGTACAAAAAGTTGATCATTTTTCAAGAAAAAATTCGTTAATTGCATGTCAAAATCACAAGATTACACAAGAAAATTTTTACACTATGGCGTACGGCTTATTAAAAGGGAAACGAGGTATTATTTCAGGAGCATTAAATGAAGATTCTATTGCTTGGAAAATCGCTCAAAGAGCACATGAAGAAGGCGCGACCTTCACATTAACAAATGCACCTTTAGCCATGCGTATGGGCGAAATCAATAAATTAGCTGAAGAAACCGGCGCCAAAATCATCGGCGCAGACGCCACATCAATCGAGGAATTAGAAAACTTGTATGATGAATCCTTGGATTTTCTTGGAGGCCCTGTTGACTTCGTTTTGCATTCTATCGGCATGAGTACAAACATCCGAAAAGGCCGTGAATATAGCGATTTGAACTACGAATGGTTCCTAAAATCACTCGACGTTTCAGCTCTATCTTTTCACAAAATGATGCAAGTCGCTCAGAAAAAAGATGCAATTGCCCAAGGAGGTTCTGTGGTAGCTCTTTCGTACATCGCAGCCCAGCGATCTTTCCCCGATTATACCGATATGGCGCAAGCAAAGGCCATGTTGGAGTCAATTGCGCGTTCGTACGGATACCATTACGGAAAAGCTAAAGGAGTTCGTGTCAATACCGTATCTCAATCGCCCACAAAAACAACAGCTGGAACCGGAATTAGTGGATTCAATGCTTTTTATGAATATGCAAACCAAATGTCACCATTGGGAAACGCAACCGCCGACGATTGTGCCGATTATGTCATTACTTTATTTTCCGATTTAACTAAAAAAGTAACCATGCAAAATCTATTCCATGATGGAGGATTTTCTTGCGTAGGTATTTCGGAAGAAATCGTAGAAAAAATGGAGCAGGGTATAAAATAATTAATCATGAAACGTTTGGTTTTGATCATGTTTTCTAGTCTTTGGTTTCACCAAAGTGTAGTTGCATTTCCTGCAGAACGTTTCCCCATTCCACCGGCATCAGCCAATCGCTTATTTTATATTCAAAGAAGCTCAAACGCCAATACCGTTGTTTATGATGCGAATATTTTACCAAATAAATCGTTGAATCCCAACCAACCTGTTCATACTTATTGGATTCGCTATGCGGACAATGGCCAAAAAGAAGAATTGAATTTAATTCAAAGAACACTGGCCTATGGCTTATATACCAATAATATAAAAAATGAAGTCAATAGCTTCGAGGGATATTTTTTAGCCTACCGAAAGCGGAAGTTTGTTGTCAAATTAAATGCTAAAAATCAAGCGATCGCCCTGTTTCCGATCAACGGGAAACTTCAAATTTTAGAACACGTTTTTGTCAATGTGGACGAATCAGGTTTTACCCCCAATGTCATTTACATTGAACTATTTGGCAAAGACGAGGTAACCAACAAGGATGTTTATGAACGTTTTAAGCCCTAATATCTTAAGAATAAATCTCTGATTATTGACATTAAATGAATTGGGGAGAAAATGAAATCTCTCCCCAACTCATGATTAAAACTTCCAATATAAACTCGCTTGAATATTTCTCCCTTGGCCAGAGTACCCAAATAACTCAATCACGTCTTGGCCTAAAAGATTTTTAATCATCAGCGACGCATTTAAATTTTTCGTCATTTGATAGCCCAATTGTAATTCTGTCCAAAGATAACTTTTCAGGATTTTAGGGACTGTTGAATAAATGGATTCATCATAAAAATAATCCTTGCGTTCGCCAACAAACTGCCCCATGAATGAAATATTAAATTTCGAATTGGCCTTGAAAATTAATCGAGCTTGCAATTGATTAGTAGGTCGCCTAATTAAAGAAGAATACGTAGAATCTTTCCCGTCAAATTTATTCTGCATGGTCCCACTTAAATATGTATAAGAAATATTACCTGTCCACTTCTTTTTTAAAAAACTTAACTCTGCTTCAAGGCCCTGGGTGGTTTGTTGGGACACATTGCCATATTTCCCATAAGGCTCCACTGAGATTGATTGGAATACAATTCCATCTTTTACGTTATTTTGAAACCCAACTAAGCGTGCATGGAAATTGCCCACATTCTGCTCAAAACCTAATTCAAAGGTTTTCCCTTGTTCTGGCTTTAATCCTAAATTCCCATAAGGAGAAAATAATTGATACAAGGATGGTGTTTTAAAGCTCGTATAATAATTGAAAAAGGCTTTACCAGATTTCGAGTATTTCCAATATGGATTTACATTGACCGTAGAAAAATCCCCAAAAGTAGATTGGCGATTCCAGCGGCCGCCAATTTCCACCCCTACATTTGAATTCCACTCTTTTTGAATAGTCAAATACGTGCCAAAGATAGATTGATTGGCAATGCTTTCCGCTAATTTGGGAGAATCATATCGACCATAGGAACTGATGGAAAAATCAGATTGTTGGGTCGCTTGATTTTTATACTCGGCCCCCAAAACATATTCAATTTGCTTAAAAAATGTTCCCTTTAAATAGACCTCGGCCCCCTGGTTGACACCCTTATACTTAGATTCACTATAATTCGACCAGGCGTTTAAAGGAATATAGGTAGAATCATTTCGAAATTCTCGATCAATCACATCCTGAAAACCCCGAATAAAAAGGTCCCCTTGCTTAAGCTGATATTGCCATTGCAATCGAATGGAATTAGATTTAGCATTAGACGTATAGTCCTGATCATCCATAAATGGCCCTGCATCCAAATTTCCTTGGTAAAATAAGGCTTGGTAATTCACATCGATCAAGGACCTTTTGCCAATGGGCCTAGCCCAAGTCAGCGAAAGGGATTGTTGGCGCATCCCATCATTTTCCCCTTTTTTCACACTATCCTTCGCCGCAGAAAAACCATCGGTGGAATAATTTTGCACAGAAATCCCAAACTTATTTTTTGCAACACGTGTATTGACTTGAAGCTGCGTCCCATACGTTCCAAATCCTCCTCCTTGAAACAAAAGTGATCCACTAGTCGCCTCTTGACCAGACTTCTTAGTGACTAAATTAATGACGGCCGACATCGCATCCGAACCATATAAAGTGGATTGCCCCCCTTTTATAATTTCAATTTTTTGTATGTTGGCCAAATTAATCAAATTCCAATCCATCACTTGGCTTATATGCGAAGGATCATTTAGTGGAAATCCATCCATCAACAATAACACATGGCCAGTATTGGCACCTCGTACATAAATTTCTTGGTTTGAACCCGGCGCGCTGCGCGCACCTACTACCGAGATCCCCACCTGCTCCTGCAATAATTCACCCAAACTTTTGCCCAAACTCGCACGAATCTGCTCCGCGTTAATGAGGGTTAGAACTTTGCCAGTGCGGGCCAACTTCCCCGCCAGTTTAGGCGCGGAAACTTCCACATCCTCTAAAATAGTTACCGTGTCTCTTCCTGATTTAGATACTAAATGTCTAGACGGAATCGAATACATGCCATTCGAAAAAGCGTAATCAGACCTTAGCTTCAGAGGCACGACAGCCATCACAGAACCAGACTGTAGCATAACCGCAACAGCCAATACAGAGCTAGACTGTAGCATAAACGCAACAGCCACCCGTGCAAAAACTTGCACTTTTTTAACAAAAAACATACATTTTGCCCATTTCAGGGCCATAAAAAATGGAAATAAATCGAACGCTCAACCTTAGCCCATCCTCCGTAGTCCAAGATTAAGTATGGTTTAAGGCAGGTCTCCTGACTCATTTTCATTACCTTTCTTACCTTCCCAGTTTCCCAGTGGTCTATTAGAAAAGCATTACGAAAATTTACAGTTGCGGGGACAGTGCTAGATTTCAACTAGCTTCCCTATTATGTGTTTGCCCCTTTTTGAAAAGAAGCACACACCCTAAACTGTCACAAAGCTAAGCCAATTATTACGCATAAAAAAACCGTATTTCTATTTAATCAAGTTCCTGATAAAATTTAAAATGATCAGGTAAATAATTCCATTTCTCGAAAAATCTAAGCTAATTGCCTCATCAATAAAAAACAAATGCCTGATCAAATAAGATGTGCCTGGTGTTCAAATGACACCCTTTACCAAGAATACCACGATCTAGAATGGGGAAAAGAAATGCATGACGACCATGCCCTCTTTGAACTCTTAAGCCTCGAAGGATTTCAATCGGGATTAAGTTGGATCACGATCTTAAGAAAAAGAATCCATTTCAGAACTCAGTTCGAAAATTTCGACTATACCAAACTGGCTCATTGGACCGAAGAAAAACAAAACGAAGCAACCTTAAACCCAAACATTATTCGAAATAGACTCAAAATACAATCCGTCAAAACGAATGCCATTGCCTTCATGAAAATTCAGGAAAAATTTGGTAGCTTTGACCGATATATTTGGGAATTTGTGGACTTTAATCCCATCCTAAACCATTTCCATAGCCTAAAGGATTTACCTGTTAGTACCGAAATTTCCGAGAACATGAGTAAATCACTAAAGAAACATGGTTTCCGATTTGTCGGCCCAACCATCTGTTATTCTTTTATGCAAGCCTCTGGAATGACCATAGATCACATGTTAGATTGCTTTTGCCACCCAAAAAACAACCATGAATAACAGGATAGTCATTATCCCGACCTACAACGAAATCGAAAACATCACAGCTATCATCGAAAAGGTGTTGAGCCTGAAACCGCATTTCAATGTTTTAATCGTGGACGATGGTTCCCCTGACGGTACGGCCAATGCAGTTAAATTAGCCCAAAAAGAAAACCCCTCCCGTATTTTTCTCCTAGAAAGAAAAGGGAAAATGGGACTCGGAACCGCGTATATCGCAGGATTTAAATGGTCCATCGAAAATAATTATGATTTCATCTTTGAAATGGATGCCGATTTCTCACATAATCCTAAAGATCTTATCCGACTTTTTTACGCCTGCGCTAGCCCAGAAGAATTAAAGTCCGAAAAGATTGATCCCTCGCTTGCATTATCCGCCGACATGTCCATCGGCTCTCGGTATATCAATGGGGTAAATGTGGTTAATTGGCCCATGGGCCGAGTATTAATGTCCTATTTCGCTGGATTTTATGTTCGATTCATTACCGGAATCCCCATTCAAGACGCTACCGCAGGTTTCGTTTGCTACCGGAAAAAAGTATTAGAAACCATCCAACTCGACCAAATAAAATTTATTGGCTACGCATTCCAAGTAGAAATGAAATTCACCACCTGGAAATATAAATTCAACATCATTGAAGTGCCTATTATCTTTACCGATCGAACAAAAGGTACAAGCAAAATGTCCGCTAATATTTTCAAAGAAGCAATTTTCGGGGTAATCCAACTCAAAATAAATAGCTTATTTAACCGATATCACCGAGCATCATGAGCGACGCAGCACTCTATCAAACGTTAAAATCAGTGCACATCATTCTGGTCACCTCATGGTTTGCTGGACTTTTCTACCTACCTCGTTTACTCGTTTACCACGCTGAAGCTCAGGATAAACCCGAATTAGAAAAAACCATTCTTTCAAAACAGTTCGAGAAAATGGAGAAAATTCTTTTCAATGCGATCATGATACCTGCCCTTTGGCTCACCTGGATTTCAGGTATTTCATTGATCTACTTAGTTTGGTGGGATTCTTTTGGCCAACAACCCTGGTTGCATCTTAAATTAGCCTTTGTCGTCTGCATCACGATCTATCACTTCTATTGCAGACACCTGATCCGCAGCTTCAGAAACCAAAATTTTATTCTATCCGGAAACCAACTAAGACTTTTTAATGAAATAGCCACCATCCTTCTGGTCGCTGTCGTATTCATCGTAGTAGCCAAAAACACCTTCGATTGGATGTACGGACTTATAGGCTTTGTGGCCTTCGCCATCGCCATCATGTCTGCCGTTAAAATCGTGAAAAAATTGAGAGAAAAAGCTAACTAAGGGAACGATCCATTTCTCGCTTCACATCCTTTTCCTTAATATCATCCCGCTTATCAAAACTCTTCTTTCCCTTTGCCAAAGCAAAATTCAACTTCGCATATCCATTGTCCGAAATAAATAAGCGAGTAGGAATAATAGTCAAACCTACGTTCTTTAATTCCTTCTGCAATTTCCCTAATTCCCTCTTGGATAATAATAATTTTCGATCGCGAAGTGGATCATGATTAAAATGAGTTCCTTCATCATACTTTGAAATATGCATGTTACGAACATACAATTCCCCCTGAAAAAATAAGCAATAAGAATCCGTCAAGTTCGCCTTTCCCTGACGAATCGATTTAATCTCCGTACCCATCAAAACCATTCCCGCCGTAAACGTATCAATGAATGAATATTCAAAGGAAGCCCGTCGGTTTTTAATTTCAATCGTCTTAAGAATCTTATCCTTTCCCATTTCCTCTTACATAAAAAAAGCCACACAGTCGAACTGCGTGGCCTCCTCTAATCATTAAAATCTATTTATCGCCCTTCTTGGCAGCATATTCTTTATTCAATCCCTCAATCATTTTTTGGGTTACATCTACCGACTCATCCGCAAATAAAATTCCACCGCCAATTTTTGAATATCCTAAAACAAACTCATACTTATTCTCCTTGTTCACCTTGCCCACATACTCACGAATATTATTGTATAATTCCTCATTTTTCTTTGCCTGCTCTTGACCTAGTTCCGCTTGCTTTTGTTGGCTATATTGTTGCAATTCAGATCCCTTTTTCTTCAAAGTCATATCCGCAGCTTGTAACTCAGCTTGCGTCATCGCAGAAGCACGTTGCTGAATAGCTTGCAATTCAGATTGAAGGGCACGCTCTTTTTGACCTAGGTCAACTTGCAAGCGGTATCCTTTATTTTCAAACTCTTTTTGAGCATCTTTATAAAACTGATAATTATTTAATAAAGAATCAGAATTAACAAAAACGATTCTTTTTCCATCCGCTGTAGAGGCACCTAAACCTGAACCAACAGATCCTGCAGGTTTCAAAAACAAAAATGCAATGGCAACTGTTAAAACGCCTAGCCAAACATAAGGTAAATTTTTCACGTGTATTCGTTTTTAAAATGGTAACGAGGACAAATATACAAGGTCTATTTTGATTGTCCTAAAAATTTATTATTTGAATCTTAATTTAGCTCCAGCCCAGGCCCACAATCCGCCTGTTAAACCTCCTAAAACGCCTGTGACAACATAAAGGCCTGTAACACTCCCACCTAATGGAAATAAATTGGCCATTCTACCAGGCAAGGAACTCGGATGTTGGCCATCCATCCAATACGCCGAAATAGCCCATAATAAAAAGCCGGAAACCAAGCCTAAAATAAACGCACGCCCAGTGGGTATACGTAAAATATAAGCCAACAAACCAAATAAAATCCCTAAGGCGTACCAAGGTAAATAAATACCGGCAATGGCCCCAATAACAACCATAACTAAAACGATGGCCAACTGATACGAAAAACTTAACGAATGATTCATCCCTATTTTTTTATTGATAATATAATTTTCTTACGCAAACGCCCCGTTGCATCCTCAGGTTTATCTAAATATAACAAAGACCTAAGTTCTCCCTTAGCCCATGTGTCAATCAAATCGTCATAATGTGCACTGCCCGGATTTCCAGACTGACCCCCTGGATATACTCCATGAGCTTTAGGTCTTCCTTCCTTTGAAAGTTCAACAATCATTCGCCAAGAAGGACCTGTCTTTGTCGTAGTTGCATTCACAATCGTTCCACCGCCACCCGTAGGGATGTTCAACCTACTTAACGCGTCCATTCCCGGAATCAAATGCCTAACTCCTGTTTGCTTATGTTTGTACCATGCCCACTCAGATCCAATAGGGCCATGCTTTTTAACCAAGGTATCAATGGAAGCCTTAAATGAGGCAGAAATAATTTCCTCCATATTTTCCTTTTTGTTTTTGGTTTTTACATTATCCCACCAAATAGCATTCGGTTCATCCTGCATCATTTTAATGGTTCGATCCACCGAAGGACTATTCATAGGCGCATTTTCATCTGCAGCAAACTCATCAGACCAAATAGCATCGTGTAAAAGCGAAACCCAATTTTCAAAAATAGTCGCTCCTTGTGAATCCGCAGCGTTTTGTAAATTCCAACGCTTTAACTCATTGGCCGCTTGAGCATAAACTCCTCCTGTAGGAGACTTTAATTTAGCCATTAAAAGAGGCAATAAAGTTCGCGCACGAATATTGAAATTGTCATTTTGTAAACCTCGCAACGAATCCATCGTAATTTTAGACATCGCCTCTAAACGTTCATTGATTCGACGACCACGCTCACTGGGCGCATATTGCCAACCCATATAATAAGGATAACTAGGATCCACAGAACTTTGATTAGCCGAACTTAAAAAGCCACGAACTGGGTTTTTAGCATGCGGATTGTGTGATTGTGGAATAAAACCAGTCCAATCAGCCTTTGGATCCGTTCCATCCAACAAATATTTTCCCTGAGTATATGATTTTAAAGGAAACTTTCCATTCACCCACAAAGCAATATCCCCCTGATTACTAGCAAAAATAAAATTTTGAGCTGGCGCAGAATAATAAGTCAACGCCTGCGCATAATCAGCATAATTTGCCGCACGATTCAACTTATAAAAGGTGGTCAACTCCTGTGATTTTTCATGTGCGATCCATCGCAATGCATGCCCCACCGGAATATTGGATTTAAATGGCTTTTCATGACTTAAATAAACCACAGGTCCATGATGTGTGAAAAATATCGTGTCCACAAAACTCTCCTTCCCTTTGATATTGAATTTTTCAATACGCATCGTTGTTTTCTTCCATTTACCATCATGCCAATATTCTGCTTTGGATGCATCCTTGAATTTGACCTGATACCAATCCAAGATATCAGAACCTACATTAGTCACGCCCCAAGCCACATTTTTATTGAATCCCACAATAACGTTTGGCGTTCCCGGCATCGTAGAACCATACACATTGACCCCCGGAGCTACTAATTGCATTTGGTACCAAATAGAAGGCAATGACAAGGTTAGGTGTGGATCATTTGCCAACATAGGCAATCCCGAAACCGTTTTGTTTCCTGAAACCGCCCAGTTATTAGACCCAATGTTCGGATCTTTTTCAGGGGTTTTCATCGCACTGCCTAGGCCAATAAAATCGGTAGGACTTTCTGGAATAGGCACCGGCTTGAAATCCCTAGGCGTTCCCACCGGGATAATTGGACTTTCGACAAATGGATAATTAGGAAATAAATCTTCAGCTACCGCCTTTCCATATTTTCGAAGAATGTTCGTCATCTTTAAATCATCCGTTCCAGAAGCAAGCACAAAAGACATATTCTTCAAGAAAAGTGCACTTTTAATCGGCGTCCATTTTTCAGGCGCATAATTCAGTAATTTATATTCCAACGGATAATTACGCTCCGTCAAACTTTCAATATAGGCATTGACTCCATCTGAATACGCTTGTAAAGTCTCGGTCGCTTTTGGGTCTTCTTTCATCCCCTCAAAAGATTTTTCAGCTCCATAAACAGCGCCCATCCTTCGTTGGAACTGATCTGAAACCATCCCCTTCTCTCCCACAATCTCAGAAATTCTACCCCCAGCAAAATGCGTTTGAAATTCCATCTGCCACAAACGATCTTTGGCCGTCAAATACCCCTGAGCTACATATAAATCATGGTCATTTTCGGCAAATACGTGTGGGACCCCCATTTCATCATACACCACGGTAACTGTTTTTTCCAAACCAGGAATTTGCAAATTTTCTTCTGTTAATTCAGAAGATTCCGGTGCCTCCGCATTCACCCAAAATCCATGAAAAGGACTCATTAATTTACCTAAAGGCGGAAGAGTTCCCCATGAATTGTGCAAGGCATAGGTCCAAATAATGGCCAGGGCCAAGGGGAAAATAGATTTAATGTATTTCATGAAATAATTTGCAAAAGATTTAAATAAAATTTCGAAGATTTTATTTTATTATAAAAAGACAATTTTACACATTTGTGACATAATGCCCAAATAATTTATATTTTTAATCCCTAAATGATTCATAAACTTGAAAAGAAGAACTTTCCTCCAAACATCCGGATTTATTGGCTCCGCAACAATCTTATCTAAGCCGTCCTTAGGGCAAAACCAATTAGCCAACGAGCCCATCATTATAGCCACTTGGAAAAACGAAAAAGGCACGAAATCCGGTTGGGATAAAATGATGCAAACGGGTCGTGCCTTAGATGGAGTAGAAGCTGGAGCATGGATTCCTGAAGCTGATCCCAACGAAACATCCGTGGGTTATGGAGGACTTCCCGACCGAGATGGCCATGTTACCTTAGATGCTTGCATCATGGATCACTTAGGAAATGCAGGAGCTGTCACATTTTTGGAAGGCATCATGCATCCCATTTCAGTGGCAAGAGCTGTAATGGAAAAAACGCCTCACGTGATGCTTTCGGGTGCCGGGGCACTGCAATTTGCCTTAGATCAAGGATTTAAAAAGCAAAACTTGCTTACACCCGCCTCCAAAAAAGCCTGGGAAGAATGGAAAAAAGAATCAAAATATAAGCCCATCGTCAACATTGAAAATCATGATACGATCGGCCTATTAGGTATAGGAAAAGCTGGAGAAATAGCTGGAGCTTGTTCCACCAGTGGATTAGCGTATAAAATGCATGGGCGTGTCGGCGACTCCCCCATCATCGGCGGAGCAGTATTTTGTGATGATGAAGTTGGCGGCGCCTGTGCCACAGGTTTGGGCGAATTTGTGATGAAAACCTTGGGTTCATTTTTAATCGTTGAATTTATGAGGCAAGGAATGTCTCCCCAAAAAGCCTGCGAAGAAGCCATCATGCGAATAGTCAAGCGATATAAATACCAGGAATTCCAAGTAGGGTATTTGGCGCTAAATAAAAAAGGCGAATATGGTGCCTATTCTATTCAAAAAGGATTTAATTTCACCATAACAAAAAACGGAATTACGCAAGTCATTGAAAGTGCTTCCTACATGTCCTAGAAAACTCGAAAAATTAAGTGGAAAAAATCGTTAAAAAATCGGCTAGCAAAAAGCAATTTCTCTTTGAGGTAGCCTGGGAAACTTGTAACCAAGTAGGTGGAATATATACCGTTATTCGGACCAAAGTTCCCTCCATGGTTGAAAAATGGGGCGATGATTATGCCTTATTGGGACCCTATTTCACCCATACAGCCGCCGCGGAATTTGAGCCACTTGAATTACCAGAGGAAGATTCACCAATCAACAATTCAATCCGTACGTTAAGATCGCTAGGCCTGAAAGTATATTATGGCCATTGGCTCATCACGGGAAAGCCCAAAATTATTTTATTTGACCTTGATTCTGTTTATCATCAAATCGACGCAATCAAAGGTAAAATTTGGGAAAACCACAAAATATCAACCTTAGGGGTTGAAGAATTAGTGAATCAAACAATCGCTTTCGGCGAAATGGTCCGACTATTTATCACAGAACTAGCCCTCGAAAATAAATCAAAAAAGGAGATCATTGTCCATTTTCATGAATGGATGGCCTCCACTTGTTTGCCCGATTTACGAAAAGATAAAGTTAAAATATCAACCGTCTTTACAACCCACGCAACAATGTTGGGGCGTTATTTAGCCGGAAATGTACCTAATTTTTACGAGGTAATTGATCAGTTTGACTGGTTAAAGGAGGCAAAGCATTATGGAATCGAAGCGCAAGTTAGTTTCGAAAGAGCAGCTGCCCAAAAGGCAAATGTGTTGACCACCGTTTCCGATATCACCGCCAAAGAATGCCAGTATTTTTTAGGCCGAATTCCAGAATTGATTCTGCCAAACGGCCTCAATATTCAGCGATTTGCCGCGCTGCATGAACATCAAAATCTCCATACTAAATACAAAGAAAGTATTTCAGATTTTGTGATGGGGCATTTTTTCCAAAATCAACCTTTTGACTTAGAACAAACTTTATATCTATTTACATCGGGTCGATTTGAATATACCAATAAGGGATATGACCTGACTTTGGATGCCCTGAAAATATTAAACCAGAAATTGAAAGACGCAGGTTCTAAAAAAACGGTGGTCATGTTTTTCATTACCAAACAGCCATACCATAGCATTGACCCAGAAGTATTGCAATCAAGGGCCGTTTTAAACGAAATAAGAGAAAATTGTTTAGCGATAGAAAAGTCGGTGGGCGAGAAATTATTTCAAGCCTCCGCCGCTTCCAAAGATTTACAAATACCCGATTTAAATAAATTTGTCGACGAATACTGGCGGATGCGTTTACGCAGGACCGTTCAAACCTGGAAAACGAATACTAAACCTAAAGTGGTCACTCATTTATTAAAAAATGAAGACGATATCATTCGCAATCTGAATCGAACAGGATTAACCAACAACCCAGATGATAAAGTAAAAATTGTCTATCACCCTGATTTTATTGTCTCTACAAACCCATTATTTGGTTTAGATTATGGCCAATTTGTTCGCGGTTGTCACCTAGGTGTTTTTCCAAGTTATTACGAACCATGGGGATATACGCCCTTAGAATGTATGGCCAGAGGCGTGCCTACGATCACTTCAGATTTATCAGGTTTTGGGGATTATATGATGCAAATTATGCGTGACTATGATCAATGGGGCGTTAGCGTGGTCAATAGAAAATCTCAGACTTATCAGGAATCTGCTGAACATTTGGCAACCCTATTATTCAAATTTGCACAGCAATCCCAGCGAGATCGTATCCTTCAAAGAAACCGAGTAGAAAGTATCGCAGACACTTTTGACTGGTCTAATTTAAGGGGCTGCTACGATACCGCTCACGAACTAGCTGTGTTGAAAAAATAAACACTCCCTTAAAAATGCTTTAATGCCTCCCGTTTTGAGAGGTGCATTAAAGGGTGATTGTCGACAAAATTAATTGTGCATTTTCCGGATTTTCTAATGCATAAAAAGCATCCTTTATGGCGCCAACAAAACTCATCGATTTGAAAAATAGAGCTCCCCTTTCAACCCACTCTCAGTAACCCCCCACTTCGAGGCGTCAAATGGTTTATATTGAATATCCACGAAGTTGATTTCATAAAAATTCTTCCATGTAGTCTTCTCTCGATCTAACTTTCGGATCCGATTGGCCGAAACATTCATCACCTCTAACTCAATATGATTCTTATCTTTCAAAACACCTTTAGGTATATTCATTTGATACGGCAAAGACCACACAATTCCCAAATCCTGCCCATTAATTTTTACGCGAACCCAATCACGAACCTGATCCAAATGCAATATTTGACAAGCCTTTATTTGTTCCGGAATCAAGTCAAAATCAAAGGCATACGTCGCTTTACCCCAATAATCATGGGTCGAAGAATCAGCCGTCCAAAATGCCATGATATCCAAAGGCTTAGTTTTAACTAATTGATTCGGAAAAGAAAGCATAATTTTTTCACGCGGCTCCAAGGGTACAAAAACCTTTGGAACTGCCAATTTAGCTAAAGCCCTTTTATCAACTTTAGCAGACCGGACGATGACGCTTTGGCCAGGTGCTAAAGACATGAAAAATTGCTTTTGTTTATTTAAGTGCTCCTTCCAAATTTTTCCCGTCAAAGGATCTTCGATTTCTACATCTGAAACAGCTTTTGACAAATTAATCATCCCCTCTGAAAAGTTTTTAGATAGGTTGGCAATAAAATATTTCGCCCCTTCAACTGACCTCTTGCGTAAAAAGGATAAATTCAAATCCGCTATACTTTCACGGTTAATTTTAAAACGCTCTAGCACATTAATGGGGTCAGAAATCCAACGCATTAATAACGTTTCTTTAGCGGCTTGCCAACGAGCCTTTTGGTCTTCGTTGAGCCCAAAAGAATTTGGATTCAGAGACATATGTTCCAAGAAATAAACCGGTAAACCTTGCTTCACCCATTTGGCCCATAGCTCCATGGTTTCTAATGACACATAATGCGGCGCTGGAATGAGCAAAATTTTATACTCATTTCCTGAAACTGATTTCCATGTTCTTCTAGAGGTGACTTGCAATGATTTCATCAAATCATCCGAGATGTAGTCCAATTGGTACCCCTTGTTTTGCATGTGTTCAGACCATTTTCCAAACGATGTATTGACCATCCAATCTCGACTATTGGCATGTAAATCAAGTAAATGAATTTTACCCTTTCCATTTCTTTCATGCCAAATATCTTCCATCGGGAAGTACATCAATACATCAGAATCCGTCGGATCCTTTTGCAACATGGTTTGGCATTTGTCAATGTACCGGTTCAGTTCTGGCAAAGCTTCCCAAAAATGACTTTGAGGATTAAAATTAGTACTCGCGTAAAACAACCAACCGGGCCAGGCAATTTCCGGCGGAGAGTATGTCGCCCCGTGAAAAAAGAGGTGATTGACACCGCCGATAAATACTTGGTCTACGACAGGTTTTACCTGTGCCAATGAAACCTTAAAATGATTTCCGAGCCAAGTAGCCGTCTCCGCAGAAACCAATTTTTTACCTAATAAATTAGCCGCCGAAGAAGCCAATTTTAAATTTCGTACATCAGGTATTCCAAAACGCACCGAATCATAATCGGGATCCACTCGATACCCTGGAATATCAAAAGGCTTGCTTCCAAAAAATTCCGTTTCGGGAATGTCCACAGCGGCGTAAATATCGATGAGGTTTCCCGGTGAACCATGCGCTTGATTTCTACTTTGGAAACCCATGGATTTAATCCAATCCGCAAATGGATTTGAAAACTGGCTCAGCAATAACTGGGAAATCGTTCGATGGTAATCCGCCCAAATCATATTTTCTGTTTCCGTTTCAGCTTTTGGCTTTGCCAAAATATCCAAATGTTTCCTTAAGTCATAATGATTTAAACGAATAAATTCAGCAAAAAGTCCAGCGGTATAATTAGCCCCATACACTTCATAAGAATCATTATACAAGGCTCTTAAAGGAGCATGAGACTTTTTCAACAAGGGCACAAAGGCTTCTCGGTAATGCGCAAATGCTGACTTTGAAAAATGGTCTATCACGAGACCTTCGCCTCCTGGAGCTGCCCGTTTCACCTTTTGATTCGTTAAATTTTGACTCAATTGATACAATTTCGCACCCGAATTTCCTGCTTGGAATTGCGTCTTCTTTTGGCTGATGAGCTCTTGAGTGAATTGACCATCCACATAGACAGAAACAGCTTGGATATCACCTGTTGGGGCTTGCCAAGATTGATTCGGCCCTAAAATAATTTCGTCAATTTTATAGGCTTTGGCCGCTTCGGTCTTTGTAATTTGAGGACCGCCTAAAGGCCAACCCGTTCCTAGGGTCATATCAATGCCTAAATGCAATCGATTTGCTTCTTTTAAAACAAAGGCAAATTTTTGTTGCCAACCAGCACCTAAATAATTCTGGAAAGATGATTCAAAGCCTCTTGCTCCATAAATAGGGATTATGTGTAAACCGCCAAAACCCGCTTTGGCAAATGCTTCCAAATTGTGTGTGATCCCCTTTTCTGTCACTGCACTACCTGGCCACCACCAATAAACCCAAGGTTTGGTCGTAGAAAAAACGACAGGATCCGAAGATCCTGCCGTTTTCAAACAAATAGATATGACAAAAATGAGGATGAAGCTAAATTTTTTCATGCCTCTACATTGATTTTTATTAAACAAAACGACCTAACAAATTTTCTAAATATTCTTGCTTGCCAGAGATCATGGCAGGTTCGCCTAAGCTTACAGCAATTTGGTATAAATCCTCTAATTTCAACTTACCCGCTTCATATTCAGCTCCTTTTCCTGAATCAAAACTAGCATAACGAGCTGCCTTTAAGCGATCCAATTCACCATGTTTGGCTAATTTATCCGCAATTATCAAAGCTCTTGCAATCGTATCCATTCCGCCAATATGTGCATAAAATAAATCTGCCGCATCGGTAGAATTTCTTCTGCGCTTCGCATCAAAATTTATTCCTCCACCGGCTAATCCACCTTGCTTTAAAATAATAGCCATGGCTTCTGCCCATTCGTAAATGTCAATTGGGAACTGATCCGTATCCCAACCATTTTGATAATCACCGCGATTTGCGTCAATCGAAGCCAGCATTCCCGCGTCAGAAGCCACTTGGCATTCATGCGCAAAAGTATGTCCCGCCAAAGTAGCATGATTAACCTCTAAGTTTAAACCGAATTCAGAAAGCAAATTAAACTCCCTCAAAAACCCAATCACGGTAGCCGCATCATAATCATATTGATGTTTCGTTGGCTCACAAGGCTTAGGCTCAATAAAAAACTTTCCTTTAAATCCATTTTTTCTAGCATAGTCCACACAAGTATGAAGCATTTGAGCAAAATGCTCCCGCTCACGTTTCATGTCTGTATTTAATAAAGTCATATAACCTTCTCTACCTCCCCAAAACACATATCCATCCCCGCCTAATTTGATTGTTGCATCGATCGCACCCTTTAATTGGGCTCCCGCATGAGCGACAACCTCAAAATTTGGATTGGTAGAAGCACCATTCATATAACGTTCATTCGAAAATAAGTTGGCCGTTCCCCACAATAACTTCACTCCCGACTCAGCTTGTTTTTTCGCAAAGATGTCAGAGATAAATTCTACCCGGCTTGTAAATTCTTTGGGATCATTGCTTTGATCGATCGCATCCACATCATGAAAACAATAAAAGGGCGCGCCTATTTTAGTAATAAATTCAAAAGCGGCATCTGCTTTGTCCGAGGCTCTTTGGCGTACATCGCTAGCTGCATCCCATGGATAATGATGGGTTCCTGGGCCAAATGGATCAGCACCATTTCCGCAAAACGAATGCCAATATGCAATGGCAAAACGCAAATGCTCTTTCATGCTTTTTCCAGCAATGATCTTATTTTCATCGTAATAACGAAAAGCGAACGGATTGTCCGATTCTGCACCTTCAAATTTAATTTGACCAATGCCTTTGAAATATTCTTTTTGACCTAATATGATACCCATAATGATTAATGCGTTAATGTTATTTGTAATCTCAAAACTACAAATTCTACCCAAAAAAATAACAAAACCATTATATATTTAGTTGGCAAGAGCAAGTTTCCATTCCATGATTCAATCAAAGGCTAAAGTCCAAGACAGCTAAATCATATTTTTTTCTTATTTTTGAAAACATTACACCCAATAAATATATGCTAAAAAGAATAATAGCCATCGCATTCGTTGTCTCATCCGTTTTGCAATTAAATGCCCAAGGTCCTTCGGGCGTCACTTACAATGCAAATAATCGCTTTGAGCAATTAGAGTCCACCTTGCCCACCCCTAATTCGTATCGAACTGCGAGTGGTTCACCTGGAAAAGATTACTGGCAACAACGTGCAGATTATGATATTAAAGTGGAACTAGATGATATCAACCGTAAAATCATAGGTACGGAAACGATTACCTATTTCAACAATTCGCCAGATGAATTACCTTACATTTGGATTCAATTAGACCAAAATATTTTCGAGAAAGGAACTATTAAAAAGACCTCTGCCACGGGAGATATCACAAAAGGAATCAGTGCAAGTATGTTTGAGGA
>CAMBGA010000039.1 GCA_945866095.1 Spirosoma fluviale
CCAATAAACTTAAAATGGTGAATTCTTCTTGAGCGGTTGCTTGTAACAGAATTAAATTAAGTATCGATGACATAAATATTTGTTGAAAAATTTAATAACACTTTATAACCTTAAAGATTATCATTTTAATTGTTTTTTTCAAAAAAAAGTAGATATTTTTAGCTTTATTTATTCTGAAGAAACCAATAGCCCTCTTTCAAACTATAAGAAGACACCCACATATTTTTAATGGTTAATTCTTCCAAAACAGTGGCTATCAAAACATTAGCATACGGTAATATCCCCGCCCTAAAAGCTTTCATCCCCTTGATATTTTGTCGGCCCACAAAATCAGTTTCTTGCACCCATTTCTTTTGTTGGTAAAATTGCGTTATAACCAATTCAGAAGCGGGAGGAATGACGCTACCCGGAATATCCGCATGAGCTAAATCCCAAATCGTTTCAAAGGCACCTGCGGCACCGATTAAAACGCTGGGCTTATGTTCCGCGCAGGCGGTAAACAAAGGTTTCATTTGTCCTAAAACATAGGATTGCAGTTCGACCATTTGAGACGAATGAAAGTGCCCATCTTGTTGGAATAAAGACAAAAGCCGCAAACCACCCAGCTCTAAACTAATTTTGAATAAAATTCTTGTTCCTTCAAATAAGATGAATTCCACGCTACCTCCTCCAATATCCATCACTAAGCTAACTGGATTCCATGGCTGCGGCAATGAATGATAAATTCCATGGTAAATTAAATCCGCTTCTTCAATCCCAGAAATTACTTGAATTTTAATGCCTAATCGACGTTCTACTTCTGAAAGGAATTGTTGCGTATTGGAAGCTCTTCGTAAAATACTCGTGCCTATGGCATGGATTTGGGTATTTTCGCATCCTTTGGAAACAGCCACATCTCTAAATTCAGTTAAGGCCATGATCGCGCGATCCATTGCATCATTTTGTAAAATTCCAGTTTCCATGGCGCCTAGGCCCAACTGTACCGGACGTTGTAATTGGGAAATTATTTGCAGGTGTTCAGAAATATTTCCAGGTGTGGCCACTAAAAGTTGAAAGGTATTTGTACCTAAATCGATGATTGCAGTTGGCTGTGGCATTAATTATAATTTTGGAACAAATTTAGGTTGAAATACTGTTTAAAATTTAAAAATAATTGCTTTAATTTAGTAAAAATTATCTCGACTAACCTCCAATAATACTCTATGCTGGATCCCGAATTCGATGAAAACCGAGAAGATATCAATTCTTCCGTTCAAAGATTTGAAAAGATGTTAAATAATCAGGAGGATTCTTTCTTCGACATAGACACGCTAGAGCAAATTGCCGACCATTATTTTATGCAATCCAAGTTTGACGAAGCCTTACAAGCGTGTGATTTAGGGTTAACTCATTTTCCATATACACTCGAATTAATTATTTTAAAGGCACAAGTCTTAGGGGAAATCCAAAAGCCTGAAGATGCCATGGAAATCATTGAAAATGCGATTCTGTTGTTCCCCACGGATATTGAACTCGTTTTGGTTAAAGGCTCTTTGTTGAGTCAAATGGGCCAACATGAAGCTTCCGTCAATCTATTTTTAGAAGCTTTAGAAGCCTACGAAGAAAAGGATGAGGTCTATTTTAGATTAGGTTTAAGTTATGTGGCCTGGTTCAAACCCCGCGAGGCGGTTGACATGTTCAAAAAATCACTCGAACATAATCCTGAAAATGAAAATGCCTTAGTTGAATTAGCAAATGCCTTGGATGAAATAGGTAAAATCAACGAGAGCATACCGTTTTACAAAAAATTTATTGACCAAGATCCTTTTTCCTTTACTGCTTGGTATAATTTAGGCATCGCCTATTCCAAACTGAAAAAATTTGAAAAGGCGATTGACGCCTATGAATATTCTTTAGCCATTGAACCTACTTTTGGTTCCTCTTTGTTCAATTTAGGGAATACCTACATGAACTTAAAGGACTATGAAAAAGCCGAAGAATCATATAAGCAATGCCTCATTTTCGACGATCCCAACCCGGAATTATTTTGTTGCCTCGGCGCAAGCTTAGAAAGGCAAAAGAAATTTGACGCCGCTTTAACCTATTATAAAGATGCTGTTAAATTAGATCCATTGTGGGATGAGGGATATTATGGATTGGCCGTTTGCCTCACTGAGATGGACAAATGGTTTGAGTCCTTGCATTTTTTGAAAAAAGCGATCAAGTTGAACGAATCCAATCCCCTTTATTGGATCGGATTAGCTGATGTAGAAGCCTACTTAGGAAATACCGCTTCAGCAGACGAAGCCTTTCAAAAGTCCATCGAATTAGAATCGTTCTTTGCGCCTGCTTGGGTTAAATGGGCTCAATTGCACTATGACCTTGAAGATTTTGAGAAGTCAGCCGACATCATGTTATCGGCAATCGATGAATTACCAGAAGAGGCCGATTTCTATTATCGATCCGCGATTTTCTTAATCAAAGCAGGCCAATTTAAAGAAGCATTTCATTTTTTAGAATCAGGACTTATCTTAGACTATGACCAACACGTCATCATGTTTGAGTATTTCCCTAACCTAGAAACACAAAAAGCAATTTTTAAATTAATCCAACAATACAAAAAATAATTCCTGTCGTGGATTTATTTATCCACCTATCCTAAAAAAAATATTTATTTAACTTTTTTAGGTAATTTAATCTTTCAAATTTTAATCAACAATCAATCCACACCATGAAAAGAATAATCCTTTCGGGACTCCTTTTGGTTAGTTCAACTGCCACACTAATAGCCCAACAAAAACCCAATGCCAACAAGGCGATTGCCAAACAATCGGTAACAGCGCCTGCAACTTCCTTGCCTATCCCTGAAAAAGTAACGGCAGCAGAAGGAATTACGGAATACAAATTAGCCAATGGGCTTAAGGTTCTGTTATTCCCGGATCCGTCTAAGCAAACCATCACAGTAAACATTACCTATTTAGTAGGCTCTCGCCACGAAGGATATGGTGAAACAGGTATGTCTCACTTGTTAGAGCACATGGTTTTCAAGGGGACTAAAGAAAAACATAAAGAAGTAGCCAAAGAAATTTCTGACCATGGCGCTCAATTTAATGGTACGACTTGGTTAGATCGTACCAATTACTTCGAAACTTTTGCATCAACGGATGAAAATTTAGATTGGGCACTTGATATGGAAGCCGATCGTATGATCAATTCACGTATTGCAAAAAGCGAATTAGAAACCGAAATGACGGTTGTTCGTAATGAATTTGAACGTGGCGAAAATGACCCAGGAAGCGTACTGATGGACCGAATTGTTTCGACCGCTTTTTTATGGCATAATTACGGTAACTCAACTATAGGCGCCCGCTCAGATATCGAAAAAGTGCCTATCGAGAATCTTCAAGCTTATTATCGCAAATATTACCAACCCGATAATGCCGTATTATTGATCGCTGGAAAATTTGATCCTATCAAAACCTTGCAATTAGTTAACCAAAAATTTGGCGTAATACCACGTCCAACGCGTGAACTAACAAAAACATTTACAGCTGAACCTACGCAAGATGGCGAAAGAGAGGTTACCTTAAAACGCGTAGGTGATGTTCAAGTGGTGGGTATGGCCTATCACATTCCATCCGGTTTACATCCAGATTATGTTGCAGTAGATGTGATGGCAGATCTATTAACAGATGCTCCATCAGGTCGTTTGTACAAAGCATTAATTGATACTAAAAAGGCTTCAAGCCAATTTGGTATGACGTACCAATTAAAAGAGCCGGGACTTGTTTACTTTGGTGCTGAGGTTTTAAAGGAAAAATCTTTGGATTCAGTGAAAAGAATCATGATTGAAACGATTGAAAATTTTGCAAAGACTCCCCCTACTAAAGAGGAAGTTGACCGCATAAAAACCAAAGGTATCAAAAACATTGAATTACTATTAAACAATGCTCAACGCGTAGGTATAGGCATGTCTGAGTATATTGCTCAGGGTGACTGGCGTTTATTATTTCATACTAGAAACCAATTAGAAAAAATTACTCCTGCCGATATCCAACGAGTTGCAGCAGCCTATTTTAAATCATCAAATCGTACTTCTGGTGTATTCTATCCTACAGAAAAACCAGATCGTGCTGAAATTCCTGAGGCAAAAGAAGTAGCTGAAATACTAAAAGATTTCAAAGGAAAAGCAGCCGTTTCGGAAGGAGAAGCCTTTGATACATCGCCCAGCAATATAGATGCAAGGACTAAAGTTGAAAACATAGCCGGAATCAAATTAGCTCTACTAGCTAAAAAAACGAGAGGAAATTCAGTTTATGCTAAAATGACGATACGTTTTGGAGACGAAAAGTCATTATTAGGAACAGTAACTGCCGCTGATTTAGCAGCTGATATGTTGACAAAAGGAACGGCTAAGCATACACGCCAACAATTTCAAGATGAATTGGATAAATTAAAAGCACGTGTTTCCATCTCAGGTGGAGCAACTCAGGCAAATGTATCCATTGAAACTACCAAAGACAATTTAATTCCAGCGCTTAAATTAGTTGCAGAAGCTTTGAAACAACCTATCTTCCCTGCAGATGAATTTGAGAAGTTAAAACAAGAAAATTTAACTCAAATTGAATCGCAAAAAAGTGAGCCTACAGCGAAAGCCAGTGAGGCATTGGGCCAATTAAGAAGTGGGCATTATCCTAAAAATGATGTGAGGTATCAACCTACGATGACAGAACAGACGACTAATTATTCGTCTGCCAAATTAGAACAGTCCATTGCTTTTTATAAAGGCTTTTATGGAGCATCTAATGCTACATTTTCAGCTGTTGGGGATTTTGATGAGGCTGAGTTAAAAGCAGCTATCAAAGCTGAATTTGCAGATTGGAAATCGCCTAAGCCGTTTACAAGAATTCCTGAAATTTTCAAAGATATCAAAGCTCAAGTAAAATCAATTGAGACTCCAGACAAGGCAAATGCATTCTTTTTAGCATACCAACCCATTAAAATATCCGATAATGACCCAGATTTTGCAGCCTTAGAGTTAAGCAATTACATGCTGGGGGGTGGATCAGGTTTAAGCTCTAGATTGATGAATCGTATTCGCCAAAAAGATGGTTTATCTTATGGAGTGGGTTCTCAATTTGCGGCTAGTCCTTTAGATCAATCAGGTGCGTTTGTTGGCTATGCGATCTATGCGCCTGAAAATTTGGCCAAATTAGAAGCTGCCTTTAAAGAAGAAATTGAGAAAGTTTTAAAGGAAGGGTTTACGCAAAAAGAAATCGAAGAAGCTAAAAAATCATGGGTTCAAGCAAGAGCAGTAGGTCGTTCACAAGACGGCGGACTAAGTTCTACATTAAATTCAAATTTATACTTGAACCGCAACATGAAATGGGCGGATGATTTAGAAAATAAGGTGAAAGGCTTAACGTCTGATCAAATTTTACAAGCTTCCAGAAAGTCCATCGACTTATTGAAAATGTCATTTGTGAAGGCAGGTGATTACGAAGGTGCAGCAAAAAAGATGGCTGAAAAAGCTAAAAATGCTACATCTGAATCAGGTGCGGTCGGTGGAGCACCGAAGCAATAAGATTAAATATTGAGCATAAAAAAAAGGAGCTAGCGATTGCTAGCTCCTTTTTTTTATACTCAATTTTTTAGCAAAACTCCTCGAAAACACCTTCTAAATGCCCCGCGATCATTTCAGCCGAACGACCTTCAATGTGATGACGTTCAACAAAATGCACCAATTCCCCATCCTTAAATAAAGCGATGGATGGTGAAGATGGAGGATAAGGCAATGTATACTCACGTGCTTTTTGGGTAGCTTCTTGGTCTACACCGGCAAAAACAGTTACTAAATTTGTAGGCTTTTTTTCAGAAGCGGCAACCGCCTCTTTGACACCTGGTCTAGCTGTTCTAGCAGAACAACCACAAACTGAGTTGATAAACAATAAAGTAGTTCCTGGCTGCGCCATTGTATTTTCCACTTCAGCAGCAGAACTTAACTCTTTGAAACCACCTTCGACAATATCCATCCGCATAGGATGTACTAAATGTTCTGGATACATATTTTTTTATTTTTAATTTTTAAAATTTACTTACATAAAACCTAATTCTAACTTGGCCACCTCTGACATCATATCTTGTGCATATGGAGGATCAAAAGTTAGCTCAACCGAAACCTCAGCGATTCCTTCTATTTCCCTAACCGCCTTTTCTATGTCCACTGGAATACTTTCCGCAGACGGACATGAAGGCGAAGTTAAGGTCATTAAGATGTACACGTTGTTGACCGGAAATATTTTCACTTCGTAGATAAGACCTAATTCATATACGTCAACAGGTATTTCTGGATCGTAGACGGTTTTAATGGCCTTGATCACTTTTTCCTTAAGTTCAACCTCCGTCATTTGTAAGGATGTCGTCGTTTTCTCTTCCATATTTTTTTTACTTCGCTGAAAAGGCCAAAGCATAATTTTTCATCTGTTTTACCATCGATAACAAACCATTCGAACGCGTTTGCGCAAGATGCTGGCTCATTCCGATTTGATCAATAAAATATAAATCCGCCTGTATGATCTCCTCCGCCGTGTGATGGGATAATACCCGAATCAACATGCTGATCATACCTTTAACAATAACTGCCTCTGAATCGGCTTCAAAAACGATTTGATCCCCTTGCTTTTCGGCATGTAACCAAACTCGGCTTTGACAACCCTTAATGACATTTTCTTCTGTCTTAAATACTTCAGATAAATTAGGCAACTTTTTACCTAAGTCAATCAAATACTCATATTTATCCGCCCAGTCATCAAATAAACCAAACTCCTCGATTAACTCCTCCTGGGTTTCCTGTATACTTTGAGCCATTATTGCAACATATTAATTGACCTACGTAAAGCTTTCACAAATAAATCTATTTCTTCTAACGTGTTATAAAACGCAAATGATGCTCGGCAAGTTCCTGGCAATCCAAAACGCTTCATTAATGGTTGGACACAATGATGTCCCGTTCGAATCGCTATGCCAAATTTATCCAACAACACACCTAGGTCTTGTGGATGTATTCCATCAATCACAAAACTAATGACGGCAATTTTATCAGGTGCCGTTCCTATGATTCTTAAACCAGGTATGGTACTCAATTGTTCTGTTGCATAGGCTAAAAGCGCCAATTCCTGCGTAAATAATGCTTCTTTTGACAAAGCATTCACATAATCAATCGCAGCAGATAAGGCAATCACATCCGCAATATTAGGTGTACCTGCCTCAAATTTATAGGGCAGTTCATTGTAAGTCGTCCCTTCAAAAGAAACTTCTTTTATCATTTCACCCCCACCTTGATACGGAGGCATGGATTCTAACAATTCACGCTTTCCGTATAAAACCCCAACGCCCGTAGGCCCAAACAATTTATGTGCTGAAAAAGCAAAAAAATCAATATCTAAAGCTTGTACATCTATATCTAAATGAGCGATGGATTGTGCCCCGTCTATCATTACTTTTGCTCCATGTGCATGAGCTAATTGAATCATTTCGGCAATGGGGTTAATGGTCCCAATCGCATTAGAAACGTGATTAACGGCTACCAATTTTACGCTGGCGTCTAATAAATTACGAAAAGCCGCAAGATCTAAAACACCTCTTTCATCCACTGGAATTACCTCGATGATTGCGCCCTTCTCCTCAGCAATCATTTGCCATGGCACAATATTAGAATGGTGTTCTAAATTCGAAATTAGAATCTTATCCCCTTTTGAAAAATTAGCACGACCAAAGGTCTGAGCAACTAAATTGATACTCCCTGTAGTTCCAGCAGTCAATATGATTTGATCCGAGGAAGGAGCATTAATAAATTCTTTTATTTTAGTTCTCGTTAATTCATAAGCATTGGTCGCACGTTCGGCTAGCGCATGAAGACCCCGATGAATATTCGCATTATCTGATGCGTAATAATGAGATAAGGCATCGATGACCGACTTAGGTTTTTGGGTGGTCGCTGCATTATCAAAATAAATCAGCGAAGATCCGTTGACCTGTTGGTCTAATACCGGAAAATCAGCACGAATTTTATGTATATCTAAAGTCATTATAATAAGGTTAAACCTAAAGAAGCCTGTATTTTATTCACAATCTTATCAGACAACTCTGCACGAATTTCTTCATGTTCTAATTTGTCTATCACCTGCTGAACAAAAGCTAGCAGCAGCAAAGTCTGTGCTGTGGCTTTTGAAATGCCTCTTGAACGCATGTAAAACAGCGCCTCATCGCTCAATTGTCCCGTGGTTGTTCCATGTGAACATTTCACATCATCCGCCCAAATTTCCAATTGGGGTTTTGTGTTCATGGTTGCTCGATCTGAGGCTAACACATTTTTGCAACTTTGAAATGCATTTGTCTTTTGAGCATCAGGACGAACAAAAATTTTGCCATTGAAAACGCCAGTCGCATTTCCCATCAAAACTCCTTTGTATAATTCATTGGACTCCGAATGAGGCATTCGGTGATCAACGACCGAGTGAGTATCCATTAATTGGTCTTCTCCCGGAATGTATAAACCATTCAAATTAGAAACAACTTGTGGGCCATCAATATAGAAATGCAGGTTATTGCGCAAATAAGCTGCATTAATCGAAAATGTAAATGCATCGACCAACGAGCTTTCTTGTTGGAATATAAACGTATGATCCACATGCGTAATACTTTGCTGCAAGTCTTGATCTTTAATCAATGTTAGATGGGCATTTTTTGAAACCCAAATCTCTTGCACGTAATTCGACAAAATCGCATGGCTTGACTCAGAACGTTGTTGTTCGAACCAAGTAATTTCCGAATCTTCCTCTAAATAAATGAATAATTTAGATTGAACGGCGGTGTCTTGTTGGCCCGACACTAAATAATGATGCAACAAAGGCTCCACAATTTTAACCCCTTTCTTGACCCATAAAACCGCATGATCATTCACCAAAGCTTCATTTAAATCATACAAGGAATTTTGATCCAAAATAGGATTTCTTGCCTTCCACACTGAGTCGAATGCAGGATTTTGAGCCATAAATTCCGACATAGGCAAAAGAGCAATCCCCTGCGGTAAAGCACCTTCTGAATGAGTATTCCCATTTAAGGTCTGAATAATGGCACTATGTTTCCATTGGGGCTTAGAAAAATCAACGCTTAATTTTTCAGGCGACCATTTCCAATCGCGCTCATTCAAATGTTTTAAAGAGGCATATTTCCATTCCTCCCATTTGCTGGTCGGAAAACCTTTGTCAATAAATTTCCCTAGGGCCAATTGCTGAGCTTGGGTCAATGAATCTATCGTTTTGATACTATCTACTAATGTTTTCTCTAACATTTTATTTAATCTAAGGCAGAAATAATCCAATCGTATCCTCGCTCCTCTAATTCTAAGGCCAAATCCTTATTGCCTGATTTCACAATCTTTCCTTTGTAAAGTACGTGGACAAAATCAGGAATGATGTAGTCCAAAAGCCTTTGGTAATGCGTCACTAAAATTGTCGCATTTTGAGGAGTTTTTAATTTATTAACCCCTTCAGCCACAATGCGAAGTGCATCGATATCTAGTCCAGAATCCGTCTCGTCCAAGATGGCCAATTTGGGTTCTAGAACTGCCATTTGGAATATTTCATTTCTTTTTTTCTCTCCACCGGAAAAGCCTTCATTGAGGGCTCTGCTTAATAAAGTTTGGTCTATATTCACATAGGCCATTTTTTCTTTAAACATTTTCAAAAACTGAACGGCATCCATCGCATCTTGACCTCGGTAAGCACGAATTTCATTGATGGCCGACTTCATAAAATTGGTAGTAGAAACTCCAGGAATCTCCACAGGATATTGAAAAGCTAAAAACAAACCCTCTGCCGCACGTGCTTCAGGCGATAAGTCTAATAAATCTTTGCCAAAGAATTCCACAGAACCTTCGCTTACTTCATAATCCGACCTTCCGGCTAAAACAGAAGCTAAGGTTGATTTACCTGAGCCATTAGGCCCCATGATGGCATGAACTTCGCCCGCATGAACTTCTAAATTAATTCCGTTGAGAATTTCCTTATCCCCTATTCTTGCATGTAAATTTTTTACTGAAAGCATATACTATTAATTTTACTTAATGAACCACAAAATTAAGGCCATAAAATTTCAAAAACCATAGTTAATTTAGATTCGCTCTAAATAGTATCGTTTTTATCAAAAAAAAATTGATACATTTGCATTTATATATTTCAAAATCTTTCAAAGATATGATCACAATCACAGATTTAGCTGCCAGTCGAATTAAAGAATTAAGATCTAAAGAGGGTTTAACGGAAGAATTTAATATTCGTGTAGCCGTAGAAGGTGGTGGTTGCTCCGGTTTGATGTACAATTTAGATTTTGCCTCAGCGCCACAGGCAAACGATATGATTTTTGAGGATAAGGGAGTTAAAGTGATGGTGGATAAGAAATCAATCTTATATTTAGCTGGAACCGAATTAGATTTCTCGGACGGCTTAAATGGCAAAGGTTTTCAATTCATTAACCCAAATGCATCTCGTACTTGTGGATGTGGAGAAAGTTTCTCGATCTAATTAAAATTGTATTTGGGCTTGCTTACTATCCAAAATGTAAGGGGTTAATAAGTCGAAGACGTGAAAAATGGGCAAACCCATCACGGTATAAAAAGAGCCATCTAATTTTTCAATTCCAGCCATTCCAATAAAATCTTGGACGCCATAGGCGCCGGCTTTATCTAGTCCAAATCCACCTTTTACGTACCAATCCACTTCCCAGTCACCTAAAACTCTGAAGGAAACCATGGCCGAATCCGCGATAGAAACGGTTTCATTGGGCGTAATGAGCGTAATTCCGGTCACGACTTCATGTGTTTTTCCTGATAATAATTGGAGCATCTCCCTAGCCTCAGACTTATCATTCGGCTTATTCAAAATTAATTGATCCAAAATAACCACGGTATCAGCAGCTAAAATGATGGCATGTGGGTTTATATCAGCTAGAACGCGCGCTTTTTTTTCCGAAAGAAAAACGGGCACCTCATTCAGGGGCATATCGGCTGGAAATGACTCATCTATATCCGAGGCTACTACAGAAAAAGCAAATCCTGCTTGGCCTAAAATCTCACGCCTACGAGGTGAATTGCTAGCTAAAATGAGTGGGAAACTTAAACTGAGTGTCGATTGCATAGCTCAAAATTAGCCCAAAATATGAGAAATATATTTGTTGGCGAAAAAAAATAATTTAAAATCACTTGTAATTAATGTATAAACATTTAATTTTGCAACATCTAATTAAGTACGATGTCCATTTCAGATGAAATAAAGCAATCAAGCTTCAAAAATGAGGAAACCAAAGCGGTAATCAATTTGATTTTTACGGGCAACTTCATCGTTCAAAGGCAGCAAGCATTTATGAAACCATTCGGAATTACGATGCAGCAATTCAATGTACTAAGGATTTTGGAGGGTCAGAAAGGCCAAGCGATCAGTGTATTATCGATCACAGAAAGGATGTTGGACAAAATGTCGAATGCCTCACGCTTGGTCGATAAACTATTTGCCAAAAAATTAGTTTCAAGGATACAATGCGAAAAAGATCGCAGGGCGGTCGACGTATACATTTTGCCAGCAGGTTCAGCCTTGATAAATCAAATTGAAGTACACTTGGATGAATTCAGGAAGCAGATAAGCCAATTAGGAGAAGAAAATTTAAAACAATTAAATGAATTGTTGGATCAATTCAGAGCGAGTATTTCTTAACAATTAAAAATAAAACACATGTCAATTATCGATTCGCTATCATGGCGTTATGCAGTAAAAAGAATGAATGGGAACAAAGTTTCTCAAGACAAATTAGATACATTATTAGACGCGATTACTTTATCGGCTTCTGGTTTTGGCTTACAACCCTATCAAATATTGATGGTGGAGGATGCCGACTTAAAGGCTAAAATTCAGCCGATTGCCTATGGACAGCCTCAAATCATTGAATCTTCTCACTTACTTATTTTTGTAGCTTGGAATGAAGTAACCGAAGCGCACATTGACGCTTATATGAATTTAATCGCTGAAACACGCGGCATGTCTTTGTCAGATTTAGGTGATTTCAAAGGAGCCATTGCCGGATCTATGAAACATAAATCAAAGGAACAACAAGCGGAATGGGCTGACCGTCAAGTATATTTAGCGATGGGCAATGCATTAGCTGCCGCTGCTGAATTACGGATCGACACTACGCCGATGGAAGGATTTATCCCCGCTAAACTAGATGAGTTACTAGGTTTAGAGGCCAAAGGCCTACATTCCGTCCTTATTTTGGCGATCGGAGAACGCGATGAAGCGACAGATTACATGGTCAACGTGAAGAAAGTAAGAACCCCGAAAGCGGAATTGTTTGTCCAACTGTAAATCGCTAAATAATTAGATTCAGAATAAATACTGAATGTAAATCATAAAGAAAGAGGCTCCCATCGTGGAGCCTTTTTTTGTGGAAGGAAAAAAATAATGTAATTTGAACTTCAGATTCACCGTTTTAAACTTTGAAATCTGCCTTTATGAAAAAAATAATTGTTTTAATTCTTTTAATTTCATCTTTCAATACAATTGCTCAAAAAGTGGATGTCCGAGTTGAAATATTTGATTAAAAAGAGGATGTAAAGAAACTTCAATCAGAAAATCAAAGGCTTTCAAATGATTTATCTATTTCATCAACAAAGTATGAAAATAGAATATTGGATTTGGGAGCTAAAATTGAAGATCTAAAGTTTGAATTAAATGTTTTAAAAAGGATTGTAGAGCAATATCGTAATAGTGTAAGTAATAACTCTAATTCAACTTCTTCACCCAAAACCGCTACAACTGAAGAAACAGTAGTTGAAAAAACAGTAACAAAACCAAAACCTCAATCTTCCTCACAATGTTCTGCCACAACCCAAAAGGGAACCCGATGCTCTCGTTCATCTCGTTCCAATGGATTATGTTGGCAACACGGAGGTTAATTAATATAATATGGAGGAAAACGATGAACTGCTAATAAATGAAAAGAATACATTAACGTCCATTAATGTTTTAGCAATCATTTTGTCTATTTATGTTCTATCCATTTTTATCATTGAAACCCTTTTTACTTTACCATCTGAAATAGTAAAGGTTTTAGATTTTATAGATAATATTATTTGTGTATTCTTTTTGTTTGATTTCTTTTATCATTTATACAAAGCGGAAAACAAACTTCAATTTCTTAAATGGGGTTGGATTGATTTGATTAGTAGTATCCCAACCTTTGATGCACTTCGTTTTGGCAGACTATTAAGGTTGATAAGGCTTATTAGGATATTAAGAGCATTTCGTTCCACAAAGCACATTATTAATCACATCTATAAGAAAAAATCAAATGGTGCCTTTACTACCGTAGCGATTATTGCAATATTAACTCTGATATTTTCCTCAATATCAATTTTACAATTTAAGGATGCCCCCAATAGTAATATTAAATCAGCCGAAGATGCAATATGGTGGGCGTGTTCAACTATTTCTACCGTTGGTTATGGAGATAAATTTCCCGTTACTACTGAAGGAAGAATAATTGGTGTGATATTGATGATTGTTGGTGGTGGATTATTTGCTACTATGAGTGGCTTTTTTGCTTCGTGGTTTGTAGAAGACCATAAAAAGAAAAATGACTAATCTTTTATAAAGAGATTTAAATACATTCCAGGAACTACATTAAGCGAAATTAATCCTAAAATTAACTGATCATTTGATCTAAGCCTTTCACTGGCTTCAATCCCAATTTCAACCCCTCCGAAATCATAAAGTCCCAACCCGAAGCAAAATCATTCCGGATCAAGCCATCTAAAATAGCTTCACGAATAGCGATTTTAATCAGGCCAACTTCCTTCCCAGGACCCATGTCAAACACGTCCATAATTACCTCGCCAGAAAAAACAGGTTGAAAACTACGCAACGAATCACTGGCCTCTACCTCTCTCAACTTATCTTCCACCGTATCAAAATTCCGTAAATATTTTTTAACCTTATCCCCATTTTTAGAAGTAATATCAGCCCTACACAAAGTCATTAAAGCTTCTAATTCATCCCCCGCCTCAAAAAGCAATCTCCTTAATGCTGAGTCTGTTATCTCTTCTTTGGATAAGGCAATAGGACGGAGATGAAGTCGAACTAATTTCTGGACCAATTTCATCTTCTCATTTAAAGGTAATTTGAACCTTTTGAAAATAGTAGGAACCTGCCTCGCTCCCATTTCCTCATGGCCATGAAATGTCCACCCTTTTTGCTGCACAAATTTCTTGGTTTGAGGCTTTGCAATATCATGCAAAATAGCCGCCCAACGCCACCAAAGATCATTTGTGTTTTTTGAAATATTATCAAGCACCTGCAACGTGTGATAAAAATTATCCTTATGCCCCTTCCCTTCTTCCGTATCCACACCCTTCAACTTCATGAATTCTGGGAATATAATGGGTAAAATTTGACATGCATCTAACAATAAAAATCCATACGAAGGCCGATCTGAAAGTATGATTTTATTCAACTCCTCCGAAATACGCTCCATAGAAATAATCGACAATCGATCTTTCTCCGTAGTTAAGGCTTCAAAGGTTTCTGGGAAAATGTCGAAGCCCAACTGCGTCGCAAAGCGAACCGCACGCATCATGCGCAATGGATCATCCGAAAAAGTAATTCCAGGCTCTAAAGGAGTTCTAATTATTTTAGCATGTAAATCATCAATTCCTCCAAATGGATCCAATAAAGTACCCCAAGTGTCTTTATTAATCGAAACCGCCAATGCATTAATCGTAAAATCTCGCCTATTTTGATCATCCTCCAAACTACCCTCCAAAACCAAAGGCTTCCGAGAATCCCGCTGATATGATTCCTTCCGCGCCCCCACAAATTCCAAGTCCCAGTCGTCCACTTTCAACATGGCCGTACCAAAATTCTTAAAAATAGATACCGATTGCTCCGACAAATTAAATCGCTTCGCTACTTCTTCAGCTAATCCAATTCCTGAACCCAAACAAACAATATCAATATCCTTACATTCACGAGCCAATAAGCTATCTCGGACAAAACCTCCCACCACATAGCTTTCTAAACCCAAGAAATCTGAGGCCTCCCCAATAATCTTGAAAATTGGATTTTCAATAATTTCTATGCCGGATTTCATCAAGATCTTATCATCGTATATTCACCACCTAATCCCAATTTAATTATTTTGGAAGATTTCAATCCTCCCTTTTTATCCGAATTTTCTGGCTTTAAAATGTAATCTACCTGCGATTTGATCGATTCAGAAATACTGGCAAAATGAGTCGGCGATGGAGCTCCTGAAATGTTGGCTGAAGTGGAAACAATTCCTCGCTGATAGCGATACACCAAACCTTTGCAAAATTCATCTTTCAATAACCGGATTGCGATGCTGCCATCGGGGCCCAACATATACTTACTGACGTTTTTGCCTTTAGGATATATGATGGTTAGTGGATCTTCTGCGAACTCAGCTAAGTCCCAAGCAATTTCTGGCACCTGCTCCACATATTCACTTAATTGCTCAATTTTAGATATCAACAAAATCAATCCCTTATTTTCTGGTCGATTTTTGATATCAAATAGTTTTTCAATGGACGCATCCATACGGGCATCACAGCCCAAACCCCAAATGGTATCACTTGGATATAAAATTACACCTCCGGACTTTAAAGAGGCAACCGCATCTGCATATAGATTCAACATAATGGTCACAAAGGTAAGATTTAATTCCTCATTTATTAAGTCAAATCGCAATATTTGATCCAAATTGGCTACCTTTGTTGCTTATTGGGGATCATTAAATCCAATTATTTTATTATGTTATTAGTACAAAAACAATTAATTGAAGCCCTACAAAATGGCTTATCCTCATTATTTCAAATTCAAGCAAACGACTTGGTTTTGCAAGAAACCAAAAAGGAATTTGAAGGAAGTTATACTTTTGTTGTTTTCCCTTTTACCAAGCAAGCAGGTTTAGCGCCCGCGGCTATCGCCGAGAAACTAGGCCAATTCGTCATAGAGAACTATTCTGGCGTTAAAAAATTCCAAGTAGTTCAAGGCTTTTTAAACTTTAGCTTTACGGATGAGGTTTGGATAAATGCATTAAACAAAATTATTCAAGGCTCTCAAAAATTCTCTTTAGATAAGAAAGGCGAAAAAGTATTAATTGAATATTCATCCCCCAACACCAATAAACCTTTACACTTAGGCCATTTAAGAAATAATTTTCTTGGATTTTCTGTGGCTCAAATTTTGGAAGCCGCTGGATATGAGGTCATCAAAACAAATTTGGTGAATGACCGAGGGATCCATATTTGTAAATCGATGCTGGCATACCAACTCATGGGCCAGGAAGAAACTCCCGAAACTAGTGGATTAAAAGGGGATCATTTGGTTGGAAAATATTATGTGGCATTTGACCAAATCTATAAAGCTGAAATAGACGTATTAGTTAAACAAGGTCTAGATCCTGAAAAAGCAAAAAAAGAAGCACCCATACTCCTAAAAGCACAAGACATGTTATTGGCTTGGGAACAAGGAGACCAAGTGGTTATGGACCTTTGGAAAACGATGAATACTTGGGTTTTTGCAGGTTTTGAGAAAAGCTATGCGCAAATGGGCGTTCGTTTTGATAAAATTTATAGGGAGTCAAATACTTATTTACTAGGTAAGAAATTGGTCGACGAGGGATTAAAAGAGGGTGTTTTTTATCAAAAAGAAGATCAATCTGTTTGGATTAATTTAGAAGATGAGGGCTTGGATGAGAAGTTGGTTTTGAGAAAAGATGGAACCTCCGTCTACATTACCCAAGATATGGGAACGGCTCAATTGAAATTCGAGGATTTTGGAGCTAAGAAATCAATTTATGTGGTCGGAAATGAGCAAGATTACCATTTTGAAGTATTGTTCCACATTCTAAAAAAATTAAATAAACCCTATTCCCATGGCAATTTCCACTTATCCTACGGGATGGTCGACCTACCCACAGGAAAAATGAAATCACGTGAAGGCACTGTGGTAGACGCAGATGATTTAATGGATGAAATGGTGCAAACAGCCAAAGAGCGAACCATAGAGCTGGGAAAAACGGATGGATTTACGGAAGATGCGTCGAACGAATTATACCAACAACTTGGCATGGGGGCTTTGAAATACTATTTATTAAAAGTTGACCCAAAGAAGCGTATGATGTTCAACCCAGCAGAATCCATTGATTTTCAAGGGAATACGGGACCATTTATTCAATATACGCATGCTAGAATCTGCTCGATTACAAGAAAAGCGAAAGAATTAGGCATTGACCTCATGGATACCCATGCAAATAGCTCTGAATTAACCGTAACTGAGATAGATTTAATCTATATTTTGGGCCAATATAAAAGTATTATTGAAACGGCGGCAGAAGCATTTTCACCATCCTTAATCGCCATGTATGCGTATGATGTAGCGAAGCAATTCAATAAACTTTATAATGAATTAAATATTTTGAAAGAGGAGGATGAAAATAAACGAAACATTCGATTAACTTTGGCAAACATTACGGGCAAAACAATTCAGCATGCTTTTTCGTTATTAGGAATAGTTTCACCCAATAAAATGTAATGAAACGTAAGTATATCATTTTTTTAACCTTTTTAATTTTGACCATCATGTTAGCAAGCTTTATGAAAATTGGATCTATTT
>CAMBGA010000040.1 GCA_945866095.1 Spirosoma fluviale
GCCAAAGAGGGAGTAGATTTCCTTCCATTATCTGTTGATTACCAAGAAAAATTTGCGTCCAATGGACGTATTCCAGGTAGTTTTCTTAAAAGAGAGGCTCGCCTTTCTGATTATGAAATTCTTATTTCACGTTTAGTAGACCGTGCATTGCGTCCTACATTTCCAGATGATTACCATGCAGATGTGCAGGTGATGATCAATTTGATTTCAGCGGATTCAGAGGTTTTACCGGATGCTTTTGTTGGCCTAGCGGCTGCAGCAGCACTTGCGGTTTCTGATATTCCATTTAACGGACCTATTTCTGAGGTGCGTGTAGCTAAAATTAATGGAGAATATAAAGTAAATCCAAGTGTCAGTGAATTAGCTGGTGCTTCTTTGGAATTAATTGTTGCCGCAAATGCGAACGATATCTTAATGGTAGAAGGTGAGGGAGATGAAATCTCTGAGTCTGAAATGATTGAGGCGCTTCGTATTGCACATGATTCCATTAAAATTCAATGTCAAGCATTAAATGAATTAACGGTAGCTTGTGGAAAAACGGAAAAGAGAACGTATAGCCACGAAACACACAATGAAGAATTGCGTGCGGAATTATGGAAAAATTATTTCGATAAATATTTGGCAGTAGCTAAATTAGCGAACCCTAAAAAAGAAGAAAGAAAAGCAGGATTTAAAGCGATTGTAGATGAATATATCTCAACGTTAAATGAAGACCATACCGTTAATCTTTCTTTAGCGAAGGTTTATTTACATGACATCGAAAAAGAGGCGGCTCGCCAATTAGTATTGCAAGAGCGTTATCGTTTAGATGGTCGTAAATTGAACGAAATCCGTCAAATCACTTGTGAAGTGGATTATTTACCTACTCCACACGGATCAGCGGTTTTCACGCGTGGGGAAACACAATCATTGACTACAGTTACTTTGGGAACTAAAATGGATGAGCAGATTATTGATCAAGCCATGACTCAAGGATATAATAAGTTTATGTTGCATTATAATTTCCCGGGTTTTTCAACGGGAGAGGTTAAGCCAAATAGAGGCGTTGGACGTAGGGAAGTAGGACATGGTAATCTAGCCATGCGTGCGATTAGAAAAGTTTTACCTAAAATGGAAGATTTTCCTTACACATTACGTGTGGTTTCAGATATTTTAGAATCAAACGGTTCGTCGTCAATGGCTACAGTTTGTGCTGGAACATTAGCATTAATGGATGCGGGTGTTAAAATCAAGGCGCCTGTTTCAGGAATTGCCATGGGTTTAATTTCAGATCCTAAAACAGGTAAATATGCAGTTTTGTCTGATATTCTAGGGGATGAAGATCATTTGGGTGATATGGACTTTAAGGTAACAGGTACTGAAAATGGTATCACTGCTTGCCAAATGGACATAAAAGTTCAAGGTTTATCCTATGAAGTTTTAGTAGAAGCATTATCTCAAGCGAGAGAAGGTAGACTTCACATCTTAAATGAGATGAAAAAGGCAATTCCTAGCGTTAGAGATGACTATAAGCCACAAACGCCTAGAGCTACCGTGATCAAAATCATGAAAGAGCAAATTGGTGCGGTGATCGGGCCTGGTGGAAAAGTGGTTCAAGATATTCAAAAACAATCGGGTGCTACTGTAACCATTGAAGAAAAAGAAGATGGAGGATATGTAAGTATCTTCTCAGCGAATGGAGCTGCGATGGATATGGCGATTCGCATGGTGAAAAGTATCGTAACAATTCCTGAAGTTGGCGAAATCTACGACGGAAAAGTTAAGAATATCCAAGCGTTTGGCGCTTTCGTTGAATTCCTTCCTGGAAAAGATGGATTATTGCATATCTCAGAAATTTCTTGGGATAGAATAGATACCATGGATGGTGTTTTCAAAGAAGGTGATAAGGTGAAGGTTAAATTAGTTGAGGTGGACAAAAAGACCGGTAAATTCCGTCTTTCAGCGAAAGCTTTATTGCCAAAACCAGAAAATTCAGAGAAATCTGAGTAAAGAGATATCAAGTTTATGGGTTTATTGGAAACAATAAACCCATTTAATCCGTTGTAACATACTATGAGGCAGCTAAAAATTAGCAAACAAATTACCAACAGGGAAAGTCAATCGCTTGACAAGTACTTGCAGGAAATCGGAAAAGTAGATTTATTGACTCCGGATGAGGAGGTTATACTAGCTCAAAAAATTCGCGAAGGGGATCAATTGTCTCTTGAGCGCTTAACAAAGGCTAATTTACGTTTTGTCGTGTCCGTAGCCAAACAATATCAAAATCAAGGTCTAAGTTTAGGTGATTTAATTAATGAGGGAAACCTAGGTTTAATTAAAGCCGCACAAAGATTTGATGAAACACGTGGATTTAAATTTATCTCCTATGCCGTTTGGTGGATTCGTCAATCCATTTTACAAGCACTAGCTGAACAATCCCGTATCGTTCGTCTTCCATTGAACCGTGTAGGTTCTTTGAATAAAATTTCAAAAACTTTTTCTGAATTAGAACAAAAGTTTGAGCGTGAGCCTTCGCCAGAGGAATTAGCAGAAGTGTTAGAAATCTCAACAGGTGAAGTTGTCGATACACTGAAAATTTCAGGAAGACACGTATCCATGGATGCTCCCTTCGTTCAAGGAGAAGAAAATTCACTTTTAGACGTATTGGAGAATGATTCAGAAGATAAACCAGATTCTGGTTTAATTAATGATTCCTTACGCCGCGAAGTTCAAAGAGCTTTGTCGACGCTTACGCAAAGAGAAGCCGATGTGGTTACTTTGTATTTTGGATTAAATGGAGAACACGCAATGACACTAGAGGAAATTGGCGAGAAATTCAATTTAACTCGAGAGCGTGTGAGACAAATTAAAGAAAAGGCGATTCGTCGTCTGCGTCATACTTCCCGGAGTAAAGCGCTAAAAACATATCTTGGATAATTTTTAAAGCCTCTTACGAGGCTTTTTTTTGCTATGGGATTTCCTGCAGGCATCGTGGAACTAGTAGATATTCTATCCCAAATGGGGATTGAAGAGGCTGTCATTTGCCCCGGTTCCCGAAATGCACCGCTGATGTTGGCCTTAGCTAGACATCCAAAAATCCATTGCTATTCCATCTCAGATGAACGCTCGGCAGGATTTTTCGGATTGGGCCTAGTACTTGCGAGTAAAAAGCCCGTGATTCTATGTTGCACCTCAGGTTCAGCCGGTTTAAATTTTGCTCCGGCGGTGGTGGAAGCATTTTTCCAAGAATTGCCTTTATTGATCTTTAGCGCAGACCGACCGGCAGAATGGATCGGACAATGGGATGGACAAACCATTTATCAAAAAGAATTATATGGTAAACATGTGAAGCAATTCATTGATTTTCCTACTGATTCGCTTCAGATGCCTGAATATTACTTGAATGTTGGAATGGGCGCATACCAACAAGCCTGCACGGAACCTAAAGGTCCCGTTCATGTCAATATCCCCATTTCTGAACCCTTTTATCCGAGTCAAGGAGAATCTTTGCCCTTAAGTAGTCTGCCCATTTTATCTATAAATGACTTTATGCGTTTGGACAAGGATACTCATGTCAAACCCATTGATTTAAGCACCTATTTTGACGCTAAAAAGGCACAATCCATCCTAATTACCGTAGGCCAAAGGCCTTTCAATGAACTTGAAAATGACTATTTCAGCCAATTAGCTTTATTGGGAATACCTGTGATAGGGGATGCTACGGCCAATTTACCTGCGGCCTGTCAATGTGATCATGATTTAGTTTTGGCCAATGAGGAATTATGGCCCGCTTTGAAGCCTGATTTACATATCCATTTTGGAAAATCATTTGTTTCTAAGCGAATTAAGCAGTTTTTAAGGCGCGAAAAACCAACTAATTCTTTTCTCATTCATCCAAATCCCATCGGAAGACCTGATCCTTTTCAGTCGTTGACGGACGTGATTACAATGGATACGCTTCAATTTTTACAAGAATGTACTTGGCCTGGCCAACAAACGAACCCTTGGAAACCGTTGGCACAAAAGGTCATCAGCATTCAAGAGAAATTTTTCAATCGACCGAATTTCACCGAATTACATATCTATAATGATTTAATAAATCAAATGGAAAATATGGAGGGGACTGAAGTTCATATTGCCAATTCTTTAGCCATCAGGTATGTCAATTGGACCACCGCGCATTTTTCTCAAACAGAAGTATTTTCAAATAGGGGAACGAGTGGAATTGACGGTTGCTTAAGTACAGCGGTAGGTGCGAGTCAAAAAACGTCGAAAATAAGTATTTCCATTCTAGGAGATGTGGCGTTCCACTATGACAAAAATGCACTTTGGAATCAATATGTGCCAAATAATTTACGAATCATCGTTTTTAATAATGGGGGCGGGGGTATTTTCAGAAACCTAGAAGGAGCCAAAGAACTACCAGAACTTAATGAGTTTATGGAAACCCAACAAAATTTTACGGCTAAAAATACCTGTTTAGATGCCGGAATAAATTACTATAGCGCTAGGAACTTTGAAGAATGGAATGTCATCTCGGAACAATTTTTCAAAATAGATCAAAAAGCAGCTTTGGTAGAAATTTTTACAAGTTCCATCGAAAATGCAGATGAGCTTAAAAAGTACATGGATTTATTCCGAGCTTGATTGCTTGGTAATTTTATCTAAATTTTTTAAATACAATTCATTTTTGGGATCAATGTCCAAGGCCATTTTAATCCACTGCTCAGCTAATTTCCACTGCCTTCTTTGGATTTCTAAATATCCTAAATTATTGTATATCAAGTCTTTGTATTTTCCCGTAGCTAATGCCGCTTTAAAGGAAGTTTCCGATAAGTCCAATTGGCCCAATTCCTGATACACAATTCCTTTATTAATCAAAGTCTCCACCGCATTAGGTTTTAACAACAAAGCATGCTCATAAGAAGCTAAAGCATCATTGTATTGGGTTTTCTGTAAATAAATATCCCCTTGCAAAGACCAAAAAGCAGACGAATCCGGAAAGTTTTTAACCAAATTAGCGGCTGATTCAAGGGCTAAATCAAATTTTTGAAGATTTTGAAGTAATTCAGTTTGCTTGGATAGGGCAGCCGAAAAACGAGGATCTAATTCAAACGCTTTTTGGAAATCAGCCAGGGCCTCATCATTTTTATCGAGGCTTTGATACACCAAACCACGATTATAATAGGCATCAGAAAACTTACTTTGTTTAGAAATGGCTTCAGAATACCATTTGATAGATTCGAAATATTCTTTTTCCTTAAATTTTTGATTTCCGCGAAGGAAAAATTGAGTGGCTTCTTTTTTTTCTGCTTCTGAATCACAGGCGAAAAGAATCAAGGTGGAAAGAATAACGAATACAAATTGCTTCATGCTATATAATCAAACAAATACCGAATTTGTTTTCAATTTAAATAAATCAAAATTCATTCGCATCTTTGTAGCCTAATAAAATAAAAAATCAATATGGCTTACGCAGAAATGTTAACCGATAAAGGGTTAATGAAAATTGAATTTTACACAGAGGATGCACCCATTCATGTAAAAAACTTTACAGACCTTTCTAAAAATGGATTTTATGATGGATTGACTTTTCATCGTGTGATCCCTGATTTTGTTGTCCAAGGAGGCGATCCCGATGGAACCGGTGGGGGAGGTCCAGGCTATAGCATTGCTTGTGAACTAACTGGAAATAATCAATATCATGATCGTGGAGTATTATCTATGGCGCATAGAGGTCCCAATACAGGTGGTTCTCAATTTTTCATTTGTCATTCGAGAAATAATACTTCCCATTTAGATCGTAAGCATACCTGTTTTGGTAAGGTGATCGAAGGCTTAGATGTTATTGATCAAATTAGAGAGGGCGATGTAATCCAAAGCATCAAAATCATCGAAGATTAATGCATTTTATCAAAGAAATTCCCCATGATTCCATGCGAATATCACTATTTGAATGGAACTCTAAGTATATATTGAAATTTGAAACGCCAGAATTGGAGCAAAGTTTCAAATTTTCGATCATGGATTTTTCCAACCAAAAAGAAATAGAGGAGCTGGCAACCAGCTCCTCCTTTCAAAATACCATCATACAAAATTTCAAAAATATGTATGAGGCTATGTCACAAAATCTAGGGAATTAAAGGCTTCCCAACCATTTTAATCGCAATTTTTTCTGATTTTCATTGAGCGTTTTTTGATCTGTCAACGAGAACGCCGACAGGGGGCTTTGTTGGACCGGCACTACAAAACTGCGCTCCAATCCATCTCTTTTAACCGAAAATAAAATAGTATCACCCACTTTTTTATCAGCCAACAATTTATCCAAACCTTCAAAACTGGTTTTATTAGCCGAAACGATTTCGTCTCCCACATTCAATCCATACACATAGGCAGATGCGCCGCGATAAACTGACGTTATTTTACCTGCCATAACGGTAAATCCTAGATATGGAATTGATTTACCTTCATTTGTATTTGACCATGTAAATCCAAATTCATTAAATAAATTTTTATAATCTGGTGTTTGAACTCCATAAATATATGATTCAAAAATGGGCTTAGCTGAGGTACCTGCTACTCGTGTAAAGGCATCTTCTAATTCAGCGTCCGTAAATCCACGATTCAGTTTTTTATAATAAGCCTGATAAAGGAATTTGAAAACATCGTCAATGCTTTTTTGACCTTGAGTAGATTTGATAATCCATGCGTTTAATACATGACCTAACAACATACCTTTGTCATAATATGAAACTGTTTGATTGCGCGAGTTTTCATTTGGACGGTAATATTTGATCCACGCATCCCAACTTGCTTCTGCGGCAGATTCAAGATGATTTCCAGGCGTATTTTCGACCGATGAAATTTCTGCAGCAATGCGATTGGCATAACCCTGATTTGAGATTTTACCCATCCTTTGTAAGATAACGCCTGAATAATAGCTCGTCATACCCTCAGAAAGCCATAAATTATGCGTGTAATTCTCATTTTCATAATCAAAAGGTCCTAGTGATTTAGGTCTGATGCGCTTTACATTCCAGAGGTGAAAATATTCATGAGCTAACAAACCTAAAATACCTTGATATCCACTTTCGCTTTCATAGGCCGATCTAGAAACCGAACATGTCGTAGAATACAAATGCTCCAATCCACCTGTACCTCTTCCTATATTGTGCATGATGAATAAGTAATGGTCACAAGGATGTTCGCCGATTACCTTTTGAGCTTCTTCACATACCTTAATGACGTCTGCAACAAATTTGACTGAATCAACCTTTGCCGTACCATAAAAGGCAATTTGATGCGGAATTCCATTCACCTTAAAATCCCAAACTTTATGATTTCCAATTTCAATAGGTGAGTCAATTAATTCATCCAAGTCTTTTGCTTGATACGTAAATTTTCCTGTTGCTTTTAAGGCAGTAGAAACCACTTTAAAGTTTTTATAGGGCTCAATACGAATGTCATGAGGAAGATTTGCAAAATCATTTACATATAAAAGAACATTTGCCGGATTAATATATCCATGTGAATCATCTAAAAAAGAGGTTCTAACAGATAATTCAAATGCGTAGACCCGGTAAGTCACTTGGATTTTCTTAGTAGAGACACCTAAAGCTACACGCCATGTATTCTTATTAATTTTGGAAATTGGTATAGATTTTCCATTAGCCTCAGCTTTAACTGCTTCCAAATTTTTTGCAAATTCTCTGATTAAATAGGATCCTGGTGTCCAAGCAGCCATTTTAAAATCTACAAAAGACTTTTTATAGGGTGTATTTGACAAATCAACCGTCGAGGTGATTTCAAAATAATGAGTTTGTGGCTCAGACATCTTGATCACATGACTTAATGGGCTAGAAAATAGGGAATAGGAAAAGAAAAAAATGCCCAATGTGAGCACAAATGATTTAAGCTTTAGATTTTGCATACGTTTAAATTTGTTGGTGAATCTTCACATTATGTAAATTTAAATAAATAGCTCAATTGTTAAAGTAAATAATGATTATTTGGTAATAATAGTCACAAAAAAATATTTATTACACGCAATAATTTTGAAGAAAAATCGTATTTTTGTTTTAATCCGAATGCTGTAATCATTTACAATGAAATTGAAAAATACACACATTGGCTGGCTGCCCTTCATACTCCTTTTATTTATTTCTTTTGGCTCCATAGCCCAACAAACATTAAGTTTCAAAGATCATACCCTACATTTCAGACAGGCGAAGGAATACTTTGATTCAAAGAATTACGTAGCGGCTCGAGAAGAATTTTCCGCGTATTTAGGTAGTCTTGAACCATTAAGCAATGAGCAATCGGGTCAAAAAGTGCTCGCTGAATATTATATGACCATGTGCTCTCTATATATGAGTCAGCCCGAGGCAGAAATTTTAGCAGAAAGATTTATCGCAAATAACCCTGAACATCCTCAAGCCGTTAAATTATTAAGAGGGATTGGTACTTTTTTTTATGACAATGGAGATTATGCCAAAGCAATAAAATATCTAAGTAGATCCTCTGAGACCAATTTAGAAGCCAAATTCAAATTGGCCATTTCTTATTTTGAATTAAAAAAATACTTAGAAGCCTTACCTGTATTTAATGAAATAAAAGTTGAGCCTGAGGAAGAATATGCGCTTTCCGCGTCCTATTATGCAGGAGTAATTAATTTTGGTGAGAAAAGATATGGTGAGGCTGCGATCGATTTTGCCAAAGCGGAAGCCAGTAGTAAATACAGAAAAGAGATTCCGAATTGGATCGGTTTATGTTATTTCAATCAATCTAAATTCTCTGAGTTGTTGAAATATGCCGAACCCATCATTTCAAAGAAGAATACGGGTTATCGACTAGATGAATTGGCCTTGTTGGTCGCTGATGTGCAATTCCAGTTAAATCAATTCGACAAATCGATTAAAAGTTATGAGGCATTTGGGAAAATGACGGGTTCCAAATTCAGCCCATTAGCTCAATATCGATATGGATTTTCTTTATTTAAAACGAAAAAATACAATGAGGCCACGGTTACATTAAAGGATTTAGTGGCTAAAAAAGACTCATTAGGCCAATATGCTGCATTCACTACCGCATTAGCCCAACTAAGCGCTGGAAATTTAGTGGCTACATTAGATGCGTTTCAGGTTGCCAGAAGTTTGGCTTTTAATCCAGCGATTCAAGAAGATGCCTATTTTAATTATGCCAAAGTATTATTGGATTTAGGAAAAGGATCTGAAACAATTAATGAAATTCAAGCCTTCAATGTTAAATTTCCCAAAAGCAAATATTCGGAAGAAGCCATTGAATTAGTAGCCGATGCCTTTATTAATTCTGATAATTTAGAAGTGGCCGTTAATTATTTAAAAGGAATTAGCAATAGGTCAATTAAGCTCAACTTAGCATATCAGACCTTATCGTATAATTTAGGAGTAAGGTCTTATAATGATAATCAATTTGAACCTGCTATTAAATTTTTCGACGAAGCGATATTAGTGGCTGAAAAAGAAGAAATAAAATTAAAAGCTTTATTAGGGAAAGCTGAAGCTCTATCTGTGCAAAAGAAATTTGAAGAAGCTATTCAAATTTATACGCCTTTAATGTCAAGTTCGAATAAATCGGAAGAGTTTGTTCAGAAAATTAGAATTGGATTAGCCTTTGCATATTTTAATACCAAGGAATTTAGTAAGGCAAATACTTTGTTTAAAACGTATGTAGATCGGTTAAAGTTGACGCCAAATGCTAAAAATAATCCGACTATTTTATTGAGGCTTGCTGATACGTATTTGGTGTCTAGAAAGTATGAGGATGCCTTAAATTTTTATAGCCAAGCAGCTGATATCGCAAAAACAGAAAAAGATTATGCATTATTTCAGAAGGGTATGACGCTGATTTACTTAAATAGAGGCAATGAGGCTAGGGCAGCGATGAAACAAGTAAGACTTGGATTCCCTGATTCTAAATTTGCGGATGAAGCGTTTTATCAAGAGAATTTAATTTTGTTTAATGCCTCTAAATATGCAGAAGCTATACTTGGATTCTCTGAAATAATCTCAGCAACCAAAGCAAGTGAGTTTTTAGCTCAGGCTTTATTCAAAAGGGCTCAATCCTACACGAATAGTGATAAATTCGATTTGGCTATTCAAGATTATAAGAGAATTGTTAATGAATTTACGACGGAAAAGATCGCTAAAGATGCATTGGTAGGCTTACAAGAAAACTTGATCAAAGTGGGCAAGCCTGAGGAATTTGGCCAAGTTTTAGATACCTATCAAAGTACCAACAAATCAGAGTCTGAAAATGACGCGATTGATTTAAAATATGGTGCGGCAAGAGCTATATATGAGGGGAAGAAATTCGACAAGGCAATTAGTTCTTTAAAAGATTTTATTTCCAAGTATCCAACGAATGAGAATATTGTAGAGGCGAATTACCTGGTGGCAGATGCAGCAGACCAAATAAATGACACATTAACAGCCATTCAATATTACCAAAAAGTGATGAATCAAAATGAACATCCGCAGGTAAATAAAGTGATTTTAAGGGCTGCTGATCTATCATTTGGGCAAAAAAAATATTCAGAGTCCATTCAATTTTATCGATTATTTAAGTCGAAAAATTCAGAGGTAGACCAACAAACCATGGCCATGAATAAAATCATCGCCATTACCTACGAAGCTAAAAATGTGGATTCCATTGCTTCATTATTAAACGAAATAGAGCCATTAAACAATATCACGAAAGAAGAAAAAGCCAATTTGACTCGTTCATTAGCCGATATGTTTACTAGTGATTCTACCCAGATTGCATCAAAAAGACAATGGTTAGCCAAAGTAATTACCTTAGATAAAAATGAAATAGGGGCAGAAGCTCAATATGAATTAGCCTTATTATTAAGTGGCGAAGGTAAGTTCAAGGAGTCAAGCGACATGATTACGACGAAGTTCAAAAATGAATTCGCAGAAGCGTCTGACGCGGTGATTGGGAAAGCATACATTCTCTTAGCCGAAAACTTTGTTTCCTTAAAGAATTTGCCTCAAGCAAAAGCTATTTTAAAGTCTGTCATCGACAATTCAAGTGATACGGCAGTCATCGAATTAGCCAAAAACAAATTAAAAAGTCTACCCATTAAGTGATGAATATGACAATCCAACTCAAAAAGGCCACAATATTCTTAGTGTTTTTACTTTCACTCATGAGTATCCATTCGATCGTTTATGGCCAACAAAAAAAAGAGGGCAATATTCAGAATGATGATATTATTTTGGAAAAAGAACGTAAGATCGAGCTTAAGCCTGAAATATCTAGAAATTTCGAAGCATTAGAGGAGGTTGAAAATACCAATAAGGGTAGAAAGATGACGTATAATTTTGTTGAAAGGAAATGGGAGGTGAAAAGTCCGGCTACTTTAACGACATCCATTATAGGCCCAAGAGAGGGAGATGAACTAGTTTCGTCTTTGGGTCCCAAGTTTAAAAATATGATTAAAGTGGGAGCAGGTAATTATGGCCATACCTTAATCAATGGACATTTTGGTCTATCACCAAAAGAGAATCAATATCAAGGTATTTACATTAATCATGATGCCAATAGAAGGGGGCCTGTGGGTACAGCATTTTCTGCACGAAATGAAAATGAAGTTAAATTACATAGCAAAATCTTTACTGGAAATTATTTGCTTGACGGCTCCATAGGCTTTAAAAGGACTGAAGCAAATTTTTATGGAAGAGATGGAAATAAATTCACAGGTAATTTAAATGACTTAAATATTGTCTACAATAAATTCCACTATACAGGAAGTATTGGGAATGCTAAAAAAGATGCCAAATACGATTATACGGCTACTTCAGGATTGAATTACTTATCGACCAGTTTTGAGAATAGAGAATGGATATGGGAAAGTAAAATCCAGTCGGTATTACATGTAACAGATCAAATTTCCGCCTATTTAAATGGGGACATGGTTTTATCTGAAATTACCTCGAGTTCCAATAATAATCGACGCGAATTGTACAGAGTGCGTCCAAGCTTTAATTATAAAAATAACCGAGTATCCGTAACTGCAGGCATTAATATATCCAATGAAAAGGATAAAAATCTATCCATAAATCAAACTAGGCTATTCCCTGTAGTTAAATTAGATATTAAACCGACCGACTTTGTGCATATTTTTGCGGGATTTGGTGCAGATACTTATTTAAATTCCATGAATCAATTTGTGTCTGAAAATAATTGGATGTCCAATAACATCGCGTTAAAAAACACCATACAGTCCAGCAATATATATGGGGGTATTAAAGGATCCAATGAACGTAATTTTGATTTTGAAATCAAATTTGGGTATTCTGAATATAGTAATTTAGGATTTTTTATAGCTTCAAAAGCTGATTCATCACGTTTTGATGTGGTTTATGCGGGTGGTGATAAAAAAGTACAAGTAGTTAATTTATCAGGCCAGATCAACTATCAAATTTTTGACAAGATTTTATCCATCTTAAAATATGATTTCAATACCTATGAAAATTTAATTGTGGATAATTCAAAAGCTTTGGAGAGGCCATTTCATAAGCCAGCGATGAATTTATCATTTACCAACTCCATTACGTTTAAAGATCGAATCATTGTTTCACCGGATGTATTTTATTTAGGGGGTTTATATGGATTTAATCCTCGGAATGGCCTAGCTGTTAAGATGCCAGATATCGTTGACCTAAATTTAAAAGTGAATTATTTAATCACTAAAAAATTCAATGCATTTGTCAGTGCCAATAATATTTTAGGAAAAAGTTATGAACGCTATTTATTTTATCCTCAACAAAGCTTAAATTACACAGTGGGAGTGGCCTATTCATTTTAATTATGCAAAATATTGATTTTATATCGGCGATTGAATCTTTGCTTTTAGAGCATGATTGCGTCATAATACCCAATTTTGGGGGATTTGTGATCAATGTACAGGACTTTAAATTTGACGAGAAAGAGGCCATTATTTATCCAAGAAAGAAATCCATTGCTTTTAATGAACGATTAAAATCAGATGATGGGATATTAGCCATGCACATTGCCAAACAAAATGTAATTTCTCAAAAAAAGGCATTTGAATCAGTAGCAGCATTTGGAAAAGAAATGAAGGACGATTTGAGAAAAAATCAGCCATTAGCCTTCGGAAATTTAGGAACATTCTCATTAACGGAGGAATCTAAAATAATTTTCGAACCTAATCAGACGTTTAATTATGATTTAGACCAATTTGGCTTGTATCCGGTTTCTACGGGTGCAAGAAAAAAACCAGTTTTAATTGAGGCGCCAGTGGAAAAATCTCTAGAAGATCTTCCTATGCAGACAAAAGAGGAGGTTGAGGAAGTACTAGAGCCTAGAAAAATCACATCGAAATTTTATGCCTATATACTTTTAGCGTTTATCGTTGGCGGAATGGGAGCTTATATTTTAACCGAACCTAATTCGAAATTTGTAAACAGTTCTTTTTCGCCTTTGACGATACGAATTAAAAAAGAACCCAAGCAAGAAAAAGTTATACCTGTAAAAAAAGCTATTTTAGAACCTAAACCAATTAATTCAGTCGATTTAGAAGAGGTTAAATCAGAAAATGAGGCGTTAAAACCAGAGGTCAATTTAAAGGATATTGAAGCTTCAGAGCACATATTCTTGGTTGCCGGCAGTTTTAAAACCTTAGAGAAAGCAGAATTAGGTAAATCTGAACTAATTCAGAAGGGATTTAAAAATGCAGTTATTTTACCAAAGTTGGAGAATGAAACCTTTTATAGGATTAGTTTGGGAAGCGCCAAAAACATGGATTTAGCCTATGTGGAAGCTGCTCACTTGAAAAAAGATAAAAAAATAGACATTTGGGTGTTTAAAAAAGATTAATATGAATATTAGTTATCAAGCACAAAGAGAATTAGAACGTAAAAATCAGGTTAAAGCATTGATTATTACCATCATATTCAATGGATTGCTTTTTTTGCTTATTTGGTCGGTTAAAATTTGGAATGAAAATCCAAATGCGCCTTTGGTGCTCGAACCTGAAGGGTCAAAGGGAGAAATCTCCTTTGAGCAGGAGACTCCAAGTCCCAAAAAAGAAGAAAAAAAAGAGATTATTCAATCAGAGACTGAGGTAGTCCAACAAAATACAGTTGCTCCGATAACGAGCAATGTAGAAAGTCCGGTTACGGTTAAGGCAACAGTTGTTCCGCCGCCTAAAGAAGTTGTTCCTGAAGAACCTGTTATAGATTTAAACCTTACGCTAGGTAAAAGAACGGCTAAATCAACCACTTCGGGATCAGGATCAGGTACCGGTTTAGGTAAAGGGGGATCTGGTGGAGGTACTGGATCAGGAAATGGTAATGGATCAGGTGGCAGCGGATCTGGGGCTGGGGATAAACCGATTGCTCAAAACTGGACATTCCCAACTTCAGTCATCAGCTCGATTGACAATGGTAATGAAACTGGTGAAATAACATTCTTTATCCGTGTCAATGAAAAAGGGCTTGTGACTGAAATCCGTATTGAAAAAACGAATGTAAAATTATCTCTTGCCGAAAAATACAAGAAAGCAATCAAGGGAGCTAAGTTCCAGCCCAAAGATGAAGGAAAAAGGGAAGGAGCCAGCGGCTTAAAGACAATTCGTATAGTTCCAACCAATTAATTCATATTGGCCTACGAGATGACCTATGATGAGGTAATCCATTTTCTTTATAATTCCCTGCCTGTATTTCATAGGGAAGGGAAAAAAGCATATAAGCCAGGTCTAGATAATATTATCGCATTATGTGATCAGTTAAATAATCCTCAACATTCATTTAAATCTTTGCATATAGCGGGAACGAATGGAAAGGGAAGCTCATCTCATTTTATAGCTTCCATTTTGCAAGAACATGGATTTAAGGTAGGCCTTTACACATCTCCACATTTAAAATCATTTACAGAAAGAATAAAAATTAATGGAATAGAAGTTTCAAAAGATTGGGTTAGTTCTTTTGTAAGCGAGAAAAAAAATATTATTCAAGAAGTTAGTCCATCCTTTTTTGAATGGACAGTGGCCATGGCATTTTCCTATTTTAAAGAACAACAAGTGGACTGGGCCATCATTGAAACAGGATTAGGAGGAAGACTAGATTCCACTAACATCATTATGCCATCTGGATGCTTAATTACTAATATTGGATATGATCATCAAGATATTTTAGGAAATTCATTAGAAGAAATTGCCTTTGAAAAAGCGGGAATAATTAAGCAGGGAATACCCGTGACCATCAGTGAATACCAACCAGAAATTTCAGATATTTTTATAGGGAAGGCGAAAGAAAATCAGGCTGCTATTCAATTTGCCAAAGAAGATATTCGTATAGTAAAGGTTTCTAAATCCCAGACCTTAGAATTGGATTTAGAAAGTACACATTTTGGCGACTTCAAAATTTATAGTCCATACGTAGGTACCTATCAAATTAATAATATTATGGGAGTTTTGGCATGGTGCAGCCAATTAGACGCTATGGGGTTTATCAATTTTTATAAGGAGAAGGTTGAGTTGGGAATAAAAAATAGTCGAATAAATACTCAATTAAAAGGCCGATTTGAAATGGTTAGCAATGATCCTAAAATAATTGCAGATACGGCCCATAATGAAAGTGGTATTCGCTTATTAATGGATCAAATAAAAAGCGAATTAATCGGTGAATTATGGATCATATTAGGCATGGTGGCCGACAAAGACCTAGATTTAGTTTTACAAATATTGCCACAAAATGCACATTACATCTTTTGTGAATCGAATAATCCAAGATCGCTAAAAGCTATAAATTTGTTAGCAACGGCTCAAGAAATTGGTTTAATAGGAACTGTTATCGAGGATGTGAATGAAGCCATTGCCTTTGTAAAAAGTAAAATGGCCCATGATGATGTCATATTGGTTACCGGAAGCACCTATTTAATAGCAGAAATAGACGAAATAATTTAGTGGGCAGAAATAAGCATATAAAATATGAGTGGGCTGAGGCATTAAATAATGTTGTTCAACATACTAAACCAGATTTTGGCCTTCAAAAAGGACACTGGAATTCAAAGCAATTTTTAAATGACAACCCAGTTGTCTTGGAGTTAGGATGTGGAAGAGGTGAATATACGAATGGTTTAGCTAAATTATTTACTGATAAGAATTTTATTGGCATTGATATCAAGGGGGATCGACTGGCTGCTTCCGGGGTGGTAGCCCAACGAGAGAACCTTCAAAATGTGGCATATTTAAGAATCATGATGCAATTCATCGATGATTTTTTTGAAGAAAATGAAGTAGATGAAATTTGGCTTACATTCCCTGATCCAAGACCAAAAGATCGAGACGAGAAAAAAAGATTAACGCATCCCAATTTTTTAAATAAGTATAAGAAGGTATTAAAGCCTGATGGAATTCTCCACCTCAAAACTGATTCCGCTCCGTTTTTTGATTATTCCTTGGACAGCTTACCAGCGAATAAATTTGAAATCATCGCTAGCACAAATGACTTATATCAATCAACTTGGAATAAGGATCATTTTGGAATCAAAACAAGGTTTGAGAAAATTTTCTATGAAAAGGGATTTCCGATCAATTACCTGAGAGCTGTAAATAAAAAAGAGGTCTAATTTCTTAGACCTCTCAATTTTATCATTATTTAATTTTATTAACCTACACGAGCGATTAAATCTGCTGCGCGAGAAGAATATCCAAATTCATTATCATACCAACCCACTACTTTAACTAAGTTACCCATAGCAGTAGTCAAATTAGAATCTAAAATACAAGAATGTGGATTTCCAATAATATCGATTGAAACAATCTCATCCGTCGTATATTCTAAAATACCTTTCATTGGTCCATCCGCTGCCGTTTTTAAAGCCGCATTAATTTCAGCAACAGTAGCATCACGCTTCAACAAAGCCGTAAAATCTGTAACTGATCCATCTGGTGTAGGTACACGCATCGCATTACCATCTAATTTACCTTTTAAATGAGGTAAAACTAAACCAACAGCCTTAGCAGCTCCGGTCGAAGTAGGTATAATGGAATAAGCAGCAGCGCGAGAACGGCGTAGATCTGAGTGAGGAGCATCTTGCAAATTCTGATCTGCTGTGTAAGCATGAACAGTGGTCATGAATCCTTTTTCAATGCCAAAATTATCATCCAAAACCTTAGCCATTGGGGCTAAACAGTTGGTCGTACATGAAGCATTTGAAATTATTGTCATTTCATCTGTTAAGGTTTCATCATTCACACCTAAAACTACAGTAGGAATATCACCTTTAGCAGGAGCAGAGATAATAACTTTACGTGCACCAGCAGTTAAATGCTGACCAGCACCGTCTTGATCAATAAACCTACCTGTAGATTCTAAAACTACATCAATACCTAAAGAAGCCCAAGGTAATAATTTAGGATCACGCTCAGCAAAAGACTTAATTGCCTTACCATTAACGGTAATGCTATCCGCATCCGAACTAACAGTACCATTGAAACGACCATGGACTGAGTCATATTTCAATAAATGTGCCAAAGTTGCATTATCAGTTAAATCATTGATAGCAACAATCTCCACATTTTCCTTTTCAAGCAATCTGCGAAAAGTAAGCCGACCTATGCGACCAAAACCATTAATAGCTACTTTAATTTTTTTCATTGAATAAATAATTTGATTTCATTA
>CAMBGA010000041.1 GCA_945866095.1 Spirosoma fluviale
GCCATTTAGGGGTTGAATGTCCACAAGATTGACAAAAGAAGGAAGTTTTAGCTTTAGCCACGATTCATTTTTTATAATTCAAAATTACGCTTTGATTTGGTTTTTTCTTTTTTTTCGGTTGAAAAAGGATAATTTTACAAGCTAATTGATTTTTATATTTTATTATATGCTGTTAACTCGACTTCGATCTATTATTTTCTTTGGACTTCTAATTTTGTCTACATCATTAAAGGCGCAATTTCTAATGCCTTCTAAAATGATTACTGGTAACTTTTTCCGAATTGGTATCAAAGGGGGTGTTAATTTAGCACACCTTCAAACAGACGGAATTGTTACTATGAATGGCACTGTTATTAAAAATCAATTGATAGAAAGTTTGGAGACCAAACAAAGTTATGTGGGTGGAATTTATGCCCGATTAGGTAAGAAAATATTTATCGAGCCTGAGATTTTAGTTTCTACCAAAGGAGGGTCAATTTATATTCCAGGATTAAGTCAAACTAAACAATTTACGTTTACGAATATTGATGTTCCTGTTTTATTGGGTTTTCGTTGGAAAATCTTTCATGCAATGGCGGGCCCAGTGGCATCTTACACCTTAAAGACCGATACGGAATTAAATGATTTAATTATTCTTTTTACTAAAAAGTATCCTGGAACTATAGCTGAACTAGCGACTAAAACTTCATTCTCCTACCAGGTAGGAGGTGGTATCGATTTATTGGGCTTTACATTAGATGTTCGGTATGAAGGTAATTTAAGCCAACTAATTAAAACTTTACCTATTCCTGCAGGGATAACTTTTTCCCCTAAATTGAATCTATATCAGGTTACATTGGGATATAAAATATTTTAGATTAATATATTGAATTTGATGATGCAAGAGGAAATTAAAAAGATTCAAGATGAAATTAATGCCTTCATTATTTCGAATGAGTCGGACTTAGATAATTTTAGGATTGATTTTGTGGGTAGAAAAGGTCGATTAACTTCGCTTTTTGACCAATTGAAAAATGTACCTGCGGAAGCTAGAAGGGAAGTCGGACAAATCTTGAATGGCTTAAAAAATTTAGCTGAAACCAAATTTGCCGAAGCCCAAGAGAATTTCTCCAATACCCAATCTGATGTTAAATCACCCGATGATTTAACGATTTCAGATCCTATTTCCCAAGGAAGTTTACACCCTCTGACTATGGTTAGGGCTAGAATTTTAGAAATATTTAATCGAATGGGTTTTTCAGTTTCTGATGGACCCGAGATTGAAACCGACTTTTATAATTTTACCGCATTGAATTTTCCTGCCAATCATCCGGCAAGGGAAATGCAAGACACTTTTTTTATTGAAAAGGGAGCCGGCGAAATCCAAGATGACGTGTTATTGAGGACACATACATCCAATGTTCAAATTCGGTTGATGCAACATCAAAAACCCCCAATTCGTTCAGTGATGCCAGGTAGAGTGTTTAGAAATGAGGCTATTTCTGCCAGAGCACATTGTTTGTTTCACCAGGTGGAAGGCCTATATGTAGATGAAAATGTGAGTTTTAAAGACTTAAAAGATACTTTATACCACTTTGCTAAGGAGATGTTTGGAAAAGACACGAAAGTGCGTTTCCGCCCGTCCTATTTTCCTTTTACTGAACCTAGCGCTGAAATGGACATTACCTGTTTGCTGTGCAAAGGTGAGGGATGCAATGTGTGTAAACAAGCAGGTTGGGTAGAAATTGCCGGAGCCGGAATGGTTGATCCTAATGTGTTGGAAAATGTAGGTATTGATTCTACCAAATACAACGGCTTTGCGTTTGGAATGGGCATTGAAAGAATTACCATGCTTAAATATCAAATTAAAGACTTACGCTTATTTACCGAAAATGATGTTCGTTTTTTGAAGCAATTTTCTTAGAAATGATATTAACCTTTTTTAACTTTTTTGCCGGAAAACTAAAAGGCAAAATGTCTAATTTTGATTTAATTTTCTATTTATGCTGAATTTTCATCGAATTAATAACCTAACGGGTTGGCTTGTTTTTCTGATTGCCATGGTCACGTATACATTGACCGTTGAGCCCACAGCCTCCTTCTGGGATTGCGGCGAGTTTATTGCCTGTGCCTACAAGTTACAAGTTCCCCATCCTCCAGGGGCTCCACTTTTTTTATTAATTGGCCGTATGTTTTCTTTGTTGGCCCTAGGTGACGTAAGCCGAGTGGCTTTTTGGGTGAATATGATGTCTGTGGTGTCAAGTGCTTTGACCATTTTGTTTTTGCATTGGACCATTGTCTTGATTGGACGTAAGATTTTAAACAAAACTTTTGATTCGTTAACTAAGTCGGAAAGCATCATTCTGTTGTTATCTGGATTTATTGGCGCTTTGGTGTATACTTTTTCAGACAGTTTTTGGTTCTCTGCGGTGGAAGCGGAAGTGTATGCGATGTCTTCTTTTTTTACAGCCATTGTCGTTTGGGCGGCATTTAAATGGGAGCTCGTGGAAGATGAAGCGGAAGCTAATCGTTGGATTCTTTTTATTGCCTACTTAGTGGGTCTTTCCATTGGAGTTCACTTATTAAACTTGGTTACTTTGCCTGCCTTGGCCATTTTGTATTATTTCAAAAAAGAAGCCAAACCCACCTATAAAGGAGGTTTTATTGCCATGTTGGTCGGCCTTTTAATTTTAGGCATTATAAATTCGGGCGTAATTCCTGGACTTCCTTCATTAGCTTTTTGGTTTGAATTGCAATTTGTCAATTCACTAGGATTCTCCTATGGAAGTGGTGCTTTGTTTTTCTTAGTGCTTTTGATTCTGGCCATCGTTTTTGGTATCCGATATTCATATAAGAAACAAAATATAGTGCTTAACGTCGCTTTATTTTCGTTGGTATTTTTATTGATTGGCTACTCAACGTATACCGTTGCTTTAGTTCGTTCGGGCTATAATCCGCCGATCAATGAGAATGATCCAAGTAACATTTTGAACTTTTTAAAATATTTAAAAAGAGAGCAATACGGATCACGTTCTTTATTATATGGCCCTATTTATACGGCACAAATTGAGGAATTTAAGCAGGGGGAACCTGTTTACAAGATGAAGGATGGTAAATATGTGGTGTATACGAACAAGCCAGAATATGTGTATCAGAAGGACCAACAAATGCTTTTGCCGCGTGTATGGAGTAATTCGGGTCAACATATTCAGTTATACCAAGACATGTTAGAAATTCCTGCAGGTCAAAAACCAAGTTTTGGTGATAACCTTAGGTTTATGTTTAGTCATCAAATGGGGCATATGTACATGCGGTATTTACTGTGGAATTTTGTCGGTCGGGAAAGTGATGCACAAGACGCTTGGGCCATTAATGCTTTTCAAGATACCTCGAATCTGCCAGATTTAATGAAGGAGAACAAAGCACGCAATAACTATTATTATTTACCCATCATCTTAGTTTTGTTAGGGTTTTATTTATTGTACCGTAAAGATGAAAAAGACTTCTTGGTGACCATCATGATGTTCGTGTTGACGGGAATAGCCTTAGTTGTGTACCTGAATTCTCCTCCGGTTGAACCTAGGGAGCGGGATTATATTTACGTGGGCTCGTTTTACTTTTTAGCGGTATGGGCAGGATTAGGTGTGATGCAAATGGCCGAGTGGTTAACCAAAATCATCAAATCGCCCCAATTGCGTTGGTCTTTATTGGCCATTCTAAGTTTGTCTGCGCCTGTGATTATGGCCCAACAAAACTGGGATGATCATGATCGTAGCAGGAGGTATCATCAAATTGATTTTGCTAAAAATTTATTGAATTCTTGTGCGCCAAATGCCATTTTATTTACGGGAGGTGATAACGATACTTTCCCGCTTTGGTATGTACAGGAGGTAGAAGGATTTAGAACGGATGTTCGTGTGTGTAATTTATCATTATTAGGCACGGATTGGTACGTAGATCAAATGAAACGTAAGACTTATGAGTCTAAAGCCTTGCCGATTAAATTGACCAAAGACCAATTTTTAGAAGGAGTCAATGATCAAATCATGTACAATGAAAATCCCAATATTTCAGAAATGTCGCTTCCTGATTATTTGGAATTGTTACATAAAGATGATGCGCGCATTCAGGCACAAACGCAAAGTGGAGAAACAATTAATACATTCCCTTCAGATTCATTGTCTGTGCCAGTGAATGTAGCTGAATTGGCTAAATCGAATTGGTTTCCAAAGGCATTTCTTCCTTTTGTATCAGACCGATTGGGTTGGAGATTACCAGCAAAAAATATTTTTAAAGGGGAGTTAGTCCAATTGGAAATCATCTCCAACAATGCGGTAGCTGGTTGGAAACGTCCTATTTATTTTGCAGCTACCTTACCTAATGATCAGTATTTAGGATTAAAAGAGAGTATGCAATTAGAGGGTTATGCGTACAGATTAATGCCGTTTAAAATCTCGGGTGCGAAGGATGGTTTTGTTAACACCAAAATCATGGCCGATAATATGTTGAATAAGATGTATTGGAGAGGTTTGAATGATCCTAGTATTTATTACCATGGGGATTTTTACATGGGCATACCGAGTGTGACGCTTCGTTTGGGTACGTATCGATTAGCTGACCAATTGATCCGCGAGGGGAATATTCCATTAGCTAAAAAGATTTTGGATCATTTGAATTTTGTGATGCCAGACAAAGTCATTCCGTATGATCAATTCTCAGCCAGTATGGTAGGTTTATATTTGTCGATCGGAGAGGAGAACAAAGCTTTAGAAATAGCTAACACCATGGTTAAAAGAAATGCAAAATCGTTGGATTATTACTTATCGGCAGGTGTTCGTTCCAATGAGCGTAATATTCAAATTGCTGCATATGAGATGAATTTGATTGTTTCGTCCTTAAAGGAATCTAAATTGGCCCCTGCCAAGTACAAGGAATTGGAAGGGATCTTTAATTTTCAAATGAGTAAGATGCAGTAATAGATCTATGATTTATAGTAGAATGGTTTGATCAAAAAAGACCCGAAAATTATTAATTTTCGGGTCTTTTTTTAAGTAATACACTCCATTTTTAAGCAAAATATTATTTATTATTTGTTTGGAACCACTGGTCCTTTGCGAAGTGATTTGACTTGTACTGGCCAAGGAATCGGTAGTCCAGAACTTAAATTAGCTTTATCTCTAGGTAAAGTTTTTGGGTCTTCGCAGGCCATGTACACCATGATCGCCGTAATAATGGCATTACCTCGTAAATCATCAAAGATGATTTTATCATACGTATCTCGATTAGTATGCCAGGTATAATTATAATAAGACCAACTTAAAGAGCTTAATGAGAAGCCCGGTGCGCCGGCAGCCACAAAAGAGGCAAAATCACTTCCACCACCACCTGGTGTTCCTGGAAAGTTCGTTTTAATGGAATCTTTGAGAATGCTCGGGACGGCAGTTAACCAACGTGAAATAAATTCTCCCGCGTGTTTAAAACCTTGTCCCGAAATATTCGCTATCCTACCCGTTCCGTTATCCTGATTAAACAAGGCTTGCAGTTTACTGACAATTTCTGGATGATCTTCTACAAATGCTCTCGATCCATTTAACCCTTGCTCTTCGCTTCCCCAGTGTCCAACCAAAATTGTACGTTTGGGATTCGGATATACCAATTTTAATATTCGCATGGCCTCCATCATGGTCAATGTTCCTGTGCCATTATCGGTAGCACCCTGACCACCATCCCAAGAATCAAAATGTGCAGAAAGCATCACATATTCATCCGGTTTTTCGGTTCCTTTTATTTCGGCAATCGTATTGAATGAGGGAACGATGCCTAAATCTTTTGAATCTGTTTGAATACTGATGATGGGATTATCGCCCGTTTCAACTAATCGATACAGGGTTCCATAGTCTTCCAATGAAATATCAACGGTTGGGATTTTTGAAGTGTATGCACTAAAAATTTTATCGACGCCAAATCCACTAGACCAATTATTAGTTAAAATCCCTAAGGCTCCAGCTTTTTCTAACATGATAGGAAGCATTCTTGATGAGTAACCTGTTTTACTAATGCGTTTTTGCCAAGCACCTGTTTGTTCGTCGCGTTGTTTTTTTAATTTATTAAAGGATGCTGAGGTAGCAAATTGCTGCCAATTATCATCTGGCCTTCCGGTAGGTTGATTCATCGAGATCATGACAAATTTCCCTTTTACGTTGGGTAGCCAGTTGGCAAATGCCGTAGAATCCATAGCATCTGGAATGATCATAATTCCAGCTTTAATTGATTTCCCTTTCGTAGATGGGCTCCAAGCTAATTGAGTCCCTTCTAAACTTTTTACTCGAGGAGAAAGCATGTCGATATGCGTGATACCTCTTTCCCAACCTTTCCATTCGCCAAATTGTTCGTTGCGGGCGGTGATGCCCCAACTTGTATATTTGTCCACGGCCCAGTCGTTGGCCTTCTTCATTTGAGGAGTACCCACTAATCTTGGACCTATTCCATCCAATAATTCATGGGCCATAGATTGCAGTTGGGAATTATTGTTTTCTTCCTGAACTATTTTATCTACCACCGATTGTGCAGATGAAATATGGACTGAGAAAATGCTGATGATCAACAGAAGTTTAGGTATACCATTTTTTATACCGCGCAGAGTTATTTTTTTTTCATAGAATTAAAATTAAGAAAAACCTCATGCAGAAACAAAAGGACTAACGCTTTATCGTGAGTCCTTGATATAAATCTAATAAGAATGTAGTTTGAACCCGTTATCCCAGTGATAAGAATCCTTTAATTTAGATGAATCAACTAGGAAAACATATCCTTTACTTTGTGAAAGAATCCTTTGTCTGATTTACTAGGTTGAGGGGCAAAATTGGCCGAATTTCTTAGCTTTTCTAATAGTTCTGACTCCTCATGGGTCAATTGCTTAGGGGTCCAAATATTCACATGAACTAATTGGTCACCAATCGAGTATCCATTCAATTCTTTTATTCCTTTTCCTTTTAGACGTAATATTTTACCACCTTGCGTGCCTGCTTCAAGCGTTATTTTTGCTTTTCCGGTGATCGTTGGAACTTCCACAGAGGTTCCTAATGCCGCGTCAATAAAGCTTACATATAAGTCAAAAATTACATTGTTGCCATCGCGATGAAGGAACTCATGTTCTTCTTCCTCAATGACAATTAATAAATCTCCTGCAATTCCTCCTCTTGGCGGGACATTTCCTTTGCTACTCATGGAAAGTTGCATGTCATTTGACACACCCGATGGAATTTTGATGGGAATGATTTCTTCTTCTAATACACGGCCCTCTCCAAAACACGCCTCACATTTGGCACCCACACTTTTTCCTTCCCCACTACAAGTAGGACAGGTTGATGAGGTAACCATTTGTCCCAACATCGTTTGTTGGACCCTTTTTACCTGACCCGATCCTTGACATGTGCCACAGGATTTTAAATCCGTCCCATTTTTAGATCCATTTCCTTGGCATGATTTACAGGCAACGTGCCTTTTAACCTTGATTTTCTTCTCAACTCCGTTGGCGATTTCCTCAAGGTTCAATTTCAATTTAATGCGTAAGTCGCTTCCTTTTCTTTGTCTACGTCCACCGCCACCACCTCTGCCACCTGAGAAAAAACTGCCAAATGGGCTCTCATCTCCAAAAATATCGCCGAAATTAGAGAAGATATCTTCCATGTTCATTCCACCTCCACCAAATCCACCCCCGGCAGCACCCCCCATTCCAGCATGTCCAAAACGGTCATATTGTGATTTTTTTTGTGCACTGCTCAATACCTCATAGGCCTCTGCAGCCTCCTTGAACTTTTCTTCAGATTCTTTATCATCTGGATTTTTATCCGGATGATACTTGATTGCCATCTTCCGATAAGCCTTCTTGATTTCTTCCTCTGATGCCGATTTCGATACCCCTAGAATTTCGTAATAATCTCTTTTTTGAGCCATTTTTTAATTAGTTACCGACCACCACTTTAGCAAAGCGAATGACTTTTTCATTTAATGTATATCCTTTTTCTATTACCTCAACCACTTTGCCCTTTTCCTCCTCGCTAGGTGCCGGAAACTGTGTAATGCAATCATGTAAATCTGCGTCAAAAACTTCGCCTTTGGCAGGTAATTCCTTCAAACCTTTAGCTAGCAAAATTGAATTTAATCGATTGAAAATCAATTGGGTGCCCTCCGATATTTCACCTTTCGGTGCATTAGCTATCGCGCGCTCATAGTCGTCCATGACAGGCAATAGCTCGATAATTAATTGGGCCGAAGCACCTTGAATTAAATCTATTTTTTCCTTGGCTGTTCTCTTTCTGAAATTTTCGAAATCTGAGTATAGACGAAGGTATTTTTCCTTCATTTCCGATAACTCATCTTTTACTTCTGCTGTTTCTTCCGTGTTTTCTGACTCAGATGGGGTATTTTCAACGGATTCTTGTGTATTAGCTATTTCCTCTTCCGGATTTATTTCGGTATTTTTCTTTTTCATATGGCAAAATTAATAAGGTTTCCGTTAAACAAATCATACACCAAAAACTATTTTATGACAGTTTGGCATAATTTGATTAGCATTCGTAAATTTATGTCGCATGAGTAGAACTCCCAAAAACATTTCTGATACGATAAAATCCTTGGCGTCCCAACATGGATTCGAGTTTTGCGGATTGTCCAATGCTGATTTTTTAGAAGCCGAAGCACCCCGATTGGAAAATTGGCTTTCCCAAAATATGCAGGGGAACATGTCCTATATGGAGAATCATTTTGATAAACGTTTAGATCCTAGGAAATTAGTGGATGGGTGTAAAACAGTTGTTTCATTAGTCTATAATTATTTTCCTTCGCCTGATTTCCAACCCTTACAAGACAGCTTTAAGGTTTCTAAATACGCTTTTGGTCAAGATTATCACGTGGTAATAAAAGATAAAATGAAACTTTTATGGGATGATTTGCACCTAGCATTAGGTGATTTTACAGGTCGGATGTTTGTCGACTCAGCACCTATCTTAGAAAAAGCTTGGGCTCAAAAATCGGGTATTGGTTGGATCGGGAAAAATGCCAATCTAATTATCCCGAAAAGCGGCAGCTTTTATTTTTTGGCCGAAATGCTGATCGACTTAGCTTGTGAGCCTGACGGACCCATCAAAGATTTTTGTGGTACGTGTACGCGTTGCATTGATGCCTGCCCCACAGATGCCATTACGCCATACGTGGTGGATGGTTCGAAATGCATCAGTTATTTCACGATCGAATTAAAAGAAAATATGCCCATTGACCTGCAAAAGGATTTTAAAGATTGGATATTTGGTTGTGATATTTGCCAGGATGTTTGCCCTTGGAATCGTTTTTCTAAGCCGCATCAAGAACCGCTTTTTCAAACAAGTAATGAGTTTTTAGGCCTTAATCGGCAGGATTGGGAAGGACTTTCAGAAGATTTATTTAATGAATTGTTTCGATATTCAGCGATTAATCGAACGAAACTTAAAGGGATTAAAAGAAATATTGCACACATAAAAAAAATGGAACCATGAAACCATGGTCCATTTTTGCAAATTAAACCCTAAAGTGAATTTCTTTGGATGAATTGAAGATCCAATTCTACATTTTTCTTCGAATTTTCTTGAATCATCTCTGCGGCCATTCGCCCCATTTGATTCGGTTGGCTTGAAATGACGGAGATTCCGCCGACCAACAATTCTTTAAAACATGAATCGTTATATCCGATTAATCCTATATCTTTTCCAACTTCAAATCCGTTTTTGCCCGCGTAATGGATGGCCTTGGCAAGGTCGCAATCCGCTAAAGTGAAATAAATTTCACCTAAACGCATCTCGTCTTCGTCAAGACCATCTAAAACTTGGAAATTCATTGAAATAGATTCGCAGAATTTACTGCATCCATTAATTAATTCGGCATCGAAATAATCTTCCTCTGTCAGAACTAAATTAAATGAATGGTACTTATTAAACAGGTTTAGTTGGGTATTGAAAACTTTTTTGATTTGACTGATTGGTTTGCTAACGATGCTTGCAAACGTTTGGCTTAGACTTGAAAAAGAATGATCCAAGATGATCAATCGGTCAGATGGTATTTTCTTTAAACATTTTAAATTTTCATCATCCTCCTCAATTAAATGGGGCATCACAACATAATAATGATAATTGCCTAATTGTTGGCTCATGATCTCTTGAAATTGTTGTGCTTTGTATTGATAAGTGAAAATATCTACGGAAACATTTTTTCCTAAAGTATCACAAAAGACATCAAAAGTTGATTTAGTGGAATCAGTTATTTTCCCTACTAGAAACAAAATTTTTGTTTTTGTTTGAAATGTTGACTCTGAAATGAAATAACCTTTTCTGAAAATAGACGTAATGACTCCCATTTTATGCAACTCTGTATAGGCCCTCTCCACGGTATCTCTCGACAAATAACATTCTTCAGACGCCTCATTAATACTGGGTAAACGCTCACCTGGTTTTAATTCACCCATTTCAATATCCTGCAAAAGCGAGTTAATCAATTGCTGATATTTCGGCAATTTGCTGTCTGATTTTTTAATGGTAAAGGTTCCAAAGTTGTTATTCATTGCAAATGTGTCTTCTAGAAATAAAAAATATTTTTATTCTATTTTCTATTTCCAAATTTACTAGACCGATCCGATTGTTTATTGGACAAATCTTTCATTTTAATGGACATAATTTGCAAAAACAAGGTTTGTGATTTATTAGGAAGCTATTTAATTGGTTTTAACACAATTTAAACGGTTTTGTATTTTCCTGTTTCTTGTGACCGCACTTAAAATTCAAATTAATTTCCTTTAAATTTTCTAATTTTAGACTTTCATTTTAAGGCCGTTTATTTTGTCCATTCGATCTGCATTATTGTTTCTTAGCTTACTGATTTTTAGCCCCCATTATCTATGGGCTCAAAAGTCGACGCGCTATGAAAGATTAACCACGGCTTCAGGTTTATCTCAAAGTACCATCAATAAAATCATTCAGGACAAAAACGGTTTTTTGTGGTTTGCTACCGCGGATGGCTTAAATCGCTATGATGGATATTCGTTTACGGTATTTAGAAATGATCCTAATGACAACAAGACGTTAAGTGGTAGTGATATATCCACAGTTTGTGAAGATGATGAAGGTAATTTGTGGGTTGGAACGAGAAATGCAGGATTAAATAAAATTAATTTAAAAACAGGTTCGGTGATTCGATTCACGCGCGGACCTTTAGGGGAAGATATTTCATCGGTCATTACTCCATCGATCGTTAATTTAGGGAAACATAAAATTTGTGTAGCTGTTGTGGGCAAGGGTTTTATGACCCTAGATTCGAAAAAGAATGTCATCATAAAATCGGAATCTGATTTCGAAACTCCATTGATTAAAGATGCAGTTCGGTTTTTTAGGCATTCTTCTGGATCGCTTTGGATTGGTACAAGAACAGGTTATTTAATTTCGGTATTGGGCAACCGTTCCTATTTGCCATTTAATTTTGGCCAAAAGGGGCCGGCCAACGAATTTCGTATTCGAGCTTTATTTGAAGCTAAAAATGGGGATATATTAGTCGGCACAGAAGGCCGAGGATTATTTCGCTTTGATCATCAAAATCAAAAATTCGCTTCTGTATTTTACAATCGGTCTACCCTTTCTTCTCGTCAAAATATAGTGACCAGTATCAGTAGGGATGGTTCTAACAATATTTGGATCGGAACTGATAATGGAATTTACATTTGTGAGGGAGAGAATTTTACAAAATTTCGCCAAGTGGTGTCTAATCCTGATCCGGAATTTGGTATTAGCTCTTATTCAGTGACTAGTTTATTTACAGATTCAAATCTAAATACGTGGATTGGGACTTGGGAAGCAGGTTTAAATATTGATTTTCACCAAAAATCTCGTTTTTCTTTATTGAGATATAAACCTAATACCTTTTTAGGATTATTAAGTAATAAAGTCACCGCGCTTCGGGCAAATTCTAATCAAGGAGTTTGGATAGGGAGTAATGTAGGTTTATCGTATTTGAATTATAAATCCGGTATCGTTGAACATTTAGTTAATAATGCAGACATCAATCGGCTTAATTCCCCCGATATTTTTGATGTTAATTTATTAGAGACTGATTCACAGGGAACTTTATGGATTGGTGTTTGGGGAAAAGGTCTTTTCAATATGGATGCTAACCGTAAAATGATTTCATACCCTGTCCCGAAAGGAATTGTTTCAAACGTCGCGACCATAAAATTCTCTAGTATCCTTAAGATGGGACAAAAGATGTTGCTTGGGACTTCAGGAAATGGTTTAATGACCTTTGATTTGATTTCAAAAAAATATGAAATTCCTTACACTGAATTAAACAGGAAATTGTTTGAGAATAAAACGATTTCTACGTTAATGATGGAGGGAAATAGTCGTTTATGGTTAGGTACTACGGCCAGTGGATTATATGTCTACGATTTTAAAACAAAAAAAATTGATCATTGGGAAAAGGGGATTTCCACTTCCTCTTTAAGGTATAACCATGTTACGCATATTCACCAAGATCGAAAAAATCGAATTTGGGTCCTGACCAATGGGGGAGGATTGCATTTATATCAAGGACCTGGAAATGTGTTTAAGATCTTTACCGTAGCTGATGGTTTAGTCAGCAATACCTTGAGGGGAATGGTGGAAGATAAAAAAGGAAATTTATGGTTGACAACCAATGGAGGAATTTCTAAAATGGACCCTCAGACTTTCAAATGCATTAATTTCGATGATGTAGATGGTCTTCAAGGAAAGGAGTTTTTGATTAATGCTTTTGATAAAAATAGCCAAGATTGGTTGTTTTTTGGAGGAATTAATGGGTTGAACTACATCAAATCAGATAGTTTGCGTTCCCGATCGGATGTTCCCAATGTCTACATTACCAATTTAAAAATCTTTAATAAGCCGGTGCAAGTGGGAGCAGAAAATTCTCCTTTAAACGAAGATATTTTATTTACCAAGCATTTAACGCTTCAGCCTGGACAATCGGTGTTTAGCTTTGACTTTGTTGCTTTGGAGTATCAAAGACCCAAAAATAACCGTTATGCTTATTATTTAGATGGATTTGAAAAAGATTGGAATTATGTGGGGACCCAAAGGTCAGCTTCTTACACCAATTTAAGTCCTGGAGATTACACGTTTAAAGTTAAAGCTACTAACTCGGATGGTATCTGGGCAGAAAAACCATTTGAGTTAAAAATCACTGTTTTACCTCCCTGGTACCGCACCTGGTGGGCTTTTGCGATCTATTTTCTTTCTGCTTTAGCCATTGTTTATGGGTTTATCCGAGAAATAAAGATCCGGGAAGCATTTAAGACGGATATTCGTTTAAAAGAAATTGAGAAAGAGCGTATTCAAGAGCTCGAGCAGGTAAAAACGCATTTTTTCACTAATATTTCTCATGAGCTCAGGACTCCTTTAACACTTATCATAAGTCCGATTGAACGTTATTTTCTAAAAAATAAGGGCTTAAATGAGGAACAAAATACTCGGATGTCTTCCATACATCAAAATGCACAAAAGCTGTTACGATTGATTAACCAACTACTAGACTTATCCAAAATTGAATCTGGAAACCAGCAGCCTTCTATCGCAAAACATGATTTAGTCCTTCAATTAAATAGTATCATGTTGGGTTTTGAAAACTATGCGCAACAAAAGCAGATTAATTTAATGTGGAAACCCCCACAAAACGACCTCTTTGTTTATTATGATTCTGATATCATTGAAAAATGTGTGACCAATCTTTTGTCTAATGCATTTAAACATACCCCGGAGGAAGGTAAAATTGGGGTTTCTTTGTCGCTTATTCATGATATTCAAGCAGATAAAAAGAAAGTCAAATCAGTTCGAATTCAAGTTTTAGATACTGGTAAAGGAATTGCATCAGAACATTTGAATCATATTTTCGATCGTTTTTACCAAGTACCTGAGTCGATGAATCGAGCTGGAACGGGAGTAGGTTTGTCACTTTGTAAGGAATTGATTGAGTTGCATCTAGGTCAAATAGAGGTCAATAGTAAGCTAGGCGAAGGAAGTAATTTTTCCATTACTTTCCCTGTGCAAGACATCGTTTTTGATCCCTCATGGATACATTCGCATGAAAATTTGTTGGAAAAAATCGTTTCCAATAATCCCGTGGTTCGAAAATTAGACTCCATTGAACATGAAAAACAGATTTTATTAATTGTAGATGATCATACTGAATTGCGAAAATTTGTTGCCGATATATTTTCAGATCGTTTTCAGATTGTCGAGTCTGAAAGGGGAGAAGAAGCACTAGAATTAGCGTTAAAATTTTTACCTGATGTAGTCATTACGGATTGGATGATGCCTGGCATGAGCGGAATTAATCTTTGTCGGGCGCTTCGTAGCAATCCCAAAACAAATCATATCCCGATCATAATTTTAACTTCAAAAAGTTCTCAAGATAGCCAAATTGAAGGCATGCAATCTGGTGCAGATGATTATGTGAGCAAGCCATTTAATGCTGATTTGTTGGAAATAAGGGTCAATAAATTATTGGAAGCCAAGGAAAGAGCCAGAAAAAATTGGCAAAAACAATTCGTTCAGAAAGAGTTAACGGAGGGTAAATTACCGGAATTTCAAGATGAATTTTTACAAAAAGCAACCGCCTTAATCATTGAAAATATCGCTGATTCTAATTTTGATGTGGTCGATTTAGAAAAAGGGCTGGATATGAGTAAAATGCAGTTATACCGGAAGCTTAAAAGCCTAACTTCCTTAGCGGGCAATGAGTTTATACGATCCATTAGGCTCCATCAAGCCCTGGTGGTTATCGAGACCACTCAATTAAATGTTTCTGAAATTGCTTATAAAGTAGGATTTAATGATCCTGCGTATTTTGCTCGTGTCTTTAAAAAACAATTTGGTCAATCACCTTCTAATTACATACAACATGCTAAAGAGAACATTAGTTAAATTTTCAATTTTCGCGATCATCCCTATCTTAATCTCTTCATGGGGATTTTTGGCTCATAAGTCATTGCAACAAGTGTCCATTTATACGTTGCCTATAGAATTGGGGTTATTTTTTTACGCAAATCAAGACTATTTGGTGACTCACTCGATTCGGCCAGATGTACGTAGACGTGATGATAAATCAGAGGACCCTAAGCATTATTTAGATATGGATGCTGACGTTTTTGGTCCCAACTATCGAACAACTATTCCACATGATTTTTCTGCCGCCATCAAAAAATATTCCTTGGATAGTTTGAAAAATGAAGGGATTGTGCCTTGGGAGGTAAACCGTGTGTATAAGCGTTTGGTTTATTCATTCCAACATCAATTAAAGGATTCTGTATTGTTTTATGCAGCGGATTTAGGGCATTATGTCGCTGATTCACATGTTCCATTACATACAACTAAAAATCACGATGGTCAATTGACCAACCAAAAAGGCATTCATGTGTTGTGGGAAAGTTTGGTGCCTGAGGAGTTTTTAAGAAACTATCAGTTTAATAAGGTGCCAACCGTCACCTACATTAAAAATCCTCAAGATTTTATCTTTCAAATTTTATTGGAATCTCATGACATGCTTCCTGAAGTATATAAAACCGAATTAGCCATCCGAGCAGAAATGGGTGAGGCCAAAGCATTTATGGAAGTGGAACGTGGGGGTCGTAAATTACAGTACTACACCAAAGACTTTATTCGGGCTTATGGTAATCGATTAGGCACTTCCATCGAAAATAGAATGCTTTTAGCGTCTAACCGAGTGGCTAGTTTTTGGTATTCCGCTTGGAAGGATGCTGGATCGCCTGCTTGGGTGATGGCTGTTCCTGAAGTTTCCGAGGCAGTGAAACTAAAATATTCGAGTGAGAAATCGGTTTGGTTGGCCAACAATCTAGTGAAGGAAAATTTATTGATTTCATTGAAAACAAAACCTGCTGAATAAATGCAAAAGATTTTACTCATTTCAGATACACATAGTTATTTAGATGCGCGCCTAGAAGAGCATATCGAATTTTGTGATCAGATTTGGCATGGGGGCGATTGGGGATCTGTAGCCATAGCAGATACTTTGATGAGTTTTGGAAAACCCGTTTATGGCGTTTATGGGAACATAGATGATCGAACGATTCGGAACATGTTTCCTAAGATCACTCGATTTATGTGCGAAAATGTACAAGTGGCCATGACGCATATCGCCGGGGCTCCTTCCTCCTATAAACCTGATGCTTTAGAAACTTTTGCCCAAGGAATTCCTCATATTTTTGTGTGCGGCCATTCTCATATACTCCAAGTAAAACGAGATTTGAAGCGAAATAACATGCTTTTTTTGAATCCTGGGGCGGCGGGCCAACATGGATTTCATGATGAGCAAACAGCTTTAAGATTTAAGATTGACGGATCTCGGATTTTTGATATGGAGGTGATTCAAATGCCCCGATTAAAAGTTCGCATTAAATAATTCTGGTAAAAATGAGTTGATTTTGCATTCAGCTACAATTGGAATGATTGGACATTTTCGAAAACACTTCCTTTTTGAAACGATTTAAGAATCCAACCCCCACCGACCACATCATCTCCTTCATAAAATACCGCTGCTTGGCCCGGTGCGATTCCACTGACTTCTTCATGGAATTCTACTTTGATTTTTCCGTCCAATCCTTCAATAAATGCAGGTGTTCCGGCGTCTTTGTATCGAACTTTTGTGACCGTTTCTAGGCCTCCTGAGGGGATGGAATCATATTTTTGAAGGTTTAATTGGCCCACATACATACCCGTTCTATTCAAATCCTCTAATTTCCCGATGACCACTTCGTTCGTTTCTTTTCGTATTTCTGTGACAAAGGCTGGGTAGCCAAATGCCTTTCCTAAACCCTTTCTTTGGCCTACCGTATAAAATGGATATCCCTCGTGAATACCAATGATTTTGCCTTCTGTGTCAATAAAATTTCCACCTTTTACTTGCTCCTCCAGTTCAGGAATTCTACGCTTTAAAAATCCTCGATAATCATTGTCAGGTACAAAACAAATTTCATAGCTTTCTGATTTATTGACTAGGTCTACAAAGCCCCGCTCTGTGGCCATTTCACGTATCTTCGCCTTGGTCAAATGGCCTAAAGGTAAAATGGTTCGAGCGAGTGACGATTGGGAAACTCCCCAAAGCACATAACTTTGGTCTTTTAAGGCATCCACGCCTTTGGAAATTATAAATCGATTATTTTCTTCTCTAATTTGAGCATAATGTCCAGTGGCGATGAATTCACAACCTAATTGGTCCGCGCGTTTTAATAATGCATCCCATTTAATATGCGTATTGCACATCACACATGGATTTGGCGTTCTGCCTTCTACATATTCATTGGTGAAATAGTCGATGACCGAGTCTCCAAATTCCTCGCGGATATCTAATATATAATGTGGAAATCCTAAGGATACGGCAATATGTCGGGCATCATTAATGGAATCGAGCGAACAGCAACCTGTTTCCTTTTTTGTGCCGCCTGAACTAGCATAGTCCCATGTTTTCATGGTCATGCCGATCACTTCATATCCTTGCTCATGTAATAAAACAGCTGCGACTGAGCTGTCAATACCGCCACTCATGGCGACTAGTACGCGTCCTTTTGTTTCCATATTTGCTGCTCA